>NZ_LGHL01000249.1 GCF_001908205.1 Bradyrhizobium sp. NAS80.1
CGCTCTCCTGCCGCCCTAACATCCGCTGCTCCCGCAAATGCCGCCTCAAACCAACGGAATCACGGTTCGCGAGTCGCCTCAACCGGAGTTTTGCAACACAATCTCTTCGATAGCGGACATGGCCAGCGACGCGACCATCATCGGCGGCATCGTCATTCCCTCGGCTGACCCCGCTTTTCTCGCTGTGGTCATCGGGGTGCATATCCCGCTCGGCATAGCGTGCGTCGTAACAGGCGCGGGGGGCGATGCTCTCCATCAAGCGCCGGGGACGTCATTCCAAATTCGGCGCGGTGTACTTTTGGTGTCTGCTCGCGCTCTTCGCGTCTGCCACCTTCCTATCCATCATGCGTTGGTCCGAGAACTACCACCTGTTCGTACTGGGTGCCGCTTCCTTCGCCTGCGCTTGGTTCGGTCATTCGATGGTTCGATGGCGTTGGCGACATTGGGTGAGGCTGCACATCACTGGGATGAGCATGTCATATGTCTTCATGCTGATCGCCTTCTACGTGGACAATGGAAAGCAATTGCCAGTGTGGAAGGACCTTCCTCACGCCATGTATTGGCTATTACCGCTAGCCGTCGGACTGCCGCTCATCGTTCGGGCGCTGCTGTGGCACCCCTTGGTGCGGGCATCTCATCACTGAACCCGGCGTCTCAAGGACATCGGAATTAGCGGAAGCATGCTGCAATACAGCCATATTTCAATGGATGCTGAAATAATGCTTGACGGCAAAAGTTATTTCGATAACCATTGAAATATGAAAAAGACAGATGCTGTTGCCGCCTTGGCGGCGCTCGCGCAGGACAATCGCCTCGATGTATTCCGGCTACTTGTGCAAGCTGGACCGGAGGGCATGACAGCGGGCGCAGTCGCAGGCGCTCTCGATCTCGCGCCCAATACGCTGACATTCCACTTTGATCGGCTTCGAGACGCGGGCCTCGTTACGGTGCGTCGCGACGGCCGCTTAATGATCTATTCGGCGCAGTTCGAGACGATGACCGCGCTGCTCGGCTTCCTGACCGAGAATTGCTGCGGCGGTGCGCCTTGTGCTCCTGCCGTTGAGTGCAAGCCCGCGCGAAAGCGCGCCAAGGTGCCAGCTTGAAAGGAAAAGCCATGAAGCGACTGCACGTTCACGTCTCTGTCGAGGACCTGTCGCGGTCTATCGGGTTCTATTCGGCGCTGTTCGCGGCTCAACCGTCCGTGGTGAAGCCGGACTATGCCAAGTGGATGCTCGACGATCCACGCGTCAACTTCGCCATCTCGACGCGCGGCCGCCAACCCGGCCTCGATCATCTCGGCATTCAGGTCGAGAACGCCGATGAATTGCACGAGGTCTACGACCGCCTCCGACAGGCGGGCGGCAACATCATCGAGCAGGGCGAGACGACTTGCTGCTACGCCAAGTCCGAGAAGGCGTGGATCGACGACCCTGCAGGCATCGCGTGGGAAACCTTCCACACGACAGGCGAAAGCACCGTGTACGGTGACGGCTCCGGTGAAAATCAAGCGCGCATCGCGCATGCGAAGCAATCGGCGTGCTGCACTCCGCAGGCAGCGCCAAGTTCTTCCGCATGCTGCGCGTCGTGACGGTGCGCTGATGGCTGACCGCCCCTATAATGTACTGTTCCTCTGCACCGGAAATTCGGCACGCTCGATCATTGCGGAGGCAATCTTGAACAAGGTCGGCGCGGGTCATTTCCGCGCCTACAGCGCAGGTAGCCAGCCGAAAGGCGAGGTTAACCCGCACACCATCCATCTTCTCCAAAACTTGGACTACGACACGTCCGGCTATCGCTCGAAATCATGGGACGAGTTCGTCAAGGCCGGTGAACCGGAGTTCGACTTCGTGTTCACGGTCTGCGATAGCGCTGCGGCGGAAGCATGCCCTGTGTGGCCCGGACATCCTGCTACCGCCCATTGGGGTATTCCTGATCCAGCGGAAGCGAAGGGCACACCGGCCGAAATCGCGGTCGCATTCGAAGATGCCTATCGCATGCTCAACCAGCGCATTGCAGTCTTTACCGCGCTGCCACTGCGGTCTATCGACGCGCTCAGCCTGCAAAGCAGGCTCCGAGAGATCGGGCAAATGGAAGGCTCGACGGCCAAGGGCACGGAAGCCCATTGATGCCGACGCTCACGCGCCGTCTATTCGCGGAATGGCTTGGCACAGCGTTTCTTCTGGCAGCCGTTGTCGGCTCCGGCATCATGGCGCAGAAGCTCGCGGGCGGTAACGTCGCGCTCGTCCTTCTTTGCAACACCATACCGACCGGAGCCATCCTAGCGGTGCTCATTTTGGTCTTTGGGCCGATCTCCGGCGCGCACTTCAACCCGGCCGTAAGTCTTGCGTTTTCGATCCGGGGCGAACTGCCTTGGCCGACAGGGGTTGCCTACATCGCTGCTCAAATAGTCGGCGCGGTTGTCGGAGTATGGGCGGCTCACTTGATGTTTGAACTGCCGCTGCTCCAATTTTCGCTGACGCAGCGAACAGGGACAGGACAATGGCTGGCCGAAGCGGTCGCCACGTTCGGCTTGCTCCTGACCATCTTCGGCTGCGCCGCCCGAACACCGACTGCAATCCCATATGCCGTCGGCCTGTACATCACATCGGCCTATTGGTTCACTGCATCAACCTCATTCGCCAATCCGGCTGTGACAATTGCACGCTCGCTGTCCAACACCTTCGCAGGTATCGCGCCTGCCGGAGTTCTTGCGTTCATTGTGGCGCAGTTGGCCGGAGCTGTTGTTGCTGTAGCCATTGCAGGCTGGCTATGGGGAGAACCATCGAGCAACGAAGGACTGAATTTAGCACGACGCAAACCGCTAGAGCCTTTCGGGTGACATGAGTCTTCGAGGTCCGCAGTGGGTCACTTTCGACCGGACGCTACGGGTTTCGCGTGCCGTTCGATGTCTGCTTTTACCCCGAAAGCGACCTAGTTGCTGCGCGGCAACGAAATGACGTGAAGGGCCAGGAGGCGACATATGCAGCGCCGCACTGACACGCCCCGGGGCAATCACTGGCCGAGACGATCGCGGACGCGACGAACCTGCATTGGAAACCATTGGCCGCCATTCGGGACTAAGGGGCACGCGATTAGGGGAGTCGTCCTGACCTTCGCGGAATCATATCCGCACGTACTGATTATGCAATCCGGTGTCACTTTCGTGCCCACGCCGGAGCTCAGGTCTACGACGCCCCCGACGTCTGTAATCTGCGCGACGATACTGGGAGATTGACCGTCTTGGGCGCTTGTCAGGTTGATCCCCTGGCAAAATTGCAAAGAGACGTACTTCGGGCCGGTTGTCGATGCTCGCGCTTGGCCCGCCTGATCTTGGCAGGCTGTGGCGCTGTGGGCTACTGGCGAGGGCGCGGAAACTGATACTCTGCGGGGGGTAGAATTTTCGCGTTTGTGCGCGCATAATCGGTTAATAAGGCGCGATAGTAATCCATGGCTACGACAAATTTGGTTTTGACGAGCAAGGATGATGCAGAGCCCGTAGCAGGTGTTCCCGACCCTGCGCTGCTAGTCGTCGATGATAACGAAGAAAATCGTTATACGCTCTCCCAGCAGCTTAATGTCCAAGGCTATGACAACATAACCATTGCAACCAATGGGCACGAAGCACTGAGCGTTTTGCGATCGAAGCCCTTTGACCTGGTGCTTTTGGATATCATGATGCCGGATCTGAACGGGTACGAAGTGCTCGAGCACATGCGATCCAGTCCGGAGTTGCGCAATATTCCAGTCATTATGATCTCGGCGATTGACGAGCTCGACAGCGTTGTTCGTTGTATCGAGCTTGGCGCCGAGGACTACCTGCCGAAGCCATTCCAGCCCACCCTTCTCCGAGCGCGCGTCCGTGCAACGCTGGAACGCAAAATGCTACATGATCAGGTGGTGGCGCAAGCGGCTAACCTTGCCTCACAAGCCGCTGAGCTTGCCACTTGGAACAAAACTCTGGAACAGCGAGTGGCCGATCAACTCGGCGAAATCGAGCGCATGGGAAAGCTGCGCCGCTTCCTTTCTCCACAAGTCGCTGATCTGATCGTTTCGTTGGGGATGGAGGAGCAACTCCAGAGTCACCGACGCGAGATTACTGCACTCTTTTGTGACTTACGAGGCTTTACAGGTTTCTCCGAAACCTCTGATCCTGAAGACGTGGTGTCGTTGTTGCGCGGTTATCATGCGAAGATTGGGAAAATCGTCATAAAGTACGGTGCAACCCTTGAGCATTTCGCGGGTGACGGCGTGATGATGATCTTGAATGATCCAGTTCCAATAGATAAGCCCGAGCTTCAAGCCGTGCGAATGGCGCTAGAAATGCGTGAAGCTATCTGGACGTTAATCGAAAAGTGGCGACAGCTAGGGCAAGACATTGGTTTTGGCATCGGTATTTCGCATGGCTTTGCTACGCTCGGGACCATCGGCTTCGAGGGACGCTTCGACTATGCAGCGATTGGAACGGTGTCGAATGTTGCGTCCCGGCTTTGTGACGAGGCCAAGTCGGGCCAAATCCTGATCAGCCCGCGTGTCCTGATGGCAGTCGAAGACACAATGAGAGTCGAGCCGGTGGGCGAGCTTACGCTCAAGGGCATCCACCGCCCAATGACGGCTTACAATGTGATCGCGCCGTCAGGCTCCAAGTGAATGACGGTCAAGCACGTTCCTTGCTGGGCACCAAGTGTGAGTGCCGGTCAGGGCAGAAATTCTTATCAGCCACGGCTTCGCCTCCAGACCAAAATCGCGGCGCGGAGGCGCTCTGTTGATGTTTCCTCAGTGCCTCGGCTTCAATGATCTGAAGCGTTGCAGTTTGCGGCGCGTACAAGCCCAACATCACGCCTCGGCGTTCAATGATTTTCGTAATTAGAGCTCCCCACGCAACGTCGCGATGCCAGGTTAAACCTCCGATCTCCAGGTTCACGACTTTGAGCCTGATTCGTTCGCTTCGCGGCCCAGGGCCTGCTCGATCTTGGCCAGCAGGCGATCGAATTTGATGGGCTTGGTGTCGAAATCGTCGCAACCAGCGGCGAGCGCCTTCTCTCGCTCGCCGATTAGCGCGTGCGCGCTCAGCGCGATGATCGGAATGTCGCGCGTCGCCGGGTTGGCCTTGAGGCGGCGCGTCGCCTCCCAGCCGTCGATCTCCGGCAAGTTCAGATCCATCAAGATCAGATCGGGTCGTTCGCTGGTCGCCATCGTGATCCCAGCGGCGCCATCTCGGGCGCTGAGGACCTCGTACCCGCCGAGCACGTCGAACCGCAACTGCAGCATGTAGAGATTGTCTTCATTGTCCTCTACGTAAAGCAGCTTTCGCATGACTACACCCTTCGAGCAGTGCGCAGACGCGCGCCATCAGCTCGGCAAGAGGAAAGGCGGGTTTCGATAGGATTTGCTTGACGCCGCCGCTGAGCCGCCTCCGATCTTCCGCCGTCAGGTCAAGCGCGGTAACGACGATGACCGGGATCTCGCGCCAAGCGGGCTTCGCTTGCAACGCCGCCACCAGCTCGAAGCCGTCCATCTCGGGCATCATGAGGTCGAGCAGGATCACGTCGGGCAATTCCGCCGCCACCGCGTCGAGGGCGAGCCGGCCATTCACCGCCTCGCGAACCCTCCAGCCCCGCGGCCCGAGGATCGCGCGCACAAGCTGCCGCTGATCTTCGTCGTCCTCGACGACAAGGACGCTGCCCGGCACGCCGGCAGCGCACACGCGTGACAGGATCGCGAAAAGCTGTTCGCGATCGATCGGCTTCGTCAGATAGCCGGCGGCGCCGAGTGCGATGCCTCTGCGCTGCTCGTCGACGATCGTCACGATGACAACGGGGATATCGGCGAGTTCGGGCTCGCGCTTCAGCGCGGCGAGGACATTCCAGCCGTCGATATCGGGCATCAGGATGTCGAGGATGATTGCCGCCGGCCGCAGCTCGCGCGCGCGCCTCAACCCATGGACCCCGCCCGCCGCGGTCTCGACGGCAAAACCTTCGTCGGTGAGATATGTCGCCATCAGGTCGCGTGCGGTGGGGTCGTCGTCGATCACCAGGACCGTACCGCGACAACCTTGGCTTGCCGCTGGGCTAGTCGCCAGCAGCAACGGCGGCGCGGCCTCCGCGGGCAGACGCGCGGTAAAGGTCGAGCCTTCACCCGGCGCGCTGGTCACCGTTATATCGCCGCCCATCAGTCGGCACAGCCTCCGGCTGATGGCCAGCCCGAGCCCGGACCCTCCAAATTGCCGGGCCGTCGACGCGTCGGCTTGGCTAAATTCCTGGAACACGCGGCCGAGTTGCTCTTCGGTCATGCCGATCCCGGTGTCCGAGACGGCGAAATCGATCCAATGCTGGTCATACTCTTCGGCGCGCGCAATGCGCAGCCGCACCGCGCCGCCTTTGGTAAACTTGCAGGCGTTGCTCAACAGGTTCAGCAGGATCTGGCGCAGCCGCATGGTGTCGGCATGAACCGAGCCGATCCCGTCGGGACAATCGAGCTCGAGCGCGTTGTTGTTCTGCTCGGCGAGCGGCCGCGCAGTGCCGAGCACCTCCTCGACGACGGGCCTAATCCCCACGCTCTCGAGCGTTAGATCCATTCTCCCGGCCTCGATCTTTGAAAGATCGAGGATGTCGTTGATCAGGTTTAACAAATGTCGCCCAGCGCGGAGCACGCGGCGCAGCGGCTCAAGCGCCTTCTCGGCGCCGAAACGGGCGGCGTTGTCGCAGAGTAACTCGGTCAATCCGATGATCGCATTGAGGGGAGTCCGCAGCTCGTGGCTCATATTGGCGAGGAATCTCGATTTGGTGCGGCTCGCCTCCATCGCCTCGTCGCGAGCAATCTCGAGGCGCCGCACCAGATCGGCCAGCTCCGCTTCGCGTTGTTTGAGCGTCGTGATGTCGCTCCAAGTGGTGACGGTACCGCCTTCTTGAGTACGGCGCTCACCGACCCTGAGCCAGGTGCCATCGGCGTGTTTCTGTTCGTGCGTTGTCGGCGCATTGCGATGCAGCGCCACCCGGTGTTCGAACCCAGCCTCGCGATCGCCGATCGTATCGTAATAATGGACCTGAAATAAGGGCCGGACCAGGTCCTCGAAGTAAGCGCCGACAACAAAAGGATCCGGCAAGTTCAACATTTCCTGCGAGCGAGTGTTGAACATGACCAAACGGTCGTCCTGATCCCATAGGGCAAAGCCGTCGGAAATGCTCTCGATAGCATCGGCGAGGCGTGCCCGCGCCTGTTCCACCAATGCCTCCGATTTCTTGCGCTCGGTGACGTCGGTATACATGTTGATGCAGCCGCCACCGGGTATCGGGGTTCTGAGAATCTCGAAGCTGTTGCCGTCCGGCTTCACCCCTTCGCCGACGTAGCGCTCGTCGAACCGCGCCACGCGTTCGCGCACTGCGGTCTCGATGTCGACCGGGCCAAAGTAGCCTTTTTTCGCAAGAAATCGGGTGAAGTCTGCGAAATTACTCCGCCCCGGCAAGAAATCGTCCGGTAAGTCTACGAATCGGCGAAATTGGTTATTCCAGGCGACCATCTTGAGATCGCGGTCAAACAGCGCGACGCCTTGCGGTATGTTGTCGAATATAGCGCGCAAGGTCGCCTCTCGGCCTGCGAGCTCGGCGGTCCGTTCCTCGACCGTCTTCTCGAGCCGCACCGCCGTCTCGGCGCGCTCGGCGAGCAGCTCGTCGAGTTCGATCGCATTGCGCCGGAACACCTCGACGGCGCGTCCCATGGCCGCGACCTCGTCGCTGCCTGCGACCGGCACCAAAATCTGTCGCGCTCCGGAGGCGATCTCGACCATCGCGCCGCTCACGCGCCTTAAGCGGGTCACGATGTTACGTCCGACATAGAGCCAAACGATCAGCAACGAGCTCGCCAGGCTCAGCCCGGCGACGGTAAGAAGCACCTGAAGGCTCAAAGCCTGAACCCGCTGGGCCTCGAGGTTAGCGGCGTTGAGCTCGCTTCGTGATCGGGAGACCAGATGGTCGACGGCGTCCTTCAGCCGGGTCGACAGCGTCTCGTTTTCGGCGATCAGGTGCCGAGCCTCCGCTTTTGCCCCGATCTCCCGGCGGACAACCTCAAAGATGCTGGTATCTCCCACAACCGCACCCCGCAGGGCGCGAAGCGGGTCGGACAGTTGCCGCAAAGCATCGGGATCGGCGTACGGAACGAGGCCGTCGAGGGCTCTCACCGAACGCTGTGCCTCCTCCTTTAATAGATCGAGATCCGCGAGTTTGGAGGCGTCGGCCGCACGCATGATCCGTTCGAAAGCAACACCCACTTGCTTCCGGATTTGGTCGAGCCACACCAAATCCGTCATCCCCTGATTGAAGCGGTCCACTGCCTCTCGTCGTTGCTGCGCCGCCACATCCGGTGAGGTCATGTTCCGCTCCAGCCCGAAGACTTGGCTGCGCAAAGCGGCGAGGCGTGGCTCCCAGGTGGCCGAGAACTGCATATAAGCCGCGAATGTGTCGGCGATTACGCGCCTTTTCTGATCCATGGCCGCAATTGCATCGAGCCTTGCCGATCTCATCGATTGCAGATGTTCGCTGAACTTGGCCAGCACCTCGCCGATCTCGCGGAGCACAGCAGGATCGAGCTTCTCCGTACGCAGATTTGAGAGGATGGTCGACGCATCAACCAACTGGCCCGATGCCGGGCCCAACACTGCCTCCACCTCGGTCCCATTCGCGGCATTTGCCAGCGCTGGACCGGCAGCGGCGATTTTTTGGGCTTTGCGCGAGAGCTCTTGTGCGCTCAAAGTCACCGGTACGGTCTCGAGCGTAATCCGGTCCAAAGTCTGTCCGACATTGCGGAGGGCATAGAGGCCTGCCGCGGCAGCGACGATGACGAAGAGGCAGATCAGGAAAAAGGCGAGCAGCAGCCGCCCTCTCAGCCCGGGCACATTCTCGCTCCGCTATTTCAGGCTCGCTCCGCTATTTCAGGGCGCCGATTTCGCGGTAATACCGCTCGGCCCCGGGGTGCAGCGGCATCGGCAAGCCAGAAGGGGCATGGTCGCAACCTTCGGTGTCTTTCATCAGCGCGGCAATGACGACGACGTCCACGATGACCCACATCTTGCCACATCTTGGCCGATATGTATGGGGGAATTCATCCACTCGATCATCAACGAGGGCAATAACTATTTTGTCCTTATTTGCTTACATGTTCCGGCGTCAGCAATCCGATACCGTCAGTTCTGTCGTCACAAAACAGCCTAAAGCCGAACCGGCTTACTCTCAGCTTACTCTCAGCTTACTATCGCCCGTGCCGTCGACGCGGGCGAGCATAGTCACAAGACCTCCACGCCGCGTTCCTATAGAAATCGAGAAATTTCGGTATATCGAAGTACCCGGTCGCGAGGTCTGAGCCCGCTCCGACAATCAGAGGTCTAGGCCCTCAATTACCTGCTCACCCAAGGCCAACAATGGAGATTCCGATGGTCCGCACCAGCTCTGTTGGCGCCTGCGCGCTTGATTTCCAACGTCCGCGGCGGACGGCAATCCTCGCATTTGGGGTCGCAGTTTTCGCGGTTGCAACCGCAACCTCATCATACGCGGCAACGCAGATAACGGGGGCTGGCTCGACCTTCAATTTTCCATTCTTTTCAAGAGCCTTTTATGAGTACAGCCGGAAAAATCCCGATGTGACGATCGATTACCAGCCGATCGGCAGCGGCGGCGGGATTGAGCGATTCACAGCAAGAACGGTTGACTTCGGTGCGACCGACGTCCCGATGAATGCGCAGGAGCTGTCACGCGCGCCGGGGGGAAGTTCTTCAGATTCCTGTCACGTTGGGAGGCGTGGGCATCGCCTACAACTTGCCCGGAATCCAGAAAGGCCTGAAACTCACGCGTGAAGTAGTCGCGGACATCTATCTCGGCAAGATCACGAAGTGGAACGACCGTGCGATCGCGACACTTAATCCAGGCGTCAACCCGCCTGATATGCCGATTACCGTCGTTCATCGATTCGACGAGTCAGGCACCACCTACATCTTCACCGAATTTCTCAGCAACTTCTCCCCCGAGTGGAAGCAAAAAGTCGGTACTGGCAGGAGCGTGCAATGGCCGATTAGCGTTGGCGGCAAGGGCAACGAAGGCGTTTCCGGGCTGGTGCAGGAGACGTCCGGTGCCATCGGATACATCGAACTCGCGTATCTTCTTGAGAACGAAATGTCCTACGCGTTGCTGCAAAACAAGGCGGGCAAGTACCTCTATCCGTCGATCGATACCGTCGCCGCAGCTGCAGCAACCAAGCCGGTGTCGGACACGGACTTTTCCATCGTCGACACGGATTGCGCTGAATGTTACCCCATCAGCGGCTATTCTTGGGTCATTCTGTACAAGAAGCCAGCCGATCCTCAGCGCGGGAAGCTCCTTAATCAGATCATGAATTGGCTTGTGACCGAGGGGCAGGGGATCGCCAAGACCGTCCATTACGTGTCTTTGCCCGAGAACGTCAAAAAGAAGGCCCAGCAGGTCCTGTCGCAGATGCAATAGCGCTCCCGAAGAGGGCCAGCCGGGCCGATCGGCGTCATTTTAGGCAACGCACGGTTGTCGGTCGGCAACGAGTGGGGAATGGGATATTTTCACGAAACGATGTACGTGCCAGCCCTCGAGACAAACATAAGAGGAGCAATTGCTAAGGGTTGGCCGGTGACGTTCGACGTCTTCATGGCGCATGCGAAGGCGGACCACACACCCTCTGAAGATGTCGGCCGCATCGCGCAGGAAGCGGGTGTCAAAACACTCGTGCTGTCGCACCTCGTTCCGGCATGGACAGCATCGACGATGAAACTTGGCGCACGCCGGCGGCGAAGTACTTCAAGGGCGAGATCATCGTTGGCAAAGATCTAATGGTTCTGTGAGGCGGGCAAAAAGGACGGATGTCGCCTTCGGGCCGATTGTGTTGAAAAACTCGGTTTTCTGTGAGGTGTAATTTTTCTAAGCCGTGCTGACGCGTTCTCGCGGCAGAGACGTGGGGGGACCGCGTCAGTTCGTTCGATTC
>NZ_LGHL01000025.1 GCF_001908205.1 Bradyrhizobium sp. NAS80.1
ATCCGATTCAAGATTCTTCGATCGAAGCCTCCCGCAATTGAATCAGGCGCTTGTGGGTAATTGAAAGCCGGCGAGTACCGCGGTTAGCCGAACATGTTCAATTGGGATGGAGCAATCCGTCGGATCTTAGCGTGTCAATCGCTTCGGCGAGGGTAAGGCCGCGATGCAGGCAGAACCATTCTCCGGTGTGACGGTGCCACTGGATGTTGAAGCGGTTGCGACTGATCCAGTCGAGGCGGGCGAAGGGGGGCGTCGAACTCTTCGCCGAGATTCTCCGGGAAGCCGGAGCGGTAGCGTTGAACGAAGCGATACTTGGTGCCGAGCCACTTTCCTAGGATATCGACGGGGTAGTTGAACTGCGTCGGCCGGATGGCGGACAGGAAGCTGGGCTTCAGGAAGTTATCGATCAGCTCCTGGCAGGCGGCTGTCACCGCCGATTTTTCTGCCGCGGAAAGGCCGGTCGATCCCATGTGTCCTCCTTGCTCACGCAACTTCGCCATGGCTCGGCACGAGCTTATGCCAGTTCCAGGGCAGAAGCTCATCGAGCCTGTGGCTGGCTTGGTCGTTGATGCGGGCGAGCACGTCGGCGAGCCAGGCCTGCGGATCGACGTCGTTGAGCTTTGCCGTCATGATCAGCGTCGCCATGACGGCGGCGCGGTCGGCGCCGCGTTCCGAGCCGGCGAAGAGCCAGCACTTGCGTCCGAGGGCAAAGCCGCGCAGCGCGCGTTCGGCGGCGTTGTTGGTGAGGCAGATCCGCCCGTCGTCCAGGAAGCGCGCGAACCGATCCCAGCGGCGCAGCATGTAGTCGATGGGCTTGGCGACCGATGAGGAGTTCGACAGCCGGGCGCGCTGCTGGCGTAGCCATACTTCCAATGCCGTTAAGAGCGGGACGCTTTGTTCCTTGCGCACCCGCAGACGCTCTTCGGCGCTTTGGCCGTTGATGCCGCGCTCGATATCGAACAGCGCATCGATGCGCTTGACTGCCTCCAGGGCAATCGGCGAGATCGCTGCGGCATTCTTGTCGCGCCTCGCATTGGCGGCGATGTCCGCCAGTTCAAAAAACTGCCGCCTGGCATGGGCCCAACAGAGTGCAGGCGTAACCGGCCCCTGTGCGCGCGAGGCGTCATACAATTCGTTATAGCCGCTATAGGCGTCGACCTGCAGGATGCCGGTGAAGCTTTGGAGATGGCGCGAGGGATGCTCCTGCCGTCGATCGCGTGAGGCGTAATAGAGCGCGGCCGGTGGATCACGGCCGCCAAACGGCCGATCGTCGCGGACATAGGTCCAGATATGCCCCTTGACCGTCTGACCCTTGGCCAGGATCGGCACCGTGGTGTCATCGCCATGCAGCCGATCGGCGGCCAGGACGTGGCGCTCGATTAGCCCATAAAGCGGCTGCAGGACCGCCGCACAGGCGCCGACCTGGTCGGCCAGTGTCGACAGGCTCAGGTCGATGCCCTCCCGGGCGTAGCGCTCGCTCTGCCGGTTCAAGGGCTGATGTTGGCCAAACTTCTCGAACAGGATCATGGCCAAGAGGTTAGGGCCGGCAAAGCCACGCGGCGTCACGTGGAAGGGCGCCGGCGGCTGGGTGATCGTCTCGCAGTCCCGGCACGATAACTTCTCGCGCACGGTCTGGATCACCTTCCACTGCCGGGGAACGACCTCCAGCGTCTCGGTGATGTCCTCGCCCAGCTTTGATAGCTTCGATGAGCCGCAGCAGGGACAGCTCTCCGGTGCGGCGACCACGACCCGCTCGCGCGGTAGATGATCGGGGAACGGTTTGCGCGCCGGGCGCTTGCGCTGGAAGGACTTGACGGTCTGTGTCTGAGCCGCCGCCCTCTCGGCCGCCAGCTCGTCCTCGGTCGCCGTCACTTCCAGCTCTTCAAGCTGAAGCTCCATCTGCTCCAGTAACCGTGCCTTGCGCTCCGAGCGGCTGCCGTAAATCTGCCGACGCAGCTTCTCGATCTCGAGCTTGAGGTAACTGATCAGTGCCTCGGCCGCCTTCGCATTGGCAGCTTCAGCTTTGGCGCTCGCAGCAACCGCCTCCGCTTCGAGCCGCGCGGCCCGTTCGGCGAGGATCATTGCATGCGCAGCAGCAAGATCGGTGGGAAGCGATTCAGATGTGGTCACGACCATGATGGAATCACATCCATCACGATCCGAGAAGCTCAAAGCCTCATCCGACCGATGTCGGCCGCCACGTCTCTTGTGGGTGCCTCCAGTCGATCCCGGACAAGAGATAACCGAGTTGCGCAGACGAGATCGTGACCACACCCTCAGCCGGGCTCGGCCAGATGAAGCGCCCCCGCTCCAGGCGTTTCGTGAACAGGCAGGCGCCCTGGCCGTCATGCCAGATCACCTTCAAGAGATTGCCGCGACGACCGCGGAAGCAAAACAGGTGGCCACCCAGCGGGTCGCGATGCAGGATCTCCTGAACCTGCAACGCCAGCGACGGAAAGCCCTTCCGCATGTCGGTATGGCCGGTCGCGAGCCATACCCGCACGCCGGCCGGCAACGGGATCATCGTGACCGTCCATCAGTCAGCGCCGCCACGACTGCGCTCAGCGTCGCCGCGTCAACCGCGCCCGTGATCCGCATCCGAGCCCCGGCCGCGAACTCGATCTCGATCCAACCGCATGTCTCGGCGGACGCCGTCAACGGTTGCCGGTCTGGCGCAATGGCGACTGCCGCAAAACGGACTTCGTCATCCTGCCGCTGCATCGGCCCAGACCCGCACGCCAGCACGCCGGTGCGCGCCTGCCGCCGCCAGGCCGTGACCAGATTGCGGTGAACATCATGTCGTCGAGCAACCTCGACAACACTGGCCCCAGGCGCCAGACTCTCCTCCACGATCCGAAGCTTCTCGGCAGTGGTCCACCGCCGTCGCCGCTCTGGACCGGACAGAACCGTAACCGTCGTCACGTTTGCTCATTTGTTTGCAAATCAATGAGCAAACCATCTCACGCTCGAACACAATCCGGGAAGACGGCCCTTGCCGGGGGCTTACTGTGCAAACGCACGGGTGCGGCGAACATCAAAAAAATTCAGAATGACTTGGCCCGCAATCTCAGGACCTTGCTGCCCCGAAATGGCAGGAATGGCCAAGGTTGATGTGGGGAGTCGTGCCGAAGGGAGACTGCGATGCCGGGCAGGCGCGCGGACTTCCGAGGTCAGGGGCGGAAGATGTTCGGTGGGCGTTATTATTGTGTCGGGCTGCGCGGCGCCGGCGGCAGCCAGTTGCGCGCCGCGCTGCTCGCCTCAACGGCGCTGGTTGCGGCGGGCTTGCCGGCGGCGGCCCAGGACGCCACCTGGCTCGCCGCTCCCATCAACGGCGATTACAACTACCCCCGCAACTGGAGCAGCGGCACGGTGCCATCAGGCACCGCCTACTTCGGGGCATCGAACATCACCAGCCTGTCACTTTACCCCAACGATGAAACCAACAGGACGGACGTCGGCGGCTGGACGTTCAATGCCGGGGCGGGAAATTACACGTTCGCCAACGACCAGTCGTTGAATTTCAATGGCGCAGGCATCGTCATCAACGGCGGCAGCGCCACCATCACCGTCCTCGACGGGGGGAGCCTTAATTTCCGCAATGCCAGCACGACCGGCGGCGCCACCATTAACTTGCCCGCATATAGCGGCCTGAATTTCTACAACACCGGCTCGGCGGGCAACGCGGCTATCACCACTTACGGTTACTTGAATTTCTACAACACCAGTACTGCCGGCAGCGCCCACATCACCAACTATGGCGATGGGGGCGGTGATGGTGGGGGGATCGCGGGGGCCGTCTCGTTCCGCGACAGCAGCACGGCCGGCAGCGCCACGATCACGAACTACGGCGTAATTGGTTTCTCCGACACCAGCACCGCCGGGAGCGCCGCCATCACCAACAATGGGGGCGCCGCCTTCGTGGCTTTCTCCGGCGCCAGCACGGCCGGCAACGCCACCATCACCAACAACGCGCACAGCTTAGTGGGCTTCTACGGCACCAGCACGGGAGGCAACGCCGCCATCATCAATGCTGCCAGCGGCCGGGTTGATTTCTCGGGGTCGACGGGACCTGCGGGGGACAGCAGGCTCAGCGTCGGCTCGATTGCGGGCGCCGGCGATTTCTTTCTGGGCGCACGCAAGCTCTCTGTCGGCGGAAACAATCTGAGCACAGAGGTGAGCGGCGTGATCAGCGACTGCAGCGTGAGCCCACCGTGCTATGCGGCCGGCGCCACCGGCGGGTCGCTGGTGAAGACCGGGACTGGCACGCTGACGCTGTCCGGTGTCAACACCTACACCGGCGCGACGACGGTGGACGGCGGCATCCTGAGAGTGGACGGCTCGATCGCGTCCTCCGCGCTCACTTCAGTGAATGGCGGCAGCCTGCTGATGGGCACGGGAACGGTCGGCGACACGACGGTCAACAGCGGCGGCTCGCTGCTGGGCGGCAATGGCACCGCCGGCGCCTCGCTCGCGATCTCAGGCAATCTCGCGTTTCAGTCGGGCGCGATGTATCTCGTCGCGGTCAATCCGGCGACCGCCTCCTTTACCAGCGTGACCGGCACGGCGACGCTTGGCGGCGCGACCGTCAATGCCGTCTTCGCGCCCCGAAGCTACATCTCGAAGAAATACACCATCCTGACCGCCAACGGCGGCGTCTCCGGCACTTTCGCGGCCAACCCGGTCAACACCAACCTGCCGGCCAATTTCCACACCGCGCTCAGCTACGACGCCACCCACGCCTATCTCGATCTCACTCTCAACTACTTCTCGATACCGGGCGGACTGAACCAGAACCAGCAAGCCTGGGCAACGCGCTGACCAACTACTTCAACAGCAACGGCTCGATTGCGATGACCTATGCAGCGTTCTCCGCCGCCGGGCTCACCCAAGCTTCGGGCGAGATCGGCACGGGCGCGCAGCAGGCGACGTTCAACGCAATGGGCCTGTTCATGGGCCTGCTGACCGATCCCTTTATGGCGCGTAACGGCGGCGATGGCACGGCGCCTGACGCGACCGGCTTTGCCGAGAGCGCATATGCTGCGACCAGGCGCGAAGATGCGTTTGCGATGCTGACCAAGGCGGCGCCCGCTGCCTTGCAGCGCTGGAGCGTGTGGGGCGCCGGCTTCGGGGGATCGCAGAGCACGGACGGCAACGCTGCCGTTGGACCGAACGGCGCGACGAGCCGCCTGTTTGGGACCGCTGTCGGGGCCGATTACCGGTTCTTAGCAAATACGCTAGTCGGCTTTGCGCTGGCCGGCGGCGGGACCAATTTCAGTGTGAACAATCTCGGCAGCGGCCGTTCCGACCTGTTCCAGGCCGGCGGCTATTTCCGGCACAACAACGGGCCGTTCTACCTCTCGAGCGCGCTCGCCTATGGCTCGCAGGACATCAGCACCGACCGCACCGTGACCATCGCCGGCGTTGACCGGCTGCATGCCGACTTCAATGCCAATGCGTGGAGCGGGCGGGTGGAGGGCGGCTATCGCTTCGTCGCGCCGTGGACCGGTGGCATTGGCATCACGCCCTACGCTAGCGGCCAGTTCACAGTGATTGAGCTACCGGCCTATGCCGAGCAGGCCATCCTGGGCACGCCGGCCTTTGCGCTCGCCTATGCTGCGAAGAGCGTGACGGATAGCCGAAGCGAACTGGGAATCCGTGCCGACAAATCTTTCGCCATGCAGAGCGGCGTGCTGACGCTGCGTGGCCGCTTCGCCTGGGCCCATGATTTCAATCCGGACCGCGCCATCGCCACGACCTTCCAGGCGCTGCCCGGCGCGAGCTTTGTGGTCAACGGTGCGCGGCAGGCCAGCGACTCCGCGCTGACCACGGCCTCCGCGGAGGTGAAGTGGATGAACGGCTGGTCGGCGGCGGCCACCCTCGAAGGCGAGTTCTCCAACGTCACCAGATCCTACGCAGGAAAGGGTACGGTGCGATACGCATGGTAGCGGGTGCCCGATCGCATCACCCACCCGCATGCATGAAATACTCCGTGGGGAGCATGGACGCCGCATTGTACGCTCGGTATGTGCATCGCCGACGAGCGGTGTGACGACGCGATTACTTCTGCGCGGTCGTTCGACGGCGGAGCCGTTTCTGAAATGGCTTCTCTGCGCACATTCGCGCCCGAACGGCTCAGGCAATTGGCTTCGGTCGCACCAGTTGGAAGAGGCCACCGGGGCGAGAATACCATCCAGAGCCGTGCATGCGGGCGATGAGGTCAAGACCGAGTGTATCGATGTAGCCCTTGTCGGCATCGATGACGAATGCGTCGTCCACGTGTCCGCACAGGACTTCCCCGATGACGGCGAATTGCCGCGGACCGGTCTCCTGGTTCAAAATCGAACGACATTCAAAGGCTACCGGACACCCGACTATTCGTGGGGGCGCGACGTTGCGCGAGGGGAGCGTTTTCAGCCCTGCGAGGACGAGTTCATCGACGCCTCGCGGGGAAGCCCGGCAACGGATCAATGATTTTATTTAGTCAGATACATATGATGTGGTCAAATAAGGCTGCTTGAATATCTGGCGCGACGCGCCCAATAATGCGCCAAGCCGGAAAATCGCCTAACGCCATGATTTAAAAGGACTTTCAGTGAATAAGTCGCGCGGAACCTACCCGCCCGATCCGTCGAGTGCTGCGGCGCGAGGATCGAAACCCAAAGCTGTAAGGGCCAAGCGCACAGGACGGCGCGGCATCCAGTCGATCGAGATCGGCTTCAAGATCCTTGATTATCTGAGGACCGAGCCACGACCGGTCCCGCTCAAGATGATCGCCGCCAGCACGGGGATGTCGGCTGCGAACGTTCACTACTACCTGGTGAGTTTTCAGGCCGTCGGTATCGTTCGACAGGAGACAGATACCGGGTGCTACGCTCTCGGTCCCTATGCGCTAAAGCTCGGCATGGCCGCTATCGAGCAGTTCGACGTCTTCACCGCAGCTCGTCCTGCAATGACCGACCTTGCCACGACGATTGGCCACACGGTGTTTCTAGGTGTTTGGGGCAACCGCGGACCGACAATCATCTATCGTGTTGAAGGTGGCGCAAGCCGACCCATTATTGAATTGCGTGTCGGTAGTGTATTGAGCCTGTTGCGATCAGCCCTCGGACGAAACTTTCTCGCGCACCTGCCGCGATCAATCACTGAACAGATGCTTGACCAGGAGCTGAAGGAGGAACTCTCACGTCACGCAAGGGTCGACGACGCGCCGACGACCAAGTCCGAGGTTGAGGAAATGGTGGAGACAATACGCCGGGACGGCATCAGTCGCTGTCGTGATGCCCTTCTGCCCAACTTCACGTCCCTATCGGCGCCAATTTTCGATCAGGCTGGCTTCATGATCGCCGCCATTACGATGATGGGGCCCATCGGCATACTCCACGACGATCTAAAAGGCCCTACGGCGACATCACTTATCGCGCACGCCCGCGCTCTTTCCGCCACCGCAGGTTGGCAACCCAGGGACTGATTGACATACGATGAGGCGTTGCATGTCTTCCATTTCGACGCCGCCTCGCTTGTTGGCGATCATCGGGTCGAGTGCACAGTTGCCTGCGGTCACTCACCTGCTTGAGCTCCTTCTGAATGACCCAGTGAACTTGATCTCCTCTATAGAGAACCCAAGCTGCCCGGGGGTGCTACCCGAAAGGTGATGGGAATGGCGTGCATGTTGGAAACGACATGAGCGTCGCCGACCGCGCGCTGCGCGCGTTGGCAGGTAGCTCCGAGCAGTCGGGCCAATCGCCTTCGGGCGGCCACTCCGGGCAGCCTTGTCCGAGAAGCGCTCAAAATCGAATTGTCGACCCGTGAGTCGGGTGGCTATAAGGTGCCTTTAAGGGTGACCCTATGGCTCGATGGAACAACGCAGTTGCAAGCGCGACCGAACTCAAGAAGTTGAGAGAAGATGCGCTCTATCGTGAAGCCGCCAAAGCATTTCGCAAAAACGGTTATCACGGTACCGCGCTTGAGGACATCGCCGAAGGGCTAGGGATCAGCAAACCGACCCTCTATCATTACGTCAAGAATAAGCGCGATCTTCTCTACCAATGCCATCTGGCGGCCTCCGAACAGGCGATCTCGACCATCTGTCATGACACGAGCCTCAATGGCCTGGAGCGGTTGCGCCGCACGATCTCGAACTACGTCCAGTCGATGATCGGTGAAAATAGCTATAGTGTTGTTATTCTTGAAGAAAAGTCGCTTACTCCCGTTCAACTCACCCGGGTCATTCATGAGCGCGACAAGTTTGAAGGCGCCCTGATCGAGATGGTCCTGAAGGGCCAGGCTGAGGGGGTGATCTTGCCCGGGGAGGCGCGCTTTGCCGTGTTCAACGTCCTCGGTGCGGTGAACTGGGTGACGAAGTGGTACCGGCCCGGCGGCCAATGGAGCGTCGAAGAAGTCGGCGAGGGGATTGCCGGTTTTGTCTGCCGTGCCCTGGCGGCACCGGGCGTGGGTCCGATTCCGGGCAGTCGTCTGTTTACTCCTGCCATCTGATAGCCGTTCCATGCCCGTCTTGGCCCGGGCGGATTTGTCGCGCCCACTTTTCGACTTTAAAGTCGATTAGCCGCTTTTGGAGTTGACAGGCGGGTCGTCATCCTCAAGATGCGTCCGACTTTGACCGGGTGCCGATTGTGACGACTGCGACTGCCAACCGAAGTTCTCAGCAGGGTGAATTGCTCAGCGTCGAAGCCATTTCGAAGAGATTTGGCGGCGTCCAGGCGCTCAAGGATGTGTCCTTTGCCATCGGCCGGAACGAAATTGTCGGCTTGATCGGGCCGAATGGGTCCGGCAAATCGACCTGCGTCAATTTGCTGTCGGGTCTTTTGCCCGTCAGCGGCGGTCAGGTGCGCTTCAAGGGCGAGGTTATCACCGGGCGACCTATCTATGATGTCGTCGCTCGAGGGCTGGCGCGCACGTTCCAGGCGACCCAGGTCTTTCCGGAATACACCGCACGGCAGAATGTGCTGGTCGGCTGTCACTCTATGTTCAAGGCCGGCGCTATCGGCTCAATCTCGCGCGCGTCCCATGCCGTCAGCGAACATCGCCAAATCAGCAAGCAGGCCGACGAGGTGCTGGATTTTGTTGGTCTTGGTCCGCGCAAGGATCAGATCGCCGCGACGCTATCGGCCGCCGAGCAGCGCCTGCTGATGATCGCGGTTGCGCTGGCGGCGAGCCCGGATCTGGTTTTGCTCGACGAGCCAGCCGCCGGCATGGTGGCTGGCGAGCGTCGTGCGCTGGCGCGCATCATTCGTGACCTTCCGCAGCGTGGCATCAGCGCGCTCGTGATCGAGCATCACATGGGGCTGATCATGGAAGTGTGCGATCGCATTGTCGTGCTCAATTTTGGGCAGAAGATCGCGGAAGGAACGCCCGCCGAAATCCGCGCGAACCAGACAGTTATCGACGCTTATCTCGGACATCGCGATCATGCTTGAGGTCAGCAATCTGCGGATCGGCTACGGGCTGGCCGAAGTCGTTCATGGCGTGTCGTTCGACGTCAAGGCCGGCGAATGCGTCTCGCTGATCGGCCCGAATGGCGCCGGAAAATCCACGATCCTGAAGGCGATCTGTGGGCTGATACCTGCGATGAGCGGCGAAATCCGCTTCGAAGGTCAGTCGATCCTGGGTTTGCCTGGGCATCGCGTGGCGCATCGCGGCATCTCGATGTGCCCGGAGGGCCGCCAGATGTTCGCGGAAATGACGGTGCTCGAGAACCTGCAGCTCGGCGCATATTCACGGCGGCGCGAGTCCATCGAGGGCGACATCGACGAGATGATGGCGCTATTTCCGCGGCTGCGGGAACGATCGGGGCAGTTGGCCGGCACCTTGTCCGGCGGCGAGCAGGAGATGGTGGCGATTGCTCGTGCGCTGATGGCTCGCCCGAGGCTCTGCATCTTCGACGAACCCTCGCTCGGAATTGCACCGCGCGTGGTCGATGAAATTGAGCAGACGCTGCTCGCGATCAAGGCGCGGGGCGTTACCATTCTGCTGGTCGAGCAGTCGGTGTCGATGGCGCTGCGTGTTGCGGACCGCGCCTACGTGCTTGAGGCGGGCTTGATCGTGCTTGAGGGGCCGTCCGCGGACCTCGCCAGGAACGAGGGCGTGCAGAACGCCTATCTTGGTTATTGAATTTCACGGGAGGAGCAAAATGAAAAAGTTTCTGACGTTCTCTATTGCTGCGGCGATGCTGGCGGCGGCGCCGGCGGTTGCGGCCGAGAAGACGCTGTCGGTCGGCTACAGCGATGCGCTGAGCGGCGGCGGTGCGGTCTATGGCGTGCCGCAGAAGAAGGCGATCGATCTCGCCATCGAAGAAATCAACAGCGCGGGTGGTATCAAGGTCGGCGCCGACAACTACAAGATCAAGACGATCGACTACGACGACAAGGCCGACTCGACCGAGGCCACCAACGTCGCGCGCAAGCTGATCGACCGCGATGGCGTTCAGTTCATTCTGGGGTATTGCTGCTCGGCATCCGGCGGCGCGATGGCATCGTTCATCGGCAAGGAGGACGTCATCGTTCTCGTCGGCACCGCTGGCGCGCGTTCGATCACCTCGCTCGGCAGCAAGAACGTGTTCCGCACTCGTCCGCCGGGTGACTACACCGGCGCCGCCGCTGGCCGCTACATTGCGCAGCAGGGCGTGAAGACGCTCGGCGTCCTCGCGGTGCGCGACGTCGCTCTGTATACCCAGTACCGTGAGGCCATGATCAAGGCGTTCGAAGACGCGGGTGGCAAGGTCGTTGCCCTTGAGACGTTCGGTGGCCATGATCGCGATATGACGGCTCAGCTCACCAAGCTGCGCGGCCTCAATCCTGATGCGCTGTTCATCTCGGGTTATGTCGAGCAGGTCGCATTCAGCCATCGTCAGGCCTCCGAACTCGGCATCAAGGTCAAGCGCTTTGGTTTCTCCGGCGGCAGCCCCGAGCAGTTCCTGAAGGTCGCCACCAACGAGCAGATGGATGGCGTTATCGATCTGCTGGCGATCGAGTTCAATGCCGAAATTCTGGGCCCGAAGGCGACCGCGTTCGTCGAACACTACAAGAAGAAGTACAACGAGAACCCGACGCCGAACACAGCCTATGCCTATGACCAGGTGTATGTGCTCCGTGACGCACTGCAGGCCGCCGGCACGGTGACCGATCTGAAGAAGATCCAAGATACCCTGCGCAACCTGCCGGTGCCGAAGGAAGCCTTGCTCAAGTATCTGCCGATCGACGGCAAGATGTTCGACGGCAAGGGCCAGGCTTACATCTCGAACGGTGCCTTCCAGTGGACCAACGGCAACTGGAAGTTCGTGGCCGAGCTTCCGTCCGACTCTGTGGCGTATTCCAACTTCCTCAAGACGGTTCGCGACTAGCGCATCGACCGACCGGCCTGCGAGAGCAGGCCGGTCAGGAAACCCTGCCATGATCATCGATTTCCTTCAGCAGATCTTCAACGGCCTCGTCGTCGGCAGCATCTACACGCTGATCGCGCTCGGCCTGACGACGATCTTCGGCATTCTCGGTATCGCGCATTTCGCGCATGGCAGCGTCGCCATGTTCGGCGGCTATCTCGTCTTCTTCCTCATTTCTGCGCTGGGGATCGGCCTTCTGCCGTCCTTCGTCCTAGCGATGATGTGCGGCGCGTTGCTCGGCGTCGTGCTTGAACGGGTGGCTTACTACCCGGTGAGAAATGCGCCGCCGATCAACTCCTTCATCATTGCGCTCGGTCTGACGTTGATCATCGAAAAGGCCAACCTGCTGGCCTTCGGTGTCGATCAGGTGATTATCCCGACGCCATTTGGCCGTGTCTTCTCTGTCGGCGGCGTCACCATGCCTGAGTTGCGCATTTATGTGTTGCTCACGGCAGCGGTCCTGGTCGGCGGCATGACGCTGCTGATCCAGCGAACCTGGATCGGCAAGGCAGTCCGCGCCGTCGCGCAAAATCGACCCGCGGCAGTATTAATGGGCATCAACGTCAATTCCGTTTCGATGTTCGTGTTCGCTCTCAGCTCGGCGCTCGGCGTAGCCGCCGGCGTCCTGATCGGCGCGCTGTTCGCTGTTGCGCCTGGCGTCAGCGAGGGGCTGGTGGTCAAGGGCTTTGCGGTTCTCATTCTCGGCGGGCTTGGCTCCATTCCGGGCGCGATTGTCGGCGGCATGGTGCTCGGCGTGACCGAGGCGTTTTCGGCCGCGTTCATCTCGTCTGGCTATAAGGATGTAATCTCCTTCCTGCTGATGATCGCTGTTCTGCTGGTGCGTCCCGAGGGACTGATGCGCGGGAAGGCACAATAATGTGGAGAGTTCTGGCTATTGCAGTTCTCGTCGCGGCGGCGATCATCTTTCCGCTGATCGTCACGGTGAACTACTTCCTGCATCTTGCGATTCTCGCGCTGATCTTCGTCATGGTGGCGCAAGGCGCCAACATCATTCAGGGCTATACCGGGTACGTCTCGATCGCTCAGGGCGCGTTCATGGGGATCGGCGCCTATTCGTCCGCATTGCTCAGCATGCGGCTCGGCCTTCCGGTGTGGGTGTCGATGGTGGTCGCGCCGATCATTACAGCTGTTGCGGCCGTGGTCGCCGGTTACCCCTCGCTCCGGGTAAAGGGCCACTATTTCGCAATCGTGACGCTTGCCATGAATATGGTGGTGTTCATCGTTCTGGTGAACTGGATCTCGCTGACCAAGGGCGAGCCGGGACTGCCGAGCATTCCGTCGCCCGAACCGATCAATCTTGGCTTCGTTGAATTCGCATTCGAGAAGCGGCGGCCGTATTACTATCTGACTCTGACCATGTTGCTTGCGGTGATGACGATCGTGACGCTGATCGTGCGCTCGCGCATCGGCCAGGTGTTGCAGGCGATCCGTCAGAACGAGGTATTCGCCGAGGCCGCGGGCATCGCTTGCTGGAAATACAAGCTGTTTGCCTTCGTATTTAGCGCCTCGTTGGCCGGGCTCGCTGGCGCGCTCTATGCGCACTATATGGGCTTCATCAACCCGACGCCGTTCTCGGCGGATGCTTCGCTCAATGCCATTCTCGCAGTTATTCTCGGCGGAAGCGGCACTCTGACCGGTCCTCTGGTAGGCGGTGCGTTGACGGTTCTGCTGCCGGAGGTGCTGCGTGTCGCCGAAGTCTACCGCTTGATCGCCTACGGATTGATTCTCATTCTGGCGGTGATTTTCCTCCCGCGCGGTCTTGTGCCTGCGATAGCCAGTCTTGCGGCGCGGCTGCGCCGAAGCAAACCGGAAGGGGGTGCCGCATGAAGATGCATCTCGCGAACTTCGTCCGCTTTAATGCGCGAATGCATCCCGATGCCATCGCGGTGAAAGCCAGCGGCGAAGCCATCACGTACCGTCAACTCGACCGGAGCGCCGCTGGCAGCGCGCGTGCCTTGCGGAATCTCGGTGTTCGTGCCGGAGATCGCGTCCTGTTCATTCTCCCGAACAGTATGCGCTGGGTGGTACTGTATCAGGGCATCATGCAGGCCGGCGCGGTCCCCGTACCGGTGAACCCGCTGCTTGCGGGGCCGGAGCTCGCCGGAATCGTTAGGGATTGTGACCCGAGGCTGGTCCTCGCCGGGTCGAAGGTCATTGCCGATCTTCAGGCGGAACTGAGCGGCATTGCTCTTCATGATCTCGACCGCGAGCCAATCACACTTGCGGAAGCCGATCCGGCGCCGTTGCCGCATGCGAAAGCCGACGACGTCGCGGTCATCCTCTACTCGTCCGGCTCCACGGGGATGCCCAAGGGCATCGAATTGACTCATGGTGGAGTTTTCTGGAACGTTCAGGCGTTCGCGTTCGATCTCCTGAAGCTGTCGGAGAGCGATCGTTGCCTGACCGCACTTCCGCTCAGCCATGTTTTCGGCCACACGTGCGTGTTCTCGGCGTTCCTGTTCGCCGGTGCGCAGATCGTGCTGCCGGATCGCTTCGACGCCCCAGCGTTCCTCAAGACCATTCACGACGAGAAGATCACGGTCTTCATGGGCGTTCCGACGATGTACTGGACGCTGCTGAAGGAGGAGCTGCCTGCCCATTACGACCTGTCATCGTGGAAGGCATGTGTCGCGGGCGGGCAGGCATTGCCGGAAGAAGTTCACCGTCGGTTCGAGGAAAAGTTCAGCGTGCGGATCTCGGAGGGCTTCGGCATGACTGAAGCCAGTCCGTCAATCGCCAACTGCCGGCTCTGGAACGCGCCACGTAAGCTCGGTTCTGCGGGACAGCCGCTGTTCGGCGTCGAATTGCGCATCGTCAACGAGGACGGACAGGATGTTCCGGTCGGCGAACGCGGTGAAATCGCAATTTCGAGCCCCGGATTGGCGCGCGGCTACTTCCGTCAGCCGGAACTGACCGCCAAGACATTCCGCGACGGCTGGCTCTACTCCGGCGACATCGGCTACCTCGACGAAGATGGCTTCCTCTACGTGGTCGACCGGAAGAAGGAGATGATCATCACCGGCGGATACAACGTCTATCCGCGTGAGATCGAAGAGATTGCACATGGCGTCGATGGCATTTTCGAGGTCGCCGCTATCGGCGTACCTGATGAGAGGCTCGGCGAACGGATCGTCGCTTTCGTAGTGCCGTTGCCCGGCACCGGTGTAACCGGCGGGGAGTTTCTCGATCACTGCAATAACAAGCTCGCCCGCTACAAGGTGCCGCGCGAGGTGCGGTTCGTCGATACGCTGCCGCGCAATGCCACCGGCAAGATTGATCGCATCAAGCTGCGCGCCATGGGCGCAAACCGGACTCCGGAGAGAAGCGCATGAATACGGAGGACTTCCGGCGCCTTCTCACCGAATTTACGCTGGCGGCCGAGGCTGCGGATGGCGAGCGTTTCGCGCGATGCTTCACCGAAGACGGTATCTATTACGACTACATCTACGGTGCGCATCGCGGCCGCAAGGAAATCGCCTACATGCTGGAACAGCTGTTCCGGCGCGATGCGGATGATGATTATCGCTGGGAGATGTTTGATCCAGTGTTCGACGGCAAGATGGGCTATGCCTGGTCGCTGTCGAGCTTCACGTCGCTCGTGCCGCAGTTCAAGGGAAAGTTTGTCGTCATTGACGGGATGAGCCGCTTCCTGGTTCGTGACGGTCTGTTCAGCGAATATCGTGAATCGGTGAATGGCGGCGTCGCCATGCAGCAGCTTGGCGTCGAGCCGGAGCGGATGGCGAAAATTCTCAAGCGCTGGGGTGGCTGGTTGAGGGAACGACCGGAGACGGTCGACTATTTGGCGCGTCCGCGTGCCCTCGATGGCAAGATGCCTTCGCAGGATCGATGAGGAAACGAACATGAGCTATCAGCACATCCTTTATGATGTCGACGCCAAGATCGCGACGATCACCCTCAATCGCCCGGACCGGATGAATGCCTGGACCGCGACCATGGAGCGGGAGGTGCGGCAGGCGATGGACGCCGCGGCTGCTGATGACGGTGTTCGTGCCATTATTCTGACCGGCGCCGGCCGGGCATTCTGCGCCGGCGCGGACATGGAGGATCTCAAGACGCTGGATCCGAACGACATCCGCAGTGACGAGTGGATGAAGCCGTTCAACATGAACCGCCGGCCGGACTGGCAGACTCGCTATTCGTTCTATCCGGCGATTCCGAAACCGGTGATCGGGATGCTGAACGGCGCGGCCGCCGGTATCGGGCTTGTCCATGCGCTGTATTGCGATGTGCGTTTCGCCGCGGATAATACTGTTTTTACTACGTCGTTCTCGCGGCGAGGGCTGATTGCTGAGCACGGCCTGAGCTGGATGCTGCCGAGGATCGTCGGCCACGCAAATGCACTTGATCTGTTGATGTCGGCGCGCCGCGTTTCGAGTGCCGAGGCGCTGCAGATCGGCTTGGTCAATCGCCTGTATCCGGCCGACCAGCTGCGCGAGAAGACGCTTGAATATGCGCGTGATCTCGTCGATTTCGTCTCGCCGCGGGCGCTCGGTGTCATCAAGCGTCAGGTCTACGAGGTGCCGTTCCAGACGCTGGCGGAGGCGACAATCGACGCCAATCGCGAAATGGCCTTGGCGGCGCAAAGTGAGGATTTCCGCGAGGGCGTCGCGAGCTTCCTCGAAAAGCGTCCGCCGCGGTTCTCGGGCAAGTAAATCGGATTCATCGATGGCGACATTGTTTTCACCAGAAGAGGAAGCCTTCCGCGCGGAAGTGCGCTCCTTCATCTCCGAGAAGCTGCCCGGCGACCTGCGGGATCGCATGTTGTCGGGTGGTCGCCCGACTCGCGAAGACAAGGTGGTGTGGACCCGCATTCTCCACGAACGTGGATGGGGCGGCTATTCATGGCCCAAGGAGTTTGGCGGTCCGGGCTTCACTCCGGTGCAGCGTTACATTTTCGAGGATGAGGCATGGCAGGCCGGCGCCCCGGAAGTGGTGCCGTTCGGCATGAAGATGGTTGCGCCTGTCATCATGAAATTCGGCACTGCCGCGCAGAAGGCGTATTTTCTGCCGCGGATCGCTTCTCTCGAAGATTACTGGTGTCAGGGCTATTCCGAGCCTGGTTCGGGCTCGGACCTCGCGTCGCTGAAGACACGTGCCGTGCGTGATGGTAGCCATTATATCGTCAACGGCCAGAAGATCTGGACGACCGAGGCGCATGACGCCGACTGGATCTTCTGTCTGGTTCGCACCTCGACCACGGCGCGCAAGCAGGATGGCATCAGCTTCCTGCTGGTCGACATGAAGACGCCTGGCATCACGGTCCGCCCGATCATCACTTTCGACGGTTATCACGAGATCAACGAGACGTGGTTCGAGAACGTCCGCGTTCCGGTCGAGAACCTTGTCGGCCAAGAAGGGCAGGGGTGGACCTGCGCCAAATATCTGCTCGAAAAGGAGCGGCTCAATTTCGGTGGCATGGGATTCTGTAAGCGCGAACTCGCGCGCCTTAAGCGCTTGGCGGCTGAGGGCGCGGTCGCTGAACGGCGTCCGCTTGACAATCCGCTGTTCAAGGCGCGCTTAAATGCGCTCGAGATGCGCATTCACGCAACCGACCTCACCAATTTGCGGTTCCTTCGCGCCGAACAGCGCGGCGAAGCGCTCGGTCTGCCGGCACCTTATCTGAAAGTGCTGAGCTCGCACCTGCAGCAGGATGTTCTCGAGTTGCAGATGCGGATGCTGGGGCCGGATGCGCTGCCTGTCAGTCTGGCTGGCGGCAGCAACGAAACGCTCGATGCGATCTCCGAATACGCCAACGTCGCGCCGAACTACTGCAACTATCGCAAGACGACGATCTACGCCGGATCGAACGAGATCCAGCGCAATATCGCCGCTAAGAGTCTTCTGGGCTGAATCATCATGTCCGATTTGATTTTTGTTCCGCGTGAGGAGCACGGATTGCTCGCGGATACCCTTAACCGGCTATTGCCGGAGCCGTCGTCCGCGCCGAAAGACAGGAACGCTCTGTGGGCCGATCTGGCGCAGTCCGGTGCGCTCGCGGTAGGTTTGTCGGAAGATGAGGGTGGGCTCAATGATGCTCGCGCTGTCGGCGTCGTCGCGGAACAACTCGGCCGGCATGGCGCGGTGTCGCCTTTCGTGGGATCATCCGCAGTAGTTGCGCGGCTGCTGGCGAAATCCTCCTCAGCAGACTCAAGCGCAGGCCTGCGTGCCAGGTTGGGTGACGGAAGTACCGTCGCCACGGTCGCGCTATTGCCGGATCAGCCGTTGGCGGTTGTCCGGACTGGCGACAAATACAAGCTTGATGGCGCGCGCAGGCTGGTGCCGTTCGGCGCCGAGGCAGATTATGTGCTTGTCGATGGCACTTCATCGGATGGGGCGCACGTTCTCGCGCTCGTACCAAAGGCAGCATTCCGCATCGAACGTGCTGTGATTGGCATCGACGGCTGCCCCTATGCGGATATTGTTTTCTCCGATA
This sequence comes from Bradyrhizobium sp. NAS80.1, assembly GCF_001908205.1. GTDB lineage: Bacteria > Pseudomonadota > Alphaproteobacteria > Rhizobiales > Xanthobacteraceae > Bradyrhizobium. Next base: position 17,871 of record NZ_LGHL01000025.1, read on the forward strand.
GTGTGATTGGCGGCGAACTTGTGCTCGGTATGGGTGTCGACGCCGAACGGTTATGGGCGTGGTGCGGGGACGCTTATCTGGCTGCACTTTGCGCCGATGCGGTGGGCGCGATGGCGACGCTGGTTCAGATGACCGGCGACTATCTCAGGGTTCGTCAGCAATTCGGCGCGCCCCTGTCATCCTATCAGGTGTTGCAGCATCGGTTCGTCGATATGGACATGGCTCTGACGGAGTCCCGCACGGTTGCGGAATGGGCCGCCGGACTTCTCGATGCCGACCACGACCGGGAGCGGCGGCAGGCCGTGATTACCGCGCATTTCATTGTGATGCGCTCGGCAACAAAGATTTCGCAGGATAGCGTGCAGCTTCACGGTGGAATTGGTATGGCGCAGGAGACGCCCGTGGGCCGCTATTTCAAACGCCTGCTTACGTTGCCCCTGCTATTCGGAGACGAGGACAGGCCGGCAGCAACCTACGGCAACGCAGATTGATCGACTGGCGTTGACCCGGCGTCCACCGTCTCGATCAGGTCCTTCAAGCGGCGCCGGCAGGGTCGCTATCGAACGTATCGATCCGCACGCCGTGCTGGCGAGCACTGGAGAAGCGCTGCCTGCCGATGTCATCTCGCCGGAAGTCGCCGATCGGATCGGCAAATGCTGGGGTGTGGGGTCTGCTACGGTGCGGGATCCCGGTCCGTGAAAAGGCGAATTGCGCAAGGACATAGGGAGGGTGATCGCGCAAGGCTTTGCTGCGGTCGGCTATGGAAGCCGCTCGACCTTCGCCGCCATGTCAGGATAACGACTGACCCGGTAGGTCGCATTATTGCACGTCAGCACCCAGACATCGTGATCCGGCTTGGACAGCTTCGCGTCACGTACGGCTCGCTGAGCCTTGTCGCACGCAAACCCTTGAGTACGGATTTGGGCTGCGATCGTGTCTTTGGGAGTCTGGCCGGCAACGTTTGCGACAAACCCCAAGGGTCCGCCTGCCAACAGCAAAACCGTGAAAAGTGGAATGGTGAGCCGAAGCGATGTCATCTAACACTCCGCTAGGACGAATATCACACTCGTTGGGCAGCAGCCGGTTGTCGAAATCCTCGCCGCGCGCGTGGCTCGGATGCAAAGCCGTCTGCTGCCAATCCCTCTCATTTTGTCCTGAGGCGAACTCTCAGGACATTTTCCCGTCGCGGCTATGCAGATTCGGCAAGCGGCTTGGTCGGTTTCTGGCTGTGGCATTTGAGAGACAGCTTGCCGATCAATTGCTTGGCGGCCCGCGATTTTGCCGATTTCGCATAGACGAAAGATGGTGGTGCCAGCTTAAGTAGAACCCAGCTGATTGAAGGTCTGCGTACGCCAGATCGTCGGGCAATCGCAGAGGACCTTGGGTGCGTCAGGGGACGGCAAATGCGATACGCGAGGTCAGAGTCGAGGCCAGGTTGTTCGCGGCAGCTCTGTGTCGGAGTGATTGCCGGCCTGTTCCTGCTCCCAGCTGAAATTGCGCGCGCCGATGAAAGCGGCATCAGCTTTTGGATACCCGGATTCTTTGGCAGCCTCGCCGCTGTGCCCTCGCAGGCCCCGGGATGGTCCATGACTTCGATGTATTATCATGACCAGGTCTCCGCCGGCGCTGATGTGGCGCGCGCGAGAGAATTCCAGATCAGGAACATTCCGGCGAATCTCACAGCCACCGTGAACGCGAACGTCAATGCAACCGTGGATCTTGGATTGCTGGCCGGTACCTACACCTTCGAAACGCCGGTTTTGGGCGGTCAGGCCTCAGCCAGTCTGATGGGAGTCTACGGCTCCAACTCCACGTCGCTCGCGGGGTCGGTTACAGGAACATTGGCGACACCGGGCGGTGCGATCCCCTTCTCGCGCTTCGACACTATCGATAGCTCGCTCATGGCATTCGGTGATTTGCTGCCAATGTTCCAGATGAAATGGAACGCCGGCGTTAACAACTACATGACTTACGTCACCGGGGACATCCCGGTCGGCGCCTATCAATCGAACCGTCTTGCAAATCTAGGGCTCGGGCACTGGGCGATCGATGCCGGCGGCGGCTACACCTATTTCGACCCAAAGACCGGGCATGAAGCCTCGGCGGTGCTCGGATTCACCTACAACTTCATCAATCCTGCCACCCAGGTTCAGAGCGGCGTCGACATGCACCTGGACTGGGGCGCGTCGCAATTTCTGACCAAGCAGATTCAGGTCGGCCTCGTGGGTTACGTCTATCAGCAATTGGGCTGCGACAGCGGCTCCGGCGATCGCGTCGGCTGCTTCCGGTCGCGGGTGGTCGGCGTCGGCCCGCAGTTCGGCTACATTGTCCCGCTCGGAGACAAGCTGCAGGGCTATTTCAATGTGAAAGCTTACGGCGAGTTCGCCAACGAAAATCGGCCGGCAGGCTGGAACCTCTGGCTGACGTTCAATCTTTCGCCAGCGGCAACACCGCCCACGTCGTCAAGGCCGATGTTCACGAAGTAGAATGTTGGCGGCAATGCACAACAACCATGTAAGCGCTCGTTAAGATCAAAAGACGGCGCTTTCCTCGGAGGGAGGGGGCTGTTCTGGCGAGCGTCGCAAGGGCGGCGTGATCGTCCTCACTCTGCCCTTGGTCGTATCAATCTCGTTCTTTCTCATCGCGGATCTCGACAGTCCTCGCGGGGGGCTATCCGCGTACATCCGCAAAATCTGCTGGCCGCGTCGCAATCCATGAAGGCGCCGTAGCTCGCACGCACGCTGGCCCCGGATTCAAGTTCCGAGTGAAGCGAGGTGAACCAGTCAGGATACAGCGATGAAGCAGATTGCCGGTAAGCGACGATGGGGAATTGTTCTCGTGGGAGTGGTGATCGCCTATCTCTTGCTTGCCTATGTGATACTGCCGGCCTTGTGGAGCCATCACGAACGCGAGCCGGGTCTGGCTTCGTTGCCGATGGTGACACGGACGGCGAGCGGCATTCCTGGCGATGCGCTGAATGTCGGTCTGGTCGGCAGCAAGGAAGATGTGCTTCGCGCCATGCGGGCAGCAGGCTGGTTTCCAGCCGATCCGATTACATTGCGATCGAGTATCGAGATCGTTGGCAGCGTGGTGCTTGACCGGCCATACCGCGATGCACCCGTGAGCCCGCTCTACTTCGAGGGAAAGAAGGAAGAGCTCGCTTTCGAGAAGCCCGACGGCAGAAGTGCGGACCGGCGCCACCACGTCCGATTCTGGCAAGTCCTGGACAAGGGGACCGAGGGCCGTCCGGTCTGGCTTGGATCGGTAACGTTCGACCGTGGGGTCGGTCTGAGCCACGACACCGGGCAGGTCACTCATCATATTGCGCCTGATATCGATGCCGAGCGCGACCTCCTGATGCAGGATTTGCGCGAAGCCGGCATGGTTCAGAACTTCTTCCAGGTTTCGGGAACGGGACCCACGCTATTGGGGCGAAATGGGGAGGGTGATCCGTACTACACGGACGGCGAGATCGATGTTGCCACGCTGGTGGTCGATGGCGAGAAGCGAACGCAGCCCCCGGTGATCGTGCCTCCACCGCCGGTCATCGCGATCAAGGACGAAATCTGGCACGGCGTCAGCAACGCAATCGGTCAGTAGCCGCTGCTGCGGACGCCATCCAGATTCACAAGCTGTGGTCATAGCCGTCGAGATGGCGAGTTCGCCTGTTCAGGAACTATCGCTTCGATCGCGCACGAAGATCGCCAGTGAGGCGCGCTATATCCTGATCGTTCGGCGCAATACGGGAGAGCTGCTCGGCATATTCGAGGGCGGTTCCGATATCTCCACTGTCGCGGCTGTACGCCACGAGGGCAAGCAGGCTTTCGCGATCGCCAGGATGACGGGACAGGTTCTCCTTTAGGACTGTCATCGACTCGTCCGTGCGACCCGAGGAATGCAACGCCACACCGTAGACATAGGCATAGTGCGACCGGCCAGGTTCGAGCTCGGTTGCTATGCGAAATTCTGCGAGCGCGTCATCCGGCCGTTTCTCGCGGATCAGGGTGAGTCCGAGCGCGTGGTGTAGTCCGGCGTCAGGACGCGAGATTTGGATCGTGGTTCTTAGAACGCGTTCTCCATCTTCGTTCCTGCCAAGTTGGCGGTACAAGTCCGAAAGATTAATCGCTGCCGGCGCATATTGCGAGCTGAGCCGCAACGCCGCCTTGTATTCCTCCTCGGCAGCGCTTGTGAGGCCGCGGCGTACGTAAAAAGTTCCAAGCGATGTCCGCGCTTCGGGTCGATCCGAATTGAACTTCTGTGCAGCAACGAACTCCGCTGCTGCCCGATCGAAAGCGGCGCGGTCGGACGAAGGTTGGTTAGCAGCCGGGACGGCGGCCAGGACGGACACTGCTCGGATACGAACACCTCGGCTTGAATCGGAAAGAAGGGGCGAGACCAGCGGCCAGATTCCGCTACCCGGGAGGCCGTCGATCATGTCGAGAGCCCCAATCCGCACGAGCGGATCTGGATCGATCAACCCTTTGCGGGCGAGTTCGATATTTCCTGGCGAAACCCGTGATTGCATTTCGCTGAGAGCGCTTGCCCGTGCGATCGCCGGCGCGGTTGGGCTGGCGGTGACCAATTCCAGCAGCGCCGCTGCGTCAGGGCGGTTGGTCCAGGACGCCTGGAATGCCGCGGCGTAATCCTGAAACCCCTTGCGGGCCGGGCCATGCCAGTGCTCGACAGCGTCGGCCGCCCATTGTGCCGATTTGTCGGTGTGACAATCGTTGCAGGCGTTCGGCGTGCCCAGCTTGACTGACAGATCCGGTCTCGGGATACGAAGGCTGTGATCGTGCCGCTTGTCGATGACCATGTAGGTGCTGACCGGCATGTGACATGACGCGCAGGTGACTTTGGGCGTAGCGCCGTCGTGATGGGTGTGTGAAGCAACCTCGTATTTGTCGGAGGCGTGACATTGCAGGCATACGCCGTCGCCTGACACTCGTAGCTTGGCAGTGTGTGGCTCGTGACAGTCGCTGCAGGAAACGCCGGCCGCGAACATCTTGCTCTGCTTGAACGAGCCATAATTATAGACCTCGTCGCGCATTTGCCCATCGGCGTGGTAGAGTCCGCGAGCGAGGAGAGAGACGGCGTGAGTGTCTGACAAGGGCTCTCCCGGTACCCATTCCTCGGAAAACTGGCTACGCCGCGCGTGGCAAAGGCCGCAAGTCTCGACCTCTCTTCGCGTCGTTGCTGGAGTGATGCTGCGTTGCGGATTGCCGGTCTTGGGATCGTGCTGCCAGGTGACACCATCCCGTTCGTTCAAGAGTACCGCGAGGCCCTTGCGTGGATCCTTGTCTCTTTCGAACCAGCTCTCCTGACTGCGTGCCCAGTCAATGTGTCGGGATCCCTTGCCATGACACGCCTCGCAGCCGACACTGATTTCGGTCCATGTGGTGCGGAAGCGATCACTGGCTGGGTCGTAGTTCTTTTGCACGCCGGTCGAATGGCACTCGGCGCACATAAAATTCCAATTCTGGTTGAGCTTGGTCCAGTGCAGCACATCGTCGTGCTTGATCTGCTCGTCGGGATAAAGATGAAACCATCTCTGGCCGCTCTGATCCTTCGGCCGGCTGTCCCAGGCGATTGAAAGCGCCTGGATACGACCATCGGGGAATTCGATCAAATATTGCTGGAGGGGATCGACTCCGAACGTGTACTTCACCTCGAAGATCGAAAGCGTGCCGTCGGGGCCGTCGGTTTCGACGAAGAACTTGTTGTCCTTCGTGAAGAAGCGCGAGTGGACGCCGTAGTAGTCGAAACTGGCATTCTCGAAATCACCGAGCACGGAGGCCGTACTAGCATGCTGCATCGCATGCTTGTGCTGAGATGTCTGCCACCCCGCCGCTTGGGCGTGATGGCAGCCGGCGCAGACCTCGCTGCCGACATAGTTCGGCGACGTCGCAGTTTGCGCACGCCGCGCTCTCGACACGCCTAACTCGTCTCTCATAACAAACAAGGAGCCTAAACCACCCAGAGCGACAACCATGATTGCCGCAAGGACTGCAATGCGCCGTGACGATTTTCGAGGCCGGGTAGGTACGATGCTTGGCGCGTCGGCTCGAGCGTTCGCGACGCTTCCGGTGGGTACCGGTTTGGCAGGCCGCCTCTTGTCGGATCGCCGTTTGTTCCGCGACACTAGATACGCCCGCTGAACCTCTCGATTCCAGAGGGTAAGGATGACCGCTGCGGCCAGCGCCGACTATGCAAGTTCGGCAAGCGGCGTCCCGTGAAGGCTCCTAAATATCTACTACATCCCGGCCTTGCAGGTTAGCGCCGCGCGAACGTGCTCGTCTCTTGCAGTCGCAACGTGTCAGGTTCGCATCCGCCATCGCAAGATGGACGCCCCGAGGGGCGTCCATCTTCGATCGCATCAGGCAAGCATCACGCGGCTAGTCGCTGCGACCGGCAGTCTTTGCCTGCTTGACCTGCTGAATGACCTGATCGAGATTGTAGCTAGCCGGGTCCTGCAGCGGCGGATACTCCGCGTAGGACTCGAGTTCCTTCAGCCAAAGCGCCTGGCCGATAGGCAGCATGTTCCAGTCGTAGACATAAGCTGTCGAGGGGGAGCCGATTGTTCCGCCCTGGCCCATGAGCGTCTTGAACTGTGAGCCAATCGAGGTCTCGAACGGATCGCGCTTGATGTTGACGACCTGGGCCCAGTGGTAGGGAAGCGCTCCCGAAATGAAGCCCTCCGGATTGTCGGACACCATCGTGAAGTAGATCTTCCAGTTCTTGTACCGAACCGCCGACGGGTCCTTGCCCGAATAGTAGAAGAATGTGTCGCGCGCGGACTTTTCCGAACGCCCGGACAGGTACTCAGTCTGATCGACGCCATCGAGAGTTGTTTTCACGATACCGGGATACTGGCCGGCCTCGATGCGCTTCTTAAGCCCGTCTCCCTTTTCGCCGCCCGCGATGTTGACAAACGTGGGCAGCCAGTCGAGCGACGCGAAGATGTCGTTCTTGATTGTACCGGGCTTGATGACGCTCGGCCAGCGAACAAGCGCGGGAACGCGCATGCCACCTTCCCAGGTGCTCAGCTTGCCGCCCTTGAAGGGAGTGGTGCCACCGTCTGGAAAAGTGATCGTCTCAGCGCCGTTGTCGGTCGTGAACACAACGATCGTGTTGTCGAGCTGCCCCATATCCTGGAGCTTCTTCAGCACATAGCCGACGTTGTCATCCAGCTGCTTCATGCCGGCCTCGTTGAGGCCCCAGTCCTTGCCGCCCGGTTCGCCGACCATGGCCGCGTACTTGTCCGACAGCACGGTCGTGATGTGCATGCGCGCCGGATTGTACCAGACGAAGAACGGCTTGTTGGTCTTCTTCGGATCGTTGCGATCGAGGAAGTCGATGACCTTGGCCGAGATTTCCTCGTCGACACCCTTCGATCGCTCGAGTGTCAGCGGCCCTTCGTCCGTGCATGTCGTGTTCTTGCCGGTGCCGTCGGAGGATTTGCATGCCAGCACGGGACGCGGCGGCGTCAGGCAAACCGCCGTTTTTGGATCGACAGCGCCAGGGACTTCCGCGACTCCCGGAATTGGCGTGTTCTTGCATGGCGGTGCAACCGTCTGCTGGGTTGGCGTCTTGTTGATGTCCGGGAAGCTTACCCCCTGCATGGCATCGAGGTGATACAGGTAGCCCCAGAATTCCTGGAAGCCGTGCGCGGTTGGCAGCGCGTCGGTGTGATCGCCGAGATGGTTCTTGCCGAACTCGCCTGTGGTGTAACCGAGGTCGAGCAGGAATTTGGCGAGCGCCGGGGTACCGGGCCGCAGATACGAAGGGCTGCCGGGTAGTTGTGGTGGGATCATGCCGGTGCGCAGCGGATGCATGCCCGTGAAGAAGGCGTTGCGACCGGCCGTGCAGCTCTGCTCGGCATAATAGTGCGTGAAGAGCGCGCCTTCATTGCCAATGCGATCAATGTTCGGCGTCTCGCCAACCATCAGACCGCGATGGTAGATGCTCGGCTGATATATTCCGATATCATCGCCCATGATGAAGAGGATGTTGGGTTTCGATCCTTGCTGGGCTGAGGCAGGAAGACTTGCCATTGTCGCTGCGGTACTCAGCACAACAAGAGCGCCCCAGAATTTTCTGAACTTGCGCATCGTTTGCTTTCCTCAGGTGTCGGCTGCTGAGACCCGGGCCGCAGCCTTCGCCCCGATCCACCCATCCGGCCTTGCCGACCCACGCAAAATCGCGTTTCGGGCAACCGGCCGGAGCCTCGCCCTCGCAAACTGGGCGAAGCGCCCTCGATGCGCTATGCACCTTCGGCAGATTTCGCCGACGGCAGCGGCTCACGTTCCAGTGTGGTTGACGGTGTTTCTCCGAACGTGGTTCGGTAGTTCACCGCAAAGCGACCAAGCTCCACGAATTGATGTTTCTGGGCTATCTCCGTAACGCTCGTGGTCGAAGCATCAGCGCGTCGCAGCGCAGAGCGAACCTTGTTCAATCGTTGTAACAAGAGATATCGCGTGGGACTGACGCCGAGGAAATCCGCGCAACACATCCGCAGAGTCCGCTCTGGCACGCCAACTTTTGAACACAACGCGGGCAATCTGACTTTCCGGTCGAGGCATCTTGCGAGTGCTTCTTCGAAGCGGGCCATGATCGCAGCGTGGTTGTGCCTCTTTCTGGAATTGTCATTCGACCCGTCGGCGCTCAGGAGATGTACGATCGCGTGAAGCATTTCCTGTTCCAGCGCTCTTGCCACCTCGGGACGCTCGATCAAGCGCGTTCTGGCGTCCGCCAGTTGGCGGGCTTGCTTGAAAATACGCTGGAATCTCGTCACCTCTGCGCGCGGGAGGTGAAGTATTCTGCTCGCGTGCAGCGACGGGATCGGCCATCCGTTCAATGCCTCGCTGCAATCCGTCAGGTGTTGGAGAGATATCGAGATCAAGCCCCATTCGCACTCACGGCCGGATCGCTGATGCATGCTCTCCCCAAGACCGTGCAAGACAATGTCGCGGTTTCCGAGCGGAGACCCGTCGAGTATCGGAGACATCCTACCCACCGGAAATGACAGGAATAACCGCTTGAGGGACAACGAAATATGGGCAATGCGCGGGAGGCTTTCGTGACACCAGCGAACCTCCAAATGCTCCAATTTCAGCTGTGTCAGCTTTGCGCTGAAATCACCGGCACCCGTTATCGTGAGCTTGACGCTCGCATCGCGAAATCCGGCTGCGTAGCGGTCGGGATCGTTAAAGGTAAATGTACGGCCTTGTGCCATATGCCTGTCCCGCGAGCCGGCGGACTGGCACCCAGCATTCAGCAGTTGACCGGCCTTGGATATGCGGTTTCGGAACGGCGATGATCAATCGTGATTTGCGGGATTATGCAAATCCGGCGAAGTCCTTCGACATCGCGCGCGCTGCGATCAGCATGACGAATAGCCTTCGGACCTGATGGGGCTCTGGCAGGCATCCCTGCTTTCGGCGCCTATCGGACATGCTGCGCCGACAGGGTGCTTCGGTGCGCTAATTCAGGCGCGCTGCAGATGCATCGATTGGAAGCGATGAGGGGCGATCGAGACGATTCATCCGCTGCTGCGCTGGCCGACGCAGCGTCTCCGACGGCGATTCTCCGAACAGCGTGCGATAGGCGACCGAAAATCGTCCAAGCTCCCAGAACCCATGGTCGGTGACGATGCGAGTGACGCTAGTTCCGTTGGCCTCCGCAGCCCGAAGTGCGCTGCGCACGAGATGCAGTCGACGCAAGGTGAGATACCGTATAGGCCCCATGCCGAGATGTTCTTCGCATGCAGCACGAAGGGTGCGCTCGGCCACGCCAATGCCCGCACAAATTTCGGTTAGATACAGCGGCCGATCGGGATGTGCCGCCAGGAATTCCTCAAACCGCGCCATGATTGCATCATGGCGGTGGCCGCCTGTTGTGATCGGTCGAGCGGTGCTTTCACTGAGGCAGCGTACCATGATGTGAATGAGCCGTTCTTCCAGTGCTCTTCCTACCTCCGGCAATTCCAGAATATCCGGCGATTCACGCGCGAGCTGTCCGACTGCGTTGTGAAGCCTCAATAGCCGTGACATCAAAGCAGCATCGGGGCGGACGATGCTCCCCTGCTGTGTCTCTGCTAGTTCACGGCCTGTGATGGCTTTAAGAGCGGTATTCCATTCATTGGTAGGAAGGGACATTGCGCCGCTTCGATCGTCACGACCGAAACGCTTATGGATCACTCCTCCACGGCTGACGATGACGTCGCCAGGCAGGACCTCCAGGCCGCAGTACGTCAATGTCTGAGACTGTGGCCCGGTCAGAAAGGAAATTGCCTTGCGGTCCGGCTTGTGCACGACAGTGGCGACCTGTGGTAGAGCCGAGTGAAACCGCTGCATCCAGAGCCGGTCAAAGCGAACTTTGGTAATTTCAGTGTCAAAGCATCCCCTCGCTGTGGGGAATACCTCTACATCTGCCCCCTGAACAGCCGCGGCGCAGACTTCCGGATCGGTAAACCTCAGAACTGCGCTCCACGGCATTTCTGTCTCCCCGGACGATAGCGCTATTTTAGGTTGATGAAATTGCGAGGGTCGAGTTGTCCATGAGGCCAATAGACATCGCTCGATCCGGACAATTGGATCGATCCGTGAGATCCGTTGCCGGAACTCAAACAGGTTTTCCCGGGTGGTCTCCGGTACGCCCCTGACCATACCGGAGGGGGTGACGAGCTATTCGAGGAAGAAATTTGGGCGCGTTATTTGCTGAAGACGAATACGCTGCTCGAGGAACCGCTATGCTGCGATGCAGTCATGTGCACGTGCATGTGCGGCCTGGGCGGCACAGCGGTGCGGGAAAGTGCCGATTCCGCATAGACAGGCCCGGCCGGCAGCCTGACAACATGATCTCGTCATATGGTCTTTGCAAATTCAAGAGGCTGTGGATCAAACGGCGCGATCGCCACTCCGCGCGAGGGCCGCTCGGTCGGCATTCGAAAGCAATAAAAGTAGTCGTGACGGCGCGACGAACTTAGCCGTTGTTAGGCTGGTCGTGGCGTCACATCAAGCAATCGCCCTTCATCTTGATGCGACAGCAACGTTGCCGTGAAACTCCGACGAGCCAGGCGTGCGGCAACAAGCAGGGGCTCGGCAGTGGTTAATGCAATCGCAAAGTCGAGTGCACTCACGCCGGCAGGGTCGTTCACGACGCCGCCTCGGCGCCGCTTTCTCTTAACATGCCTTATCGCGTTCCTTGGCTCGTTCATTATTGCGCTTGCGCAGGTGTCTCCGGCACGCGCGCTCGACAGGGTCTCGCTCCAGCTCAAGTGGAAGCATCAGTTCCAATTCGCCGGCTACTATGCCGCCGTCGAGAAAGGGTATTACCGCGAGCAGGGCCTTGAGGTCGAAATTCGCGAAGGCGGTCCGACGATCGATGCCGGCGCCACGGTGGCGGCCGGCCGCGCCGACTTCGGTGTCTGCACGACCGGCGCTTTGCTGGACAGTAACAAGCGGGCCAACATGGTCGTGCTCGCCGTGATTTTCCAGCATACTGCGGCCATCATCCTCGCGCCCTACCGCGCCGGCATCCGCACAGTCTCCGAATTGAAGGGGCATCGCCTGATGGATCGGCCGGGGAACGACGACCTCGTGGCGATGCTGAAGTACGAGGGTGTCGATTATGCGAGCCTGCCCCGCGTCGATCATGACGGAAATCCGCGAGATCTGCTCAACGGCAATGCGGATGCGATGGTGGCCTACAGCACCAACGAGCCTTATGCGCTCGATAAGCTTGGTACACCCTATCTGGTCTTCTCGCCGCGTGCCTCCGGATTGGACTTCTATGGCGATAACCTCTGCACGTCGAGGCAGCAGGTGGCGGCGCATCCGGAGCGGGTGCGCGCGTTTCGGGCGGCCAGTCTGAAGGGCTGGCAGTATGCGCTCGCGCACAAGGACGAGATCGTCGACCTCATCCGGCGGCGCTACTCCGCACAGAAGACTGGCGAGGCCCTGCTGTTCGAGGCCAAGCAGACCGAGCTGTTCGTCGAGCCCAACCTGATTCCGATCGGCAGTCAGAGCACAGAACGCTGGAAGGACATCGCCAACGCCTATGTCAAGCTGGGCATGTTGAGTGAGGTAGAGCTGCCTGCGGGGATGATCTATCTGCCGGACGACGCAGGTTTGCTGAACTGGTTGGCGTTCGCGCCAGTGGCGTGGGCCGTGCTGGCGCTCCTTGTCCTGTGTGGACTTGGATGGTTGCTGTACCGTCGGCGCGGGCGCGCGTTAGGCCCGCTGGGGCTGAACACGGTGATGTCGGGCCTCTTCGTTCTGCTCAGCATTCCCGTTTTGGTTTTCATTCTCCTGTATAACTATCACCAGAACGCCGCCGCGATCAGGGCAACCTTGAAGGACGAGGTCTCGAAGACCAAACAGATCAGCATCGAGGAAGCAGAGAACCTGATCGATCCGGTCGTGTCTACGCTCGCGCTGCTTGCGTCAATCGCTGCCCAAGACCCCGAAGCCTTCAAAAGGGAGGAGAGCCGGGACCTGATCTACCACGCACTCACCTCGGCAAGGCAGATCGACGCGGCGTATGTTAGCTTTGAAGACGGCTTCCATCGCGTCGTGACCCGGATGGATGACGACCGCAGGCGCTCCGATCCCAAGATTCCGGCGTCCGCTAACTGGCATGCCAGCTACATCGACAGCTTTGCGGGCAGCCCCCGGCGGGTGCGCCATCGCACGTTTTTCGATACCTGGCCGCACGTGGTGGGCAGCTATGACGTCTCGATACTTGAGGATATCAGGACCCTGCGGGGGTACCAGGCCGCAAAAGTCGCGCGCGCCCTCATCATCGAGCAACCGGCGCTCAACCCGGACACTGGATACCCGGTCATTTTCGTTAGATATCCGATTATCAGGGACGGCGCATTCATCGGCTGCGCCTCCGCCAACATTACGCTCGACATCGTATCGCGGTTTCTCACCAGCCATCGCGCCAGCCCCCGCAGCACGACACTCATTGCCAATCCGAATAACGGCATGATCATCGCGTTTCCCGATCAGAAGAAGGGGGTCCACATCCTCAACGGTCACCTGGAAATCGCGAAGCTGGATGACATCGCGGACGACAATGTGCGGGAAGCTTATCGGTTGCAGAGCGCGACCAATAGCGACGACTTCTTCTTTCGCTCTCCGCAGAACGGCGAAGAGATCAGCGCGTCGTTCGCGCGGTTTCCAGGCAGTTTCGGGCAGCCCTGGGAGTTCGTCATCCTGACGCCGACCAGCGACTTTGTCGGCAACCTTGAGCGAACCAACCGACAGATGATTTTTCTGATCGCAGCGCTGACCGGCATCGAGCTCCTGCTGATCTATTTCTTTTCGAGGCGGCTCTCGCGTCCAATCGAAGGGATCTCGCGGGGATTGAGGTCGATCGAGGATCTGTCCTTCACACATGCCGTGCCAGCGACGTCGAACATCACGGAGATCAAGGACCTGCAGACCGCGGTCAGGCTGTTCGAGACCTCGCTGCGATCTTTTTCCTCGTTCGTGCCACTGGATGTGGTCCGTGAGCTGATCAAGACCGGCATTCCGCTGACGCTCGGCGTCGAACAACGCTTCATGACTATATTGTTCGCCGATCTTAAGGACTTCTCCACCCTCGCCGAGCATATGGCGCCCAACGATCTGCTCAGTCAGCTGTCGGTCTATTTCGAAGCGGTGTCGCAGGCAATCGCGGAGGAGCACGGCACCGTCGACAAGTTCATCGGCGACGGGATCATGGCATTCTGGGGTGCGCCCGCTCGCCGGCCAGACCACGTGCTTCGCGCCTGCCGTGGCGCCTTGCGTGCAACACGGCGCATGCGCGAGATCAACGAGGAGTGGAGCGCGGCGGGACGACCGCCGCTTACGCTTCGGATCGGCCTGCATTGCGCGGACGTCCTGGTCGGCAACGTGGGTTCGAGTGAGCGACTGAGCTACACGGTCATGGGCGACGGTGTGAACGTCGCGGCCCGCCTTGAGGGCATCAACAAGAATTTCGGGACGACGATCTGTATCAGCGACAGCATATTGGAATCTGCAGGCGGAGATATCGTGGCCCGACCGATCAAAACGGTGCAGGTCAAAGGTCGCAAGCACGAGTTCATGGTCTATGAACTATTGGGAATCAGGAACACCGACGATCCGCAGCTGGCTCCGCCGGACGGCTTCGAAAGACTCTGTGAGATGACGCGAGTGGCATCGAGCTATTTCGAGCAGGGCAACTTCGATGAAGCGGCACGGCGCTACGAGGAAATGTTAATCGCATTTCCCCTGGACCCTCTGGCCAAATCGATGCTCTCGATGTGCCGCGCGGCGGCGACTGCATAGGATAGAGCGTCGCAAGGACAGGGGCGGATGTAGATCCGCTCAGGTCAATTGCGGCGGTGTAGCCAGTCGTCTGTGAAGAACTGACGCGGCGCCCCGGCTCAAGCGATGTTTTGAGCCGGGACGGTCTCGATGAAGGCTCGAATGATGACACGCAAAAGCTCTGCGAGCCATCGCAGGAGCAGGCC
>NZ_LGHL01000250.1 GCF_001908205.1 Bradyrhizobium sp. NAS80.1
CCAGCCCGCCCCGCGCGCCGGCGCCGCGCCTGCCGGTCGAAGGCCTCGACGGCATGTACTTCATCGAAACGGCCAACGTGCGCAGCGTTCGCGCCGATGCGCACTACACCCGCGTCCATGACGGTACGCGCGAGCGGATGTGCCCATGGTCGATCTCTGAGGCCGAGGCACAGCTCGATCCCTCCCTGTTCCTGCGGGTGCATCGCAGCCATATCGTCGCGATCCCCCACGTCGCGCTGGTCAGGAAAGAGGGCGACGGCGCCGTGCTGGAGCTCGACGGTCCGTCGCCGCACAGAGTCCCGGTCAGCCGGGCCAAGATCGCCGAGGTGAAGGCACGGTTGGGGCTGGCGAACCGGCGGCACGCGTAGAGTCATAGAGGCAAGCTCTCTCACTCCCTCTCCCCGCCCTTCGCGGGGAGAGGGTGGGGTGAGGGGCCTCTCTCCACACGCGGGATCGTCGAGAGACCCGCATCCCCTCACCCGGATTGCGCCGGATGATGCTTCGCATCACCGGGGCAATCCGACCTCTCCCCGCAAGCGGGGAGAGGTGAAGAGACCGCAGGCGTGAGAGGCGAAGGGTCTCTGCCCCTGTCGCAATTCGTGCGCTCCCACCCGCAATTCGTGCAAAAAGCCTCCCTTTGTGCCCGAATGATTGCGGCTTGCCCCGCTCGGAGAGACCGTCCCGCCAACGTCCGCGCCCTCAAGCGCCAAGGACGATTGTGGGAGGAAATGATGATCCCGGGCTCATTCAGCTATCACCGGCCGGCGAGTGTCGCCGATGCCGTCAAACTTTTGTCAGACCTCGGTGACGACGCGCGGCCGCTGGCCGGCGGGCACAGCCTGGTGCCGATGATGAAGCTCCGGCTCGCGACCCCCGCCCATCTGGTCGACCTCCACGGCATCGCCGCCCTGAAGGGCATTCGCCGCGACGGCAACAATCTCGTCATCGGTGCGATGACCACCCAGCATGAGCTGCTGGCCTCCGACGACATCGCCCAGTCCGTGCCGATCCTGCACGAGGCGGTGCTGCTGATCGCCGATCCGCAGGTGCGCTACCGCGGCACGATCGGCGGCAACGTCGCCAATGGCGATCCCGGCAACGACATGCCGGCGCTGATGATGACGCTGGGTGCGACCTATCGCCTCGAAGGCGCTGGCGGCGCGCGCGATGTGGCGGCTGCCGATTTCTATCAGGGAGCCTATTTCACCGCGCTCGAGCCCGGCGAGATTCTCACCTCCGTCTCGGTCCCCGTGCCCGCGGTCGGCCACGGCTACGCCTACGAAAAGCTCAAGCGCAAGGTTGGCGATTACGCCACCGCGGCGGCGGCCGTCGTCCTCACCCTGTCCGGCGGCAAGGTCGCGACCTGTTCGATCGGGCTCACCAACGTCCACGAGACGCCGCTGCTCGCCACCGACGCCGCCAAGGCGGTGATCGGCACCAGCCTCGATGCTGCGACATTGAAGAAGGCGGCAGCCGCTGCCGAAGCGATCATGGCGCCGGCCGCGGATGCCCGCGGTCCGGTCGAATACCGCAAACACGTCGGCGGCATCATGGTGACGCGCGCGCTGCAACGCGCCGCCGCCAAGGCGAAATAAGGGGAGGGATCAATGGCGAAAACACACGTAACCATGAAGGTGAACGGCGCCGAGGTCGAAGGCCTCGTCGAGCCGCGCACGCTGCTGGTGCACTTCATCCGCGAGAATTTGCAGATGACCGGCACCCATATTGGCTGCGAGACCACCCATTGCGGCGCTTGCACCGTCGATATCGACGGCATGTCGGTGAAGTCCTGCACGATGTTCGCGGTGCAGGCGCAGGGAAGCGACATCACGACGATCGAAGGCATGGCCAATGCCGACGGGACGCTGTCCGCGCTGCAGGAAGGTTTCCGCATGATGCACGGACTGCAATGCGGGTTCTGCACGCCCGGCATGATCATGCGCGCACATCGGTTGCTCAAGGAAAACCCCTCGCCGAGCGAGCAAGAGATCCGGATGGGCATCTCCGGCAACATCTGCCGCTGCACCGGTTACCAGAACATCGTCAAAGCCATTCAATACGCCGCCGCCAAGATCAATGGCGTGGAATTCAAGGAGGCCGCAGAATGAATGACCTCACTCCCACGCGGGAACAACGCAGCGCCGCGCTCGAAGGCATGGGCTGCAAGCGCAAGCGTGTCGAAGACATCCGCTTCACCCAAGGCAAGGGCAACTATGTCGACGACGTCAAGCTGCCTGGCATGCTGCACGGCGACTTCGTCCGCTCGCCGCATCCGCATGCGCGCGTCAAGAAGATCGATGACAGCGAGGCGCTGAAGGTCCCCGGCGTGCTCGCCGTCATCACCGCCGAGACGCTGAAGACCGTCAATCTCGCCTGGATGCCGACGCTCGCCGGCGACGTGCAGATGGTTCTGGCCGACGGCAAGGTTCTGTTTCAGAACCAGGAGGTCGCCTTCGTCGTCGCCACCGACCGCTATGCGGCCGATGACGGCATCAACAAGGTGATCGTCGAATACGAGCCGCTGCCGCCGCTGGTCGATCCCTTCAAGTCGATGGACGCCGACGCACCGGTATTGCGCGAAGACCTCGTCGGCAAGACCACGGGCGCGCACGGCCCCCGCAAGCACCACAACCACATTTTCGAGTGGACCGTGGGCGACAAGGAACTGACCGACGCAGCCTTCAAGAAGGCTGAGGTGACGATCAAGGAGATGATCTCCTATCACCGTACCCATCCGTCGCCGCTGGAGACCTGCCAGTGCGTGTGCTCCTTCGACAAGATCAAGGGCGAGCTGACGATCTACGGCACGTTCCAGGCCCCGCATGTGATCCGCACCGTGGTGTCGCTGATCGCAAAGCTGCCGGAGCAGAAGATCCACGTCATCGCGCCAGACATCGGCGGCGGCTTCGGCAACAAGGTCGGCGCCTACCCCGGCTACATCTGCGCGGCCGTCGCCTCCATCGTCACAGGTAAGCCGGTGAAATGGGTCGAGGACCGCATCGAGAACCTCACCGCGACCTCGTTCGCGCGCGACTACCACATGACCACCGAGATCGCCGCGACCAAGGACGGCAAGGTCACGGGCCTGCGCGTCCACGTGCTCGCCGATCACGGCGCGTTCGACGCCTGCGCCGACCCGTCGAAATGGCCGGCCGGCTTCTTCAACATCGTCACCGGCTCCTACGACTTCCCGACCGCCCATCTGGCGGTGGACGGCGTCTATACCAACAAGGCGCCTGGTGGCGTCGCCTACCGTTGCTCGTTCCGCGTCACCGAGGCCGCCTACTGCATCGAGCGCGCCATGGATATCCTGGCGCAGAAGCTCAACATGGACCCGGCTGAGCTGCGGCTGAAGAACTTCATCAAGCCGGAGCAGTTTCCGTATCACTCGGCCCTGGGCTGGGAATACGATTCCGGCGACTACCACACCGCCATGCGCAAGATGATGGAGACCACCGGTTACGCCGCGCTCCGCAAGGAGCAGGCAGAGAAGCGCGCCGCCTTCAAGCGCGGCGAGACCCGCGAGATCATGGGCCTCGGCGTCTCCTTCTTCACCGAGATCGTCGGCGCCGGTCCGTCGAAGAATTGCGACATCCTCGGGATTGCGATGTTCGACTCCTGCGAGATCCGCTTGCACCCGACCGGTGCCGGCATCGCGCGCATGGGCACCAAGAGCCAGGGCCAGGGCCACGAGACCACCTGGGCCCAGATCATCGCGACCGAGATCGGCATTCCCGCTGACAACATCATGGTGGAGGAAGGCAACACCGACACCGCGCCCTATGGGCTCGGCACCTACGGCTCGCGCTCCACGCCGGTGGCGGGCGCCGCGATCGCGATGGCTGCGCGAAAGATCAAGGCCAAGGCGCAGATGATCGCGGCCTACAAGCTCGAGGTCCACGAGGATGATCTCGAATTCGACATCGACGGCTTCCGGGTGAAGGGCCTGCCGGAGAAGTTCATGTCGATGAAGGATATCTGCTGGGCGGCGTACAACTCCGTGCCGCCGGGCATGGAACCCGGATTAGAGGCGGTGAGTTATTACGATCCGCCGAACATGACCTATCCGTTCGGCGCCTATCTTTGCGTGATGGACATCGACGTCGATACCGGCGTGTACAAGGTGCGGCGCTTCTACGCGCTCGACGATTGCGGCACCCGCATCAACCCGATGATCATCGAAGGCCAGGTGCATGGCGGCCTCACCGAAGCCTTCGCGATCGCGATGGGCCAGGAGATCCGCTACGACGAGGTCGGCAACGTCGTCACCGGCTCGTTCATGGACTTCTTCATGCCGACCGCGGTGGAGACGCCGCATTGGGAGACCGACTTCACCGTCACCCCGTCGCCGCATCACCCGATCGGCGCCAAGGGCGTCGGCGAAAGCCCGAATGTCGGCGGCGTGCCGGCCTTCTCCAACGCCGTCAACGACGCGTTCTCGTTCTTGGGCGCGACGCACATCCAGATGCCGCACGATTTCTGGCGCAACTGGAAAGCGGCGAAGGATCTGGGAGCGGTGGCGTAATTTGACCGTCAATGCCCATGTCGTCATTGCGAGGAGCGAAGCGACGAAGCAATCCAGACTGCTTCCGCGGGAACATTTCTGGATTGCTTCGCTTCGCTCGCAATGATGGAGGAATACGGAGATGAAAGGCCGAAACGAAATCGCGCAAGCGCTGGCCGCATCGGGCTATATCGCCGATACGGATCTGGCGACCGCGATCTCGCTGATGCAGCTCCTGCGGCGTCCGCTGCTGCTCGAAGGCGAAGCGGGCGTCGGCAAGACAGAGGTGGCGAAGGCGCTCGCCAATGTGCACGCGACCGAGCTGATCCGCCTGCAATGCTACGAGGGGCTCGACCAGTCCTCCGCGCTCTACGAATGGAACTACCAGCGCCAGCTGCTGTCGATCCAGGCGCATCGCGGGGCCGACAGCATCGAGGATCGGCTGTTCTCGGAAAAATACCTGCTGGAGCGGCCCCTGCTCGCCGCAATCCGCCGCGCGCGGGCGCCGGTGCTGCTGATCGACGAGATCGACCGCGCCGACGATGAGTTCGAGGCGTTTCTGCTCGAGCTGTTGTCCGATTTCCAGGTCTCGATCCCCGAGCTCGGCACCATTCCCGCCGTCACCATCCCGCATGTCGTGCTAACTTCGAACGGCACTCGCGAGCTTTCCGATGCGCTGCGCCGGCGCTGCCTCTATCATTATGTCGACTATCCCGACGTCGACCGCGAGACGCGCATCATCCTGGCGCGCGTTGCCGGCGCGAGCCCGTCGCTGTCGCTCCAGATCGCGCGTATGGTCGAGGGCGTGCGCAAGGAGGAGCTGCGGAAAGTTCCGGGCGTGGCGGAGACGCTGGACTGGGCGGCGGCGTTAGTCGGTCTCGACATAAGCGATCTCCACGACGCGCCCGAAACCGTGCACGACACGTTGATTTGTCTGTTGAAGACCCATGAGGACCGCGCCCGCGTCACGCCGGAGGTGACCCAGCGCCTTTTGGGAAAGGTCGCATGAGCTGCTGCGGCTCCAGTCCCGGTTATGACGATCTCGACGAGGTCTCCCGCCTCGTGTCCGCGAGGCTTGCCGCCTTCCTGCGCACGCTGCGCGATGCCGGCTTTCGCGTCGGATTGGCTGAGGGGCAGGACGCGGCGACGCTGATGTCGGCGGGCTATGCGGCGCGGCCGGGTCTCCTGCGCGCGGCGTTCAAGCATCTGTTCTCGGCGCGCAAGTCCGACTGGGACAAGTTCGATGGGCTGTTCGATGCATTCTGGCTGGGAAAACGCGTGCGCTCGCGCTCCCGCACCATCGGCTCGACCCCGGGAACCAACAATCCGTCCTTGAAGAGCCTGCAGGACATGACCGCGGAGCAGGGCGGCGGCCAGTCGGTTGCCGATCAGCTTCCGTCCTCGGACGATGCGCCGGAAGGCCGCTCCGGCGAGGGCCGCATGGAGGGGGGCCTCGCGCGCAGACAATCTCGCCGAGGTCGATTTCAGAAGGCTCAGTGACCCCGACCAGATCGCGCAGGCGCACGACGCAGCGGCGCAACTGGCGCGGGTGATGCGTACGCGGCTAACCCGGCGCGATCTTGCACGCCGGCGCGGCTACCGGCTCGACCTCAGGCGCACCATCCATCGCAACATCAGCCATGGCGGCGTACCGATCACCCTCGTGAAACGGCAGCGCAAGGACAAGCCGCTACGGCTCATCGTGCTGCTCGATGCCTCCGGCTCGATGAGCATGTACACCGCCGTATTCCTGCGCTTCATCCACGGCGTGCTCGACCAGTTCCGCGAGGCCGAGGCGTTCCTGTTCCACACGCGCCTCGCCTACGTGTCCGACGCGATGAAGGAGAAGGACGCCGGCCGCGCGCTCGACCGGCTCTCGATCATGGCGCAGGGCGCAGGCGGCGGCACGCAGATCGGCGAAAGCCTGCAAACCTTCAACCGCTGGCATGCCGCGCGCGTGATCCATTCGCGCAGTTGCGTAATGATCGTCTCCGACGGCTACGAGACCGGCGATGCCGCGCTGCTCGGGCGGGAGATGGCCGCGTTGTCGCGGCGCTGCCGGCGCATCGTCTGGCTCAATCCGATGATGGCCTGGGAAGGCTACACGCCCGAGGCGAGGGGTATCAAGGCGGCGCTGCCGCATGTCGATCTCTATGCGCCGGCGAATTCGCTGAGCAGCCTGCGCGCGCTCGAACCCTATCTTGCGAAGCTCTGAGGAGGCACCGATGAGCGCTCATGTCGAAGTGCTGGATCTCGTGGCGCAGATGAAGGCGGCCGAACGCGCTTTCGTGCTCGCGACCGTCGTTCGTACCGTGTCGGTGACAGCCGCGAAGGCCGGCGCCAAGGCGATCATCGCGGCCGACGGCACCATCGTGGCGGGGTGGATCGGTGGCGGCTGCGCGAAGGGCGCTGTGCTGAAGGCCGCGCGCGAGGCGCTTGCCGATGGTGAGCCGCGCATGGTGTCTGTGCGGCCGGAGAACCTGCTGGCCGAGCTCGGTGTCAGCGCCGGCGAGAGCCGCGAGGGCATCCGCTTTGCCAGCAACATGTGTCCGAGCAAGGGCACCATGGACATCTTCGTCGAGCCGGTGCTGCCGCATCCCTCGCTGGTCATTCTCGGCGCAAGCCCGGTGGCGCTGTCGCTCGCGGCGCAGGCGCGCACGCTCGGCTATCACGTCACCCTGGCCGCGCCTTCTGCCGACCTCACGGCGCAGCCGGATGCCGACGCGATCATCGATGGCTACCAGCTTGGCGAGCTCAACGATGCCAAGCGCTTTGTCGTGGTCTCGACGCAAGGCAAGGGGGACGAGGCCGCCTTGCGCACGGCGATTGCGACCAGGGCCGACTATCACGCCTTCGTCGGCAGTCGCCGCAAGATGGCCTCGCTGCGCGCCAAGCTGATCGCGGAAGGCGCGAGTAGCGCTGCGATCGACGGCGTCAAGGCGCCGGCCGGGCTCGATCTCGGCGCCATCACGCCCGAGGAAATCGCGATGTCGATCCTCGCCGAGATCACCCGGGAACGAAGGCGCGGCCAGCGCGCCGCCAATCAGACAGCAAGCAGAGAGTGAGAAGCCGACCATGCAGATGAACGACAGCCAGCGTATCCCCGCGTCGCGCGAGCAGGTGTGGGCGGCGCTGAACGACCCCGCTGTACTGAAGCAGTGCATCCCCGGCTGCCAATCGCTCGAGGTAACCGCTCCGAACGAGATGACCGCTACGGTGGTCTTCAAGGTCGGCCCGGTGAAGGCAACTTTCAGCGGCAAGGTGACCCTGTCCGACCTCGATCCGCCCAACAGCTATCGCATTTCAGGCGAGGGCTCCGGCGGCGTCGCCGGCTTTGCCAAGGGCGGCGCGCTCGTGCGGCTGGAATCCGAGAGCGCCGATGTCACGGTGCTGCACTACGAGGTCGACGCGCAGATCGGCGGCAAGCTCGCCCAGCTCGGCGCGCGGCTGATCAACTCGACCGCGACAAAGCTCGCCGGAGAGTTCTTCAAGTCGTTTGCCGAGGTGGTCGGTGCGAAGGCGGAGGCAGGCTAGCTGCCGTAGGGTGGGCGAAGCGAAGCGCGCCCACCGCCTTCATCGAAATAAAAGTGGTGGGCACAGCGCTTCGCGCCTTTGCCCACCCTACGAGCGCCGTTACGCCCATCCTGTCATCACCCCAGGGATACGCCTGCCTTGGCACGGCTTATTCCGAGGGTCAGGATGCGATGCAGGAGATCCGGATATTTGAGCCCGTCATGTTGAGCTGCAGTAGCGAACTCCTGGCTCTTCGCGATTTCAGGATTGGGGTTTGCTTCGATGAAATACGGCGTGCCGTCGGCAGCGAGACGAAAGTCGATGCGCGCATATCCATCCAGGCCGAGCGCCCGGTAGATGCGTTTCGCAGCGCGCTGGATGCGAGCAGTGACTTCGGGCGCGAGGTCCTTGGCGGGCCCGTCGACAATTCCGACGCGCTCCTGATAATCGGTGTCGTGCTTGGCTTTTTCGGTCGCGATGTGCCGTGACCTGCGCCCGCCCATGCTGCCGAACTTCAACTCCCAAACCGGCAGAACACGCAGCCGATTGTTGCCGAGCACGCCGACATAAAGCTCTCGCCCTTCGATGAATTGCTCGGCGATGGCGGCGGATTCGACCCGGTCGTGGATGAAGGCGACCCGCTCCGCCAGCTTCTCGTCGGTATCGACGATCGATGCCTGCGAGATGCCAAAGGATCCATCCATGTTCAGGCTCTTGACGATCAGCGGCAGCGCAAGATGTGCTGGCCGCTTGACCTTGCGCCGCATCGGGAAAACCGCGAAGGCCGGCACCGCGATCCGGCGATGATGCACCAGCGTCTTGGACAGGTCCTTGCCGCGCGCCAGGATCAGGCCGCGTGGATTGCACCCGGTGTACGGGACCTTCATCAGCTCGAGATAGCTTGCGATGTGCTGGTCATATGCAACGCTGTAGTGGAACTCCTCCAGCAACGTGAAAACCACGTGCGGCTTGAAGCTCTCGATCTCGTCGCGCACCGGCTTGATTTCCTCCTGCGCGCCGAGTGGACGAACCTCATGGCCGGCCGCGCGCAAGGTACTCACCACGTCGTATTCTGTTTTCCACGCGTTGATTTCCTGCGCGGTGTATCCCTCGCTTGAGTCCGGAGGCATGAAATCCGGATGCATGAGAACCAGAATGCGCAGACGTCTCATAGCGCGATCCATTTGCGCCGAGACGGGCCAAACAGCGCGTGCATCGTCTTGGCGGTCACGAGGACGGTGAAATCGAGGACGAGCTTCTGTTCGGGGCCGACTGCGCGCAGGTCGAGCTCGCGGCAGCGGGAGATCATGTCGTCAAGCACGGCGTCGAGCGTAAGTTGGTTCTCGCCCGTCCACCGCGCGACCAGTTGCCTGATCTGGGCGCGGTGCCGCCTGATCAGGACCGAAGCCGGCATTGACCGTCGGTGGCGTGGATCGGCGGAAAAGAGCCTGGAGAGGTCGCGGTCGTAGGTCTTTGGTGGCGTGAAGGCGTAGAACTCCTGCTTCTTCTTGTAGTGATCTTCGAGTGTTTGGTTGAGGACACGCAGCGGATCGACACGCTCCCGCTTCGTGATCAGTGGTCGCTTGCCCGCAATCTCGCTCATCAGCTCGTCGACATATTCGAGCTTCTTCAGCGCCGGCCAACCGGCATATCGCGTCCGCCAGTTCGAACGCGGCCGCAGCCACACGGCGAAGGTTTCGGCGAAGTCTTCGTCAGGATGGCTCTGCGCATACCAGAGCCGGAGATGCTGGACGTAACGCCTGCTCGCCGGATTGGGCCGGTAGTAGCGCGGGTAGTGTTTCGACGACGGGCCGAAGAGCTGCTGCCAGCGCCGGCGGCGCTGCAGCTGGTAGCCGTGCTGCAAGGCATGGCCCGCCTCGTGACGGAGGATGGCCATGCACTCGCGCCAGGTTCCGCCCTCGACGTCGAACATCATCTTCTTCTCGAGCTTCATCAGGCGGGGATGGGCGAGATAGAAGGGGATCGCGATGCCGGGCACGTCTCCCGGGCTAAACCATTCGCTTGAGATCCATGCGTGTGGCCGCAGCCGGATGCCCCGCTCTTCGAGCTCCTCGTGGAGAGTGCCGACACAATCCTCGAGCCAGGTGCCCTCGACCGTAACCCTCAGGCTAGAGAGGCGTTGCTTGAGCAACTGCTCGTCCGACAGCTTTTCCCAAGCAAATTTCCGGCGTGGCATCGGGCATCCAGAAGGCAGAGATGACTAGTTGTCTGGATGATGTCATGGGCGGCGGCCGGCAACAATGGCGCTTTGCGTCGTGAGGGGCGGCAGGGGCGCGCACTCCCTCGCCCCGCTTGCGGGGAGAGGCGAAGAAAAATCAGTCGAACAGGCTCGACACCGACTCTTCCGCAGCGGTGCGCGCGATCGCGTCGGAGATCAGGCTGGCGATCGGCAGCGTGCGGATGTTCGGCGCCTTGGTCACCGCATCCGTCGGCAGGATCGAGTCGGTGATCACGAGCTCTTTCAGCCTCGAGCCAGCGATGCGGGCGGCCGCGCCGCCGGAGAGAACGCCGTGGGTGATGTAGGCGTAGACGTCCTTGGCACCCTTGGCGATCAGTGCGTCGGCCGCGTTCACCAGCGTGCCGCCGGAGTCCACGATATCGTCGACCAGGATACAGGTGTAGCCGGCGACGTCGCCGATCACATTCATGACCTCGGACTCGCCGGGACGCTCGCGGCGCTTGTCGACGATCGCGAGCGGGGGTGTTGATGCGCTTGGCAAGGCCGCGCGCGCGGGCCACGCCGCCGACGTCGGGCGAGATCACCATCACCTTGGAGAGGTCGAACTTGTCCTTGATGTCGCGCACCATCAGCGGCGCTGCGTAGAGATTGTCGGTCGGGATGTCGAAGAAGCCCTGGATCTGGCCTGCGTGCAGGTCGAGCGTCATGACGCGATCGACACCGGCCTGCGTGATCAAATTGGCGACGAGCTTGGCCGAGATCGGCGTGCGCGAGCCCGACTTACGGTCCTGCCGGGCGTAGCCGAAATAGGGCAGCACCGCTGTGATGCGGCGCGCCGAGGAGCGGCGCAGCGCATCGGTGATGATCAGGAGTTCCATCAGATGGTCGTTCGCCGGGAACGAGGTCGACTGGATGATGAAGGCGTCCGAGCCGCGGACGTTCTCCTGGATCTCGACGAAGATCTCCATGTCGGCGAAGCGCCGCACCACCGCTTTGGTCAGCGGCAGGTCGAGGCCTTGCGCGATGGCCTGTGCGAGAGCCGGATTGGAGTTGCCGGCGACAAGCTTGATGGAGCCGTTCTTGGCCGACATGGACGCTTCCTCCCGCGCTTTGCTGGATACGACCTTTAACATCTCAGATACCCACTGGAAGCACGGTTACGACGGGCGAGCAAATATCAGGCCGAAGGCCGCAATGGCAACCCGGGATGCTACGTTTTCCCTTCGAAAATCCTGAGTCGGGCCAACAGCTTGGCCAGGAGTCCTGGACTACTTGGGGTCGTAGTTTAGCGCTGGTTATCGCTCGGCGTAGCCGAGCGCTGTGGCCGGCATATCCGGCCCGGGGGCTTCCGGGACCACGCTTGCCACCGCCGGTCCGCGCAGGCCGGGAACGGCGCCCGGGGCCTCCGGCGTTCCGTTGATCATGTTGGAAAGTCCGCTGAATCCGGCCTGGGCGATCTTCCGCAGCACCAGGTCGTCGGCGGCGGCCCAAGGATCCCGCGCCGCATCGCGGCCGCCCTTGGCGGCGGTCGGTTCCTCGCCCGACAGGCGCAGCGCCCGCTGCTGGTTGGCGTCGTAGACGTCCCAGACCCAGGCGATCACGGTCTTGCCGCGCACGACCTGGGCTGAGAGGTAGCTGCGCACGCGATAGGCGGCTGTCCCTTCGCGGGAGACCACGGACAGGCTGCGCAGCTTGGATTCGCTGTCGAGCACGCCGACCATGCGGTCGAACACCTGCGGCGGCGGCCCGTCGATCGATTCGAAGGCCACCGTCGCTCCCGAGCCGGCGCTCGGCGCCATCGCATAGGAGTTCGCGGCACCACCCCCCACCGGCGCAGCGGCGAGCGCGGTCGCTGCAGCCAGCAGCATGACCGCCAGCACGCGCGAGCCCGCGCGGCCCAAGATGGATGACGCTTCCCTCATTATGGAGGGCAGCGATATCGTTAAAATCGATTAAGGTCTAGGGCAGAGGCGCCACAGACCCTGGGCACTATGGGCTTGATGTTCGTGCATCCGCCCCGGAATGACACGACGTTGCCTGTGTGTTCACGCTTCCAGTGCGATCGCGTGAATGTGCCGGCCGTAATCCGGTTCTTTCCGATGCACTGAACGCCGGTAGCTGAAGAAGCGCTCGTCGGCGTAGGTGTCGAGACCGAGGTCGTCGATCATCAGGATGCCGGCGGCTTCCAGCCGTTTCCGGATGAAGCCGGCGAGGTCGAACATCGCATGGCCTTCGCGCACCGACGGGATGAAGAACACGGCATTCTCTGCGTCGGCCTCGATGAAGCGCGCCACGAACTCGTTGCCGACCTCGTAGCTATCCTGGCGGATCAAAGGGCCGATCGCGGCGATGATGCCGCCGCGCGTGGCGCCGAGCTTCTCCATCGCCGAGATCGTGGACTCCAGCACGCCGGTCAGCGCGCCCTTCCAGCCGGCATGCGCGCCGCCGATCACGCGCGCGTTGGGATCGACGAACAGCACCGGCCCGCAATCGGCGGTGGAGACGCCGAGTGCGATGCCGGGCGTCCTGGTCACGAGTGCATCGCCCTTCGGCCGCGGCGCGCTCGGCCACGGCGTTTCGGCGACGAGCACGTCGGGCGAATGGATCTGGTGCAGGCTGAGGAAGCGTTCCGGCGCGACGCCGACATGTTCGGCCATACGGCGGCGGTTCTCCGCGACATGGGTGGGATCGTCATTGGAGCCGAGCCCGCCGTTCAGCGCGGAATAGATGCCGCTGGAGACCCCGCCCTCGCGGGTGAAGAAGGCATGGCGCAGGCCGGGCACGGCCGACAGCAGCGACGAAGCCAGCGTCATGATCCGCCTCCGGTGTGTTCGAGATCGCTGAGGCCGGCGATGCCGGTCAGCCGCGGCTCCGAGATGCCGAGCACCTTGAACATCGAGCCCATGCCGCTGCGCCCCGTCTCGGTCAGGCGCTTGAGCGCGACGGAAATGTCGGTGGCAACCTCCGTCGTCGCCTTCTGCATCAGCGCGGCCGCGCGGGTGTCGATGCCGACGCGCTTGAGGAAATCGCCCTGCGTCACCGGGCCGTGCACGCGCGCGCCGACATCCTCGGCCGCGCGCGCCAATGCCTGGAAGTCGACATGGGCGGTGACGTCGGCCTGGCCCGGCGCCTTCAGCGGGTCGGTGAAGCTGTGACGTGCGATCGCCTGGAAGGTGTCGCCGGCATCGCTGCGCAAGTGGCCGTAGTCGATGATCAGCGCCGCACCGTCCTGGTCGCGCACGCGCGTCGCGAGCTTCATGATCTCGCCGTCGGGGCGCCATTCGAACACGGCGCCGACGGGCGCTGCGCGCACCAAGGGCGGCACCAGCACGTCGAAGCGCGCCGTCGGCTCGGCAGCCGCGCCGAACACCAGTCTGCCGTTGGCGTCGAGATCGATCACGCGCTCGTGCCAGCCGTTCTCCAGCCTGATCATCTGGTGGATCGGCAGCACGTCGAAATATTCGTTGGCGAGGATGATGCTCGGGCCTTCGGGCACATCGTCGATGCTGTCATGCCAGGCGATGTCGCGCACGCCGGACAGCGTCGCATTCTGCCGCTCGCGCAGGACGGGATTGACCTCGACCAGGTGGATCTGGAGCGCCTGGTAGAGCGGCGGCAGCACGCGCAGGGCGCGCAGCGCATCCGCCATCATGGTGCCGCGGCCGGGGCCGAGCTCGATCAGGCGCAGGAACTGCGGCGAGCCCATCTGCTTCCACACCGAGGCGGTCCACAGTCCGAGCAGCTCGCCGAACATCTGGCTGACCTCGGGCGCGGTGGTGAAGTCGCCCTCACGCCCGAGCGGATCGCGCGAGACGTAATAGCCATAGCGCGGATGCATCAGGCACAGTTCCATGTACCGCCAGACCGGCATGGGGCCTGAGGATTTGATCAGTACCTTGATCTCGTTGAGTAGCGGCGAGTCGGTCACGGCCTATCTTCTCGAAGGAATTAACTGCTAGCCCCTGCGGGCTTCGGCGCACCGCGCCTGACTGCCCATACAATAAGTATGCCGCCGACAATAAGCATCGGGATCGACAACAGCATGCCCATGGTTAATCCGCCCCAGAGGAAACCGAGCTGAACGTCCGGCTCGCGGAAATGTTCGCCGGCGATGCGGGTCAGGCCATAGATCAGGATGAAGCTGCCGAGGATCATGCCCGGCCGCTTCAGGGCGCCGAAGCGGATCATGATCGCGAGCACAGTGAACAGCAGGATGCCTTCCATGCCGGCCTCATAAAGCTGGCTCGGGTGGCGCGGCAGGTGCGTTGGGTCGTTGGGGAAGATCATGGCCCAGGGCAGGCTGGGGTCTGTGGCGCGGCCCCACAATTCGCCATTGATAAAATTGGCGATGCGCCCGAGCAGCAGTCCGATCGGGGCGACTGCGGTGGTGATGTCACCGAGCGACAGGAACGAGATGCTGTTGCGATAAGCAAACCACATCACCGCGACGACACAGCCGAGGAAGCCGCCATGGAAAGACATGCCGCCCTCCCACAATTTGAAGATCGCGGCGGGATGCTCGATGAAGAAGGGCAAATTGTAGAACAGCACGTAGCCGGTACGGCCGCCGAGGATGATGCCGAGCGTGACCCACAGGATGAAGTCGTCGATCTGCACCAGCGAAATCGGCGCGGGTCCGCTCCACAGCCGCTCGTTCTTCAGGAGCGAGCGCGCATAGAGCCAGCCGAACACGATGCCGCAGATATAGGCCAGCGCATACCAGCGGATCGCGAACGGACCGATCTCGATCGCGATCGGTTTGAAGGCGGGAAAGTCGATGAGCAGAAAGGGCATTGCGCCTTCTATGCTAGACGAGATTGCGGCGATAGAGCGCCAGCAGCCGCTCCCAATGCCGCTCGGCGGCGTCGCGATCATAGACCGGGCGCTTGGGGAAGGCGAAGCCATGATGCGTGCCGGGATAGATCTCGACCTCGGCTTTCGCACCGCTCATGCCCTGCTTGACCCTCTCGATGATCTCGGTCGGCGTGTAGATGTCGGTCTCGGCGCAGGCGAAATAGAGCTCGGCCCTGGTCTTGCTGGCCGCGAGATGCGGGCTGTCGTCCTGGTCGGTTGCGAGCTGCGTTCCGTAAATCGAGGCGGCGGCTTTGACGCGATCGGGGAAATGCGTGGCGGCGTTGACGGCGTAGCGACCGCTCATGCAGTAGCCGACGGTGCCGACGATCTCAGTGTTCGCAGCCGCCTGGCCCTCGGCATAGGTGAGCAGCGCCCTTGTGTCGTCCATGATCATGGGAATCGTGAGCGAGCCCATGAGCTGGAACATGCGCTTGCGCTCCGGCGCGTTCGGATCGGCCGGCATCGCGCCGAGCTCCATCACGCCGGAGCGGTAATAGAGGTTCGGCAGCATCACGTAATAGCCCGATGTCGCGAGCCGGCGCGCCATGTCGCGCAGCTCTTCGCGGATCGCCGGCGCATCCATGTAGAACAGGATGACCGGAAACGGCCCGCCGCGCTCGGGATGGGTGATGAAGGTGGCGGTGTGGCCGTCCTTGGTCGGGATCGCGATCTGCTGGTCGATCATCTCGTGCGCCTTGTGCTTCTTGTTATGCAGGGACGTTAAATACGATTGCAAGGAAACCGGGGCGTGACAAGGATGCCTCCGCTCGGCCCTTGAACAGGCCCCTTCGGATTGCCATTGTGTTTCGGAGAGTTCACGACAAAGTTTGTCGGAGCCGCCAGGAGACCGAAATGACCCAGACCAGCAACCGGTTTTTCGACGAGATCGGCCGCCTGATGAACGACGCCGCCGGTGCCGCCCAGGGCGTCAAGCGCGAGTTCGACACGGTGATGCGGACCCAGTTGGAAAAATTCCTGCGCGACATGGATCTGGTCAAGCGCGAGGAGTTCGAGGCGGTCAAGGACATGGCGCGCCTCGCCCGCGAGGAGAACGAGGCGCTAAAGGCGCGTATCGCGGCACTGGAAGCGAAGCTCGGCGGGTAACGCCGGCGTGAAGATCTGCGGGGGGCGCCCCGCTCGTCATGGCCGGGCTTGACCCGGCCATCCATCCTCTTCGAAAGGCTGTTTTAGGTGATGGATGCCCGGGTCAAGCCCGGGCATGACATGAGCCATTCTCCTTGTCATTTCCGCATCTTCCGGGTAAAAGCCCGCCACGTTCGCGGCCCCCGCACCCCTGGAGGCTTGCTGCGAGCTGCACCATGGGCCGCGCTGCGGCCCATTAACTTTTGCAAAAACAAGGACTTATGACTATGGCGACGACCGTCAAGGAATTGAAGGCGACCGCACGTCCGAAGAGCGGCAAGGGGGCCGCCCGGGCTGAGCGTCGCGCCGGGAGAGTGCCCGGAGTGATCTATGGCAACAACCAGCCCCCGCTCCCGATCTCGGTTGACGATCGTGAACTGCGCCAGCGCATCCTCGCCGGCCGGTTCCTGACCACGCTGGTCGACATCGACCTCGAGGGCAAGAAGCACCGCGTGATTCCGCGCGACTACCACCTCGATCCGGTCAAGGATTTCCCGATCCATGTCGATTTCATGCGGCTCGGCGAAGGCGCCACCATCCGCATCAGCGTTCCGCTGCACGTGGTGAAGTCGGAATCGTCGCCAGGCGTGAAGCGCGGCGGCACCGTCAACATCGTTGCCCACGCGATCGACCTCGAATGCGGTGTCGAGAGCATCCCGCAGTACATCGAGGTCGATGTCGGCGCGCTCGAGATCGGTCACTCGCTGCATCTGTCGGACGTCAAGCTGCCGTCCGGCGTGAAGGCGATGACGCGCGAGGACGCAACCCTCGTCACCATCGTGCCGCCGTCCGGCTACGCCGAAGAGCAGAAGGCGGCGGCTGCGGCTGCTGCTGGTGGTGCGGCTCCGGGCGCTGCGGCTGCTCCGGCGGCTGGCGCGG
>NZ_LGHL01000251.1 GCF_001908205.1 Bradyrhizobium sp. NAS80.1
ACTGTTCTTGTTTCGGTCGCAGCCGTTGTCGGCGTGCGCCGAACCGGTGAGTGAAAAGACACCGATTGCGATCGGCACTTCTGGACGCAAAGCGGCCATTCGGCCGCGTCTGAGAAGGGCCAAGAAGCCTACGACCAAGCAGCCGGTCACCGGTCCTGCCTGCTTCAGGCGAATGCTGGCATCGGCTAGGCGAGCCAGCGTTTGCGCCGCTTGTAGTGTTTGATATCCCGAAATGATTTTCGCCTGGCGCCGGTGACCCCAAGATAGAACTCCTTGACGTCCTCGTTTGCGGCGAGTGCGCGCGCTTCGCCGTCCATAACAACGCGGCCGTTTTCGAGGATGTACCCGTGGCTCGCATATTTGAGCGCCATGTTGGTGTTCTGTTCGGCCAGAAGAAAGGATACACCCTCCTTGGCGTTGAGATCCTTCACGATCTCGAAGATCTCCTCGACGATCTGCGGCGCGAGACCCATTGACGGTTCGTCGAGCAGGATCATTTTCGGGCGCGACATCAGCGCTCGGCCGATCACGCACATCTGCTGTTCGCCGCCCGATGTATAGCCGGCCGTGGAGCTGCGCCGCTCTCTGAGACGGGGGGAAGTAGCCGTAGACCCGTTCAAGATCTTGCGCAATCGCCAACTTGCCGTCCCTACGCGTGAAGGCGCCGGTCAGGAGATTATCCTCCACCGTAAGATGAGGAAAGGCACGCCGGCCCTCCATGACCTGAATGCAGCCGCGGCGTACCAGATCGTTTGGCGACTGCGACTGCACTTCCATGCCGTCGAACAGAATTGAGCCCTTGGTGACCTCGCCGCGCTCTGCATGCAGCAGATTGGAGATCGCCTTCAATGTCGTCGTCTTGCCGGCACCATTGGCGCCGAGAAGCGCGACGATACCGCCCCGCGGGACCTCCAGCGATACTCCTTTCAACACGAGGATGACGTGATCATACACAACCTCGATATTGTTAACCGACAGCACCGGAACTGCCGCTTCAGTCGCCACACCGACAACGTTGTGAGTTGACACGCGCAGACCTTTCCAAACACTGGGAATCCGGGAGCCGCCGCATCCGCTCCCGGATCGCTCACAAAGCTTAGCTTTCCTTCGAGCACTCGCGTGGCTGGGCCTTCTTGTCCGCGGCGTACTTCGCGGAAACGTCCCTGACGAGCGGATCGATGAGCGGTTCGTCAGCCGTGTACCAGTCCGAGATGATCTTCCAACTCTTGCCGTCCCACTGCTGGACGCGCCCGTCGCGTGTGCCCTCGTGGTCGGAGCAGGAGATCTTGATCGGCTTCAGCATCCCATCGAAGCCGAGTTCCTTTATCCGCGCTTCGGAGAGGTTGAGGTTCTCAAGCCCCCAGCGGACCTGCTCGCCTGTTAGCGGTTTCTGGCCGAATTTCTCCTGCGCCTTGCGGATCGCCTCCACGCCGAGCATGGCATTCACCACGCCACGATTGTAGAGAACTTCGCCGACCTTGCCAGAGTCTGTTGAACCTTTGCCTTTCGCGTAGACGTACTTCTCTATATCGGCGTGGACAGGAAACTTGCCTGCGCCATGCTGGAGCATCAGCGACTTATAGCCTATGGCCTGGTCGCCCGCGGGCGTCACGTCCGGCTCTGCGCCTGACCACCAAACGCCGATCATCTTCTCGCGCGGATACGCAACGGCCGCCGCTTCCTTGACGGCCGTACTGTTCATGACGCCCCAGCCCCAGACCAGGACATAGTCTGGCCGGTTCTGGCGGATCGCCAGCCATTGCGACTTCTGCTCGACGCCGGGGTGCGTGACCGGGATCGGTGTGAACTCGAACCCGTACTTCTGCGCCAGCACTTGCAGCATCGGGATCGGCTCTTTGCCGTAGGGGCTGTCGTGATACAGCAGCGAAATCTTCTTGCCTTTGAGCTTGTCGAAACCGCCGAGTTCCTTGGCGACGTGCTGAATTGCGATATCCGCCGCGGACCAATAGGTGCCGAGCAGTGGAAAATTGTACGGGAACACCGCGCCGTTCTTGGAATCGGCACGGCCGTAGCCCATCGTGATGATCGGGATCTTGTCAGTCGCGGTCTTTTCGGTGAGGGCGAACGTGATGCCGGTCGACAGAGGATTGATGAAAGCTGCCCCGGTTGGCCCCTTGCTCTTGAGGCGCTCGTAGCACTCGACGCCCTTGTCGGTCGCGTAACCGGTCTCGCATTCTTCGACCAGAATCTTGACGCCGTTAATGCCGCCGTCGCGCTCATTGATCAGGTTGTAATAGTCCACAACCCCGTTTGCATAAGGAGCGCCATTCACAGCGTAGGGTCCGGTTCGGTACGACAGAATTGGGATGAACTGCTCGTTTTGAGCTGCGGCTGGTGCGCTAACCACCACGCCAGACGCCACTGTCGCCAATATCAGTGCATTGCATGCAATACTTGGCATTTGCGTATACTCCTCGTTTGAGCCCCTCTTCTTGCTTTCGGGGGTGTGTTTCCTTCCTCCTGCACTAGAGACCGTCCGCGTGCGACGCAGGCGCGATCGTCCATTCAATAGGGAAATGGCCAAAGTCTCAGCTTCTCCTTGCCGATCGATATCAGCCGAGCGAAGCCATGGGGTTCCTTGATGAGAAGATAGCAGATCAACGATCCGAAGATGATGAATTCAAAATGAGCGATCGTCTCCGTCGACAGCGGCACGCCGAGTTCGGCTGGAATCAGATTGAGCATGATCGGGACGATGAGGATGAAGGCCGCGCCGACGAACGACCCCATGATCGACCCGAGCCCGCCGATGATGACCATGAAGAGAAGCTGCAGCGAACGGTCGATCGA
This sequence comes from Bradyrhizobium sp. NAS80.1, assembly GCF_001908205.1. GTDB lineage: Bacteria > Pseudomonadota > Alphaproteobacteria > Rhizobiales > Xanthobacteraceae > Bradyrhizobium. Next base: position 2,812 of record NZ_LGHL01000251.1, read on the forward strand.
GAACGCAAGCGGCTCCCATGAACCCAGGTAGACGAATGCCCAGAGTGCGCCCGCCACGCCGATGATGAATGAAGAGACCGCGAACGCCGTGAGCTTTGCATAAAGCGGCCGGATACCGATCAGCTCTGCGGCGATATCCATATCGCGGATCGCCATCCACTGTCTGCCGAGATTGCCGCGAACGAGGTTCTTCGCCAGCAGCGCCATCAGGGTCACCAATAGCAGGCATAGCAGGTAGCGCTCGATCGGCGATTGCACGATCAGACCAAAGAAGTTCAGTTCTGGCGCATTCACCGATCCCGACGGGGCGTAATTGGTGAACCACGGGATCCGCAGGAACGCCCAATCGAAGAAGAACTGCGCGGCGAGTGTCGCTACCGCTAGGTAGAGGCCCTTGATCCGCAAACTGGGAATGCCGAACAGGATTCCGACACCCGCCGCGATGAGCCCGCCGAGCAGAATGGATGCGAGCACGGACAACGGGGGGATCGAGATCGCGCAGCCAAGCCAGGCGAGCGGGATATGAACGCCTGTTACCAGCTTATAGGCGGAATAGGCGCCGATGGCCATGAACGCGCCGCTGCCAAGCGAAATTTGGCCGCAATAGCCCACGAGAATGTTCGTACCGATGGCGGCGAGCGCCAGGATGAGAAAGGGCAACAAGATTGCCCACAGCAAATAGTCGCTGCCGAACGGCCAAATATGAAAGGTAGCCAACAGCGGCACGCCAATGAAAGCGATGCCGAGCAAGACCGCGAGCGCAATACGGTCCTGTCTGATCGGGAAGATCGCCATGTCCTCTACGTAGGTCGTCTTGAACTGGCCAGCCTCGCGATAAAGCACAACGAACTCCTTTCTCAGACGCGTTCGATGATCCGCTCGCCAAACAGACCTTGCGGCCGGACGAGCAGCACCGCGAGCGCCAGCACGTAGGCAAACCAATATTCGATGCCGCCGCCGATGGATGGCCCCAAATACACCTCTGCAATCTTCTCGCCCGCCCCCACAATGAGCCCGCCGGCGATGGCTCCCGGAATTGAGGTAAGGCCCCCGATGATCAAGACGGGCAGGGCCTTCAGCGCGAGAAAGGTGATGGAGAACTGCACGCCGAGCTTGGTACCCCACACGGTTGCCGCGACCAGCGCAACGAGACCGGCTGCGAGCCAGACCACAAACCAGATCCAACCGATTGGAATCCCGACCGAATGCGCGGCCAGGTGGTCGTCGGCCACGGCCCTAAGTGCGCGACCGGTCTTGGTGCGTTGAAAGAAGATCGCGAGGCCAGCGACCAGGATGCCGGCGATCAACGCGCCCCAGACGTCCAGCTTGTTGACCAGAATTCCACCCGGGAAGACATCCTCGAGCACAAACCAGGCATCCGTCGGAAACAGCCGCAACGGGTAGACATCGGATCCGAAAATCATCTCCGCCGCGCCCTCGATGACGAATGTCACGCCGATGGTGGACATAAACAGCGTGAGACCGTCCTGGTTGACAAGAGGTCCGATCACGAACCGCTCGATCAGCCATGCCGTTGTCGCCATGATTGCGGCCGCAAAAGCGATGCCGAGTACGATCGCAGCCCAAAGGGGAAAGCCGTTGGCAACCAGGAGATCGAGAGCGCGAACCAGCGCCAGGCCTGCGAGCAATACCATTGCTCCCTGAGCAAAATTGAACACGCCGGATGCCTTGAAGATCAACACAAAGCCGAGTGCGACCAGCGAATAGAGCACGCCGGACATTAATCCGCCGATCAGAACCTCGAGAAATTGGCCTAATGCGATCACGAACGCTCCTCAGTGTGCAACGCCAAGATAGGCCTCGATGACGGCTTGGCTGTTCTTCACCTCGTCCGGCGTGCCGTCGGCGATCTTGACGCCATGATCGAGTACCGCCACGCTCTCCGAGAGGTCCATCACCACAGCCATGTCGTGCTCGATCAGCGCGATTGTCGTGCCGTATTGATTGTTCACGTCGACAATGAACCGTGACATGTCCTCTTTCTCCTCGAGATTCATGCCTGCCATTGGCTCGTCGAGGAGAAGGAGCTCGGGTTCCATGGCGAGAGCGCGACCAAGCTCGACGCGCTTTTGCAGGCCGTAGGGCAGGCGCCCAACCGGTACCTTACGGATTGCCTCGATTTCCAGGAAATCGATGATCTCCTCAACGCGGTGCCGATGCTCGAGCTCCTCTCTCAGTGCAGGACCGTAACGCAGCACCTGCCACAACAGGCCCCGGCGCACCTTCAAGGTGCGGCCGGCCATAATGTTGTCGAGCGCGCTCATCCCCTTGAACAGCGCAACGTTCTGAAATGTGCGCGCGATGCCGCCGCGCGCCGCCTCGAAGGGCTGCATCTTGTCCCTGGTGCGTCCCTTGAAGGTAATTGTGCCATGATCGGGATGGTAGAAACCATTGACGACATTCAGCATCGAGGTCTTGCCGGCGCCGTTCGGGCCGATGATGGCTCGAATTTCGCCTTTTCGGATGTTGAACGAAACGTCCTTCAGCGCCCGGACGCCGCCAAAGGACAGCGCCACAGCCTCGACTTGCAGCAGGATTTCGTTGGTGTCTGGCGCTCTCATGCGGCCTTCTCCAGGGACTCCGCCGCGCCAATTGCCTGCATGTCGCGAATCTTGACCCGCGCCGCGATCGTGCCTTTGCGGCCATCCTCAAAAGTGACTTCAGTGGAGATGTCGGCCTCATACGAGCCATCGTAGAGTGCCGCGAGCAGCGGCGCATAGCGTTCGGCGATGATCCGGCGGCGCACCTTCTGCGTGCGGGTCAACTCGCCATCATCCGCATCGAGTTCCTTGTGCAAAATCAGGAAGCGGCGAATCTGGGCCCCCGCGAGCACCTTTTCCTCAACGAGAGAGCGGTTCACCGCGGCCACGTCGTTCGCTACCATGTCGTAGACCAGAGGATGCCCGGCAAGCTCCTGATAGGATCCGTAGGCAACGTTGTTGCGTTCCGCCCAATTCGTGACGGCAATCGGATCGATGTTAAGCATCGCGCAAACGAACTCCCTCGAGTCACCGAAAGTGATCGCCTCCTTGATGTTGGGAAAGAACTTCAGCTTGTTCTCAAGGTATTTCGGCGCAAACATCGTACCGCCGTTCAACCTGCCGACGTCCTTCGCGCGATCGATTATCTTTAAGTGTCCGGTCTTCTCGTCGAAAATGCCCGCATCGCCGGTCTTGACGTATCCATCTGGCGTCATGGCTTCCGCGGTCTTTGCCTGATCCTTAAAATATCCGACGAACATGCCGGGCGAGCGAAATTGCACCTCGCCCGACTCTGCAATGCGGACGTCGACGTTTGGCGCTGCAGGACCAACAGTATCGGAGTAGATTGCACCATCAGGCTGGCACGTCACGTAAAGAAACGCTTCAGTCTGGCCATAGAGTTGCTTCAGATTTAGCCCGATCGAGCGGAAGAATGCGAACAGATCCGGACCGATAGCCTCGCCTGCAGTGTATGCGACGCGCACCCGAGACAGGCCGAGAACGTTCTTGAGAGGCTCGTAGACCAGCAGCCGCCCGAGTGCATAGAGCAAGCGGCCTGACAGCGGTACCGGTCTTCCGGTCAAGACCTGCTCGCCATGCAAGCGCGCAACGTCCAGAAAGTAGTTGAACATCCGCCGCTTGACGGGCGAAGCGTCTTCCATGCGGATCATCAGCCGCGTCAGCATGGCTTCGAAGCCGCGCGGCGGAGCAAAGTAGAAGGTTGGTCCAATCTCATGTCTGTCCTGCTCGATCGTGTCACTGCTCTCCGGACACGCCGTGCAGAATCCAGCGACGAGGCCTTGCACATAGTTGAGGTAATGATCGCCCACCCACGCCAGCGGCAGGTAGGCGAGCACCACGTCCTCGTGGGTCAGTCCGTCGAACCTGGTGGTATCGGTTGCGGCATCAATGCACCCTCGGCTTGACAGCGTGACTCCCTTCGAGGCGCCGGTCGTTCCAGAGGTGTAGAGGATGACCGCGACGTCCGAACCATTGCCCGCCTGCACGAAGTCATCGATCGATTTGCGAAGCGCAATGTCAGTCGCGAGGGCTGCGCGGCCCTCCTCGATGATATTGCCGATTGCGATCGATCGACTTCGATCGTAGCCATCAAGGCCGCGCGGCTCGTCATAAACGACCTTGTCGAGTTGCGGCAGTCGGTCGGACACCGACAAGACTTTATCAACCTGCTCTTGGTCTTGAGCCGCGACCAGTTTCGCCTCGGCATGAGCGAGAACAAAAGCAAGCTCGTCGGCCACCGCCTCGGCGTAAACTGGAACGGGAATCGCGCGCAGCATCTGCGCGGCCATCATGGTCCAGTACAGCTTCGGCCGATTGGCGCCGACTACGGCAATTGTATCGCCCGGCTGTAAGCCAAGTCGATGCAACCCGGCGGCGTAGGCACGCACGATCTCGGCAACTTGAGCCCACGTCCAGCTCTGCCAGATGCCAAGATCCTTGTGTCGAAATGCCGGATGGGTGCCAAACTGCGCGGCGTTCCGCAGCAGCAATTTGGGGAACGTATCAAACGATCCACCACCGGGCATGTCGGTCTCGATCCCAAAAACCGGCGCGTTGGTTCGCTCCTGTTATGGTGATGCCTGCCCGTTTTGAGCACGGCCATGCGAGTGCCGCATGGTAGAAGATTACAACGAATAAAAGGCCCGACAAGTACCAGATTGATCGATATTTTTCCTCCGCGGGGCAGGCGCGGTCGGGATGGATTTGCCGGATGCCGCTCCCGGAGGTCAATCTGACCAATACACCAGGCCGGAGATTCAACTCGAAGAAGATGTCGGTTCGTCAAGGCGCGCCGCGGCCGTTGCCAGGAAGCCTCAAATACCGGTCAGCCGGCGGCATGAAATCTAACCACTGGAACGCAAGCATCGACTTTTCGCCGCCAGCTATGGGGGGGCGTCACACTTTTCGGAGGCGCTTCAAAGGCGACAGTGAACCATTCTTTTGCCACGAGGACTAATCTCTGAGTGGAAACTCGTTATTCGCCATGTCGAGCGTCTTGAAGACACGTCGCTCCCTCGGCTGCAATACGGTCGCATGCAGCGGTCGCGTTTCTGCTGATTAGTCCAGAAGTAGTGAACTGGCGCTTTTCGCAACGCTCACCACCGTGCCTTTTCGAGGAGATACGATGACCGAGATTCAGTGCCTCGGTGCAGGCGGGCCGATCGCCCCTGGAAGCGATACCTGCGGGAGCTAAGAACGGGGCCGAGGAGTGTCCAATTGCCATGAGAGGCGTCACCGAGTGGCTCGAGTCGATCGGCTTTTCGGAGTATGCTCAGCGTTTCGCCGAGAACGGCGTTGATCTCTCGGTACTCCGCGACCTGACGGACCAGGATCTCAAGGACCTCGGCGTTCTGCTGGGCCATCGCCGCAAGATTCTGCGCGCCATTGCGGAGCTTGAAAATGGGGCGAGAGCGGCAGCACCGGTAGCCGAACCAAGGCGACCAGATGAAGCCGAGCGGCGCCATCTGACAGTGATGTTTTGTGACTTGGTCGGCTCCACAGCCCTTGCGGCGCGGTTGGACCCGGAGGACATGCGAATCCTCATTGGCGCGTATCACAGTTGCATCGCAGAAGTTATAGGCCGCTATCAGGGAAAGATTGCCCGCTACATGGGTGACGGTGTGTTGGTCTATTTCGGCTATCCACATGCCCATGAGGATGATGCCGAACAGGCTGTGCGCGCTGCGCTCGCACTCATTGGTGCCGTAGCGGCTATCCGGAATGTCGCTGCGACGCTGCAAATTCGCATCGGCATTGCAACGGGAACAGTGGTCGTAACCGAGCTGCTGATTGAGAAAACGCCGGCGGAGCAAGCCGTCGTTGGTGAGACGCCGAACCTCGCCGCGCGCCTGCAAACGCTGGCGGAGCCGGGGACTGTGTTGATCTCCGCGTGCACGCGCCAACTCACAGGGGGAGAGTTCCATTATCGTGACCTCGGCCCAGTCGCGCTGAAAGGCTGGGCGGAGCCAGTCGAAGTTTATCAGGTGCTGGGGATGAGCGGTGTAGAGAGCCGTTTCGAGGCCATGCACACCACTAAGCTGCCGCCGCTGTTTGGGCGCGAGGAGGAAATCGAGCTGCTGTTACGCCGCTGGCAACAAGCTACACGGGAAGAAGGCCGGGTCGTGATGCTTGCTGGAGAGCCGGGGATTGGCAAGTCACACATTGCGTTAGCGCTTAATGAGCGGCTCCAAGGTGAGACACATATCACGCTGCGCTATTTCTGCTCCGAGCACTATGCCCACAGCGCATTGTTCCCATTTATCAGCCAACTCGAACGTGCTGCCGGGTTCAAGCACAGTGACTCACCTCAGGAGAAGCTATCCAAGCTGGGTGCTCTACTGGCGCAATCCACACGCGATCCCGAACATCTTGCCGTTCTCGCCAATTTGTTGGCGCTGCCACCCGATGATCACTATCGACTCCAGGACCTCACCCCACAAAAACGCAAAGAGAAGACCTTTGCGGCACTATTGGCCCAGCTCGACGAGTTAGCTGTGCAGCAGCCGGTTTTACTCATTTTCGAAGATGTACACTGGATTGACCCAACGTCGCTCGAGCTCCTCGCCGCTACTGTGGAGCACGTGCCGCAGCTTCGGGCACTTATGCTGATCACGGCCAGGCCCGAATTCACTTCGCCTTGGCCGAGTTATCCCCACACCACAACGATCCCGCTCACCCGCCTTGGCCGACGCGACGGCACAGCGCTGGTCCTGCGGGTGACCGCCGGCAAAAAGCTCCCCAAGGAGGTAATGGAGCACATTCTCGCACACACCGATGGGGTGCCGCTCTTCGTCGAGGAATTAACCAAGATGGTGCTTGAAGGCGGCTTGTTGCGAGAACGGGACGGAGAATATGTTCTCGAAGCGCCTCTCCCGTCGTTGGCGATCCCAACCACGTTGCAAGCTTCGCTGATGGCTCGCCTTGATCGGTTGTCACCGGTGCGAGACGTCGCCCAGATCGGAGCCGTCGCGGGGCGCGAATTCCATTATGAACTTGTGCGTGCCGTCGCCGGGCTGTCGAAGCAGAGATTGGACGAGGCGCTTGATCAGTTGGTGCGTTCGGAGCTGATATTCTGCCGAGGTGAAATTCCTCACGCGGTCTACACCTTCAAACACGCGCTGGTGCGGGACGCCGCCTACTCGGGACTCTTGAAGAGCCGACGCGCAGCGCTGCATGCCAGCATCGCAGACGCCCTCGAGCAACGGTTCCCAGAAATTGTGGAGGCTCAACCTGAAACTATCGCGCACCATCTCACCGTGGCGGGGCTGTTTGAAAAAGCGGGGGTATATTGGTTGCAGGCCGGCAAGAAAGCCGCCATACGCTCCGCCAACCTCGAAGCGATCGCGCACCTGCAGCGAGGAATCGAAGCCTTGGTCCATTTGGCCGACGGCGCGCGGAAGGACAGACTGGAGCTTGATTTCCAATTCGCTCTGGGCCCCTGCCTGATCGCTACCCAGGGTCCTGCCTCGAACAGGGCGGTGGCGACCTTCGCGCGTGCGCGCGAATTGTGCGAGCGCCTCGGAGATCCCCCCGAGCAACTACAAATCATGTTCTGGTTGGCCACCGCGAGCGTCATTCGCGGTGAGTTACCGATTGCCGAGGAAATGGTCGCTGTCCTGCTTCATCTCGCCGAGGCGCGTGGCGATCGACCAGCGTTGCTCAATGCAATGCGTGGGCAGGCCATGATTCGCCTTTTCATGGGACATCTCATCGGCGCCCGCGAAGCGATCGAACGTGCCTTTGAGGCGTTTGACGCAAGCACCGAGGAGGAGAGACTGGCTGCCCGTGCCGCTGGCCAGGATGCCGGAGTGGCGGACCTTGCCCTGATGTCTTGGGTTCTTTGGCTGCTCGGCCACGTCGACATGGCAATCACACGAATGGACGCCGCCATTCAGCGGGCAGACGACATCGGTCATCCACATTCGCAAGCTTATGCTTGCTATTATGCGTCTGTTATCTACGCTCTTCGTGGCGAGCTATTGACTGCGCACGGCTATGCCGAACGCTGTCTCACCTTGTCGGAGGAACACGGATTCCGGCAATGGCGAGGATTGGCGCGCGCCGTCCGAGGGATATGTGCGACCTTTCTTGACCCTTCATCCAGCACACTCGAGGAAATCCGGACTGCCATGAATGAATATCGTGGCGCAGGTTATCAGCTGGGTATCACCGCATTGTACGTGCTTTTGTGTCCGGCCTTATTGTTGAGCAATCAATGCGAGGCTGCGGTGGAGCTGATCGAGCAGGGCCTCGCTACAACCAGCCGTAACAGCGAACGGGTATTCGAGGCCGAATTGTATCGACTGAAAGCACGCGCGCTTCTCGTCCGCGCCGCGCCGGACGCCGGCACAGAGGCGCAATCACGGCTCGATCAGGCACTGACCACGGCAAGAAGCCAACAGGCTAGAGCCCTCGAACTTCGAGCTGCAAGAGACCTTGCAGCCTTGTGGATCGACCAGGGCAGGCGCGAGGAAGCGGCCCAACTGCTCGGGCCGATCTGCGCCGGGTGCACCGAGGGCTTTGAAACGCAAGATCTGAAGGAAGCAAAGGCTTTGCTCGATCGACTGCGGTGACCTCCGCTATCGTCCGTCCAAGCCGCGGCGGACCGAGGTGAAACAATTAGGGCGGGGACATCGAAACCGTTTCGGGTCAAAATACGATGTCGCGGGGAGGTAGCTTTGGCGCAAAGCGACCACCCTTTGATTGGTCTTGATTTTCTTGGCCGTATTTAGCTCAAACTGGCCCATGATGGATTGGAGCGAGAGTTCGAGTTTTTCAATTGGTTAGAAGGCGGCGTGTGCACGGCTTCAAAAAGTACCGGTTGGGCGAACTCATCGGCCCCCTGACAGAGGGCGGGGTCCTTGCCGCCACCGCATTCGTCATTGGAAGCGGCTTGCTGCTGCTCGCAGTCGAAGATGTCTGGGTCGATGGCGAGCGCCTGGAGGGCGTGGGCGTGACGCCGATGATCGAGGTCCAGGCAGGCGCGGCCTCCGCCGGGTCAGACGACCCCCCAACTGAGCCGTGCTGTCGCGGTTCTGTCCGGGACCTGATCCGGGCGTCAGTCTCGTTCGCAAAGCAGAGGCAATGCGAAATGGTCATTTGGAAGCGCGGCTCGGTTCGCCGGCGCAGGCTCTTGTCAGTTCATATCGCCTGAGTGCGCCCTCGGCGGGTGATGTCAGGACGATCCAGCCTCGTGATGCAGCTCGCCACCCCGCATCAAGCGGCGGGCGATGTCGGCCGTCTGCTGGGACGCGCGTTCGGTCGGGAAATGAGCCGCCAGATAGCGGGCAACCGCGATGAGGATGTGCCGACCCTCGTCCGTGTCGCCCCACGCGCCGAATTGCCGGATTCCCGCCTCCAGCATCTGATACGCATGGAAGCCTGCATCTTCGCGCAGCACCGCATGCGCGAGCGTGGCGATCAGCGCCTGCGGCGAATGGCCGAGCGTAAGATGCCGTGCCACCAGGCTTGCGGCGAGATCAACCTGTCTCTGCCGGTCGAAGGCGTCGAGCAATGCGGCGCCGATGGTCTCTGGATCCGCGGGCAGATCATCGAGCTGCCCGCCGCCGTCGCCGGGGACGCGCGCCGGCGGCACATTGAGATAGCGAGCAAGGTAGAGTGCCATCGCTCCGTGCAATATGCCGCGGACGGCTGTGACGTGAGTGTCGATGTTGGCAGTCCCGATGCGCGTCAGCATCTGGTGGACTGCGTTGGCGTAGGTGAAGACGTGATGCGCCGTCTCCCAGTCGGCGTGCTCGTTGGCATTGCCGAAGCGCGCAACCCTGAGCGCTGCCGCGTATGCGAGGGATTGGCCAAGGTCGGCTGGAGCGGCACCGGCGCGGATCGCCTCCTTGAGCGCGTCAACGATCCCAGCCGGATCATCACCGAGCAGCTCTTGAGCGAGCGCGGCGTGGCCCGACCAGTCACGCGGGCCGCGTCGGGCAGCGAACAGGTCGGCGACTTCGCTGGTTGATTCCTCACACAACGCAACAAGGTCAACGGGCTGGCGCCAGGCCGTCGATTCCTCGGCGCCACGGGCCGCTACCAGCTGACCGACGACAGTCGGCAGCAGAGCCGCCGCGTGTTGCCAGCCGACCAGATCGAGGCACTCGAACGCCTTGTTGATGAAGTCGAGCGAGTGTCCGGTGTCGGCGAAAGCCCGCTCGGTCTCGGCGGCGAACAGGGCATCAGCGAGTTCAGCCGGGGAGAAGCCGGCCGCAACCGCCGTGAGCAGGGTGCGCTCGGCCGCCTCGCGATGGCGCACGTTTGTCCAACGCCGCAGCCAGCGCTTGAGCGCCGCCGGATCCGGCCGGCTTCCAAGCGGCGCGCGTTCCCGCCGAGGCGCCTCGCCGTCGCAGTCGGCCGCCACGCGGCGTGCGCCGTGGAATAGAGCGAGATAGGCTTCCTCCTCCGGCAGCACAGGCAGGATATTGGCGAGTGCCGTAAGGATCGTAAGACCCACACCCCAGCCGTCGCGATTTTGCGCTCCGAACAGCGCCACCTCTCGTACGATTTCGGCCTGCGGTACGCCGGCCGCGAGCAGACCATGCATCGCCTTGGCAATGACGAGGCCGAGGTCGTGGGCGAGGCCGTTTGCAAGCCGCTGACGCCAGTGCGCCGCGAGATCGGCAGGAGTGAACGTAGTCTTCACCCAGACCTCACCATTGCGCACCTCGACCGGGTAGACCGGCACTTCGTCCGCCCATAGGTCGAAGGTGCAGCCGCTTTCGAGATCGAAGCGAGCGTGGTGCCAGTGACAGGTCAAGATGCCGTCCTCGACGCTGCCGCGCTCGAGCGGGAAGCCCATGTGCGGGCACCGATTGTCGAGGGCGAAGACGCGCCCGCGGTCGTAGATGACGAGGATCGGGCGATGGCCACCGCGTACAACGAGCCGCCCCTTGAGCCTCAGCTCCTCGAGGCTGCCCGCCAGCACAAATTCCTCGCTCGGGGCGTCCATGAGCATACCTCCCATTGCCGCTTTGGGGGCACCGCAGGTACTCCATCACATAGGCATTCTCTCGCGCAGAGGCGAGAGCCCAGGCGAGCTCATACCACCGTCATCTCGCGCCTGAGATCGGAAGCGAAGATGGCCTTCGGGATCAGGGCGTGAACGCCGCGCACGATGTCCACCACCTGCGTCACGCGGAAGCTTGCGGCGATGCTGCACAGGGCGTAGGCGTCGAGCTCGCTGATCTTCGCCCGCGTCGCCAGAAACTTGATTGCATTGCGCGCCGCAAGCGTCATCGCCGCGTTGAGGTCCTTGTCGAGTCCCATAACGATCCAATGTGTGTCTGTTTCCGCCACCGGCCAAGCCAGGTTCTTCTGCTTGTGCAGGATGATCTGGATGCGCAGCTCTTTCAGCCGCGTCTCCAGCGCGGTGAGGGAAATCTCGCCGTCGCCCTGCACCGCGTGGCTATCGCCCGTATAGATGAGGGCGCCCGGCTTCCACACCGGGATGTAGAGCGTCGAGCCTTCGGTTAACTCGCTGAGATCGAGATTGCCAGCGTGAGGGCCCGGAGGCACCGAGCTGGTCACGCCGGGGCTCAAGGGCGGGAAATAGCCGTCGGGCGGCGCAACGCCCAAGGTGCCCTGGAACGGCTTCAATGGGATGCTGATGTTGGGCATAAACTTGCCCGTCATGGCGCCAAGGTCGAGATCGACGTACTTGATCTGCCCCTGCGCATAGTCCTGCGGCAGCAGACCCGTGCCGAGCGCCCCCGGGTTGTTGAACACCGCGCCCCATTCGTAGGGGCGGATCGACTGGTACCGGACTTCCAGCACGTCGCCCGGTTCGGCGCCGGCCACAGCGATTGGTCCGATGATCGAATGTGGCCCCCGGCCGGGATTGCTCACGCGCAGCTGCGCCAGGGTATTGACCGGCACTCCTGGCTGCATTTCATTCAGGAAGTGCGACCAAGTATCGGGGAAGCTGATGGTGTCGCTCGACTCGATGCTAAGAATCGGCGGCAGGGTGGCGTCGAATACACCGAGCCGAACCGTTTCCCCGGTCGAGGGAACCACATGCACGCGACCGTCAGGCTGGGAACGGCGCATAGGCCCGGCGCCGGATTCCTGTGCCTGCGCAAGGCTGGTGAACCAGGGCTCGACAGCAGCCAGCACACCCAAAAAGCTGCTCGCTTGCAGGAACTTCCGGCGCCAGCGACCACGGGCCGACAAGTAGCCATCAAAAATTCCCTGATCGACGTGGTCCATATGGAGGAGGCGATCGGAGGCGCGACCGTCAAAGGCAGCGTCCTTGATGTCCTCGCGGATGATACCGGTTCCCTTCTCGTCGCCGCAGCCGAAGAGGTTGGCGCAGGCGTGATGGTGATCGGGAGCGTGTTGGTGTGCGTGCTCGAGTTCTGACATGATGACCCTCGCAATAGAGCCCCCTCGCGACATCGATCGTTTCGTGCTCGCCATAACGAAGTTATTTTTCGTCTCCCTGACCGACTATCTGAGCAGAGTCGAACGACTCTCGGAAATTGTGGAATCGAATGGTCCTCCTGATGCCGCGGGCCGCGCGCCGTCGGCTTATTGCTTCTCCGCCGGCGCCACGGGAAGCACGGCTGCCACACCTTCCGGATTGATGTTGAAGGCCAAGAAGACCAACGGCTCGTTGCCCGGGTTTCCCCATTGGTGGACGAGGGTGTGCGGCTCATAGATCAAGGAACCCGGTCCCCTGGTTTCAGTCTTACCGTCGACCGTGTTCGCCCCGGTGCCCGAAATGATGAAATAAAGAGCCGCGCCCGACCGATGGTGTGGCGGGTTGGAC
>NZ_LGHL01000252.1 GCF_001908205.1 Bradyrhizobium sp. NAS80.1
TTCGGTGGGCATCGATCCGATCGAGCGGCGGCCCAGCTCGGGCGGCCACCCGGGCTGGGCCATTCCTCACGGAACGGCTCAATATAAGCGGTCGGGCTAATACAAGGGTGGGCAAAGCGAAGCGTGCCCACCACTCCCTAACGCGACCGTCGAAAGATGGTGGGCACGGCGCTACGCGCCTTTGGCCTCCCTGAGCACGTTAGGTGCCTCTGCGCACTGCCATAAAGCTCGCAGCAACTATCGCGCCTTTTCCTTCAGGAAGGCGATGATATCAGCGCGATCCTGCGCGTCCGGAACATCGAAAAACATCTTGGTTTCCGGGACCATGGCCTGCGGTCCGGCCAGCCATTTGTCGAGATTGTCCTCGGTCCAGACAATGCCCGAGTTCTTCAGATCGGCCGAGTAGTCGTAACCGGGAACGCTGCCCGCCTTTCGCCCGACCACGCCCTTGTGCATCGGGCCGACACGGTTTTCGGTGATCGAGTGACAATCTCCGCAGCCCTTATAGAGCTTCTCGCCGCGCGCGACGTCACCGGTGGCGCGGGCAAGGCCGGTCGAGCAAACCAACGCAATCGCGACGGTGGCAAAGGCCAGGCTTGGAGAACTTCGCTGGAGGGCGGGAGTGGACCGGACGTTCATGTGATCTCCTGTTTGCAGCGCCGCAAACAGGATCGCCCGGCCCGAGTTTTATTCCCGTCCGCGGGAGGCTTTAAGCGCCCGCGTCCATATCGCCTGCCTCGCGCTGGCCGCTGAGCCACAGCGCGAGCAGCGTCCAGAACGCGCCCGAGAGCAGGTACGCTCCCGAAGCGATGACGCCGAGATTGGTGGCGAGCAGAAGCGCCACCAGCGGAGCGAAGCCGGCGCCGAACAGCCAGGCCAGGTCAGAAGTTAATGCCGAGGCCGTGTATCGGTACGCCTGCCTGAAGTTCGAGGCGATCGCGCCCGAGGACTGGCCGAAGGACAGGCCGAGCAGGATGAAGCCGATCACCATGTAGATCGTCTCACCGAACGCGCCGGCGTCGAGAAGCTGCGGGGCGAAGCCGCTATAGATCGCGATCGCGATGGCCGATCCCATCAGCAGCGACTTGCGGCCGACGCGGTCGGCGATGATGCCAGAGGCAATGATCGCGGCGACGCCGAACACGGCGGCAACCATCTCGATGATCAAAAAGCGCACCGGGCTTTCGCGGGTGAACAGGAACACCCAGGACAGCGGAAACACAGTGACCATGTGGAACAGCGCGAAGCTCGCCAGCGGCGCAAACGCACCGAGCATGATGTTGTGGCCTTCGCGCGCGACAGTCTCGGAGATGCGCGAGGGCTGCAATTCGCGGGTCTCGAACAGCGAGGCATATTCCTCTGTCGTCACCATGCGCAGGCGCGCGAACAGCGCCACGACGTTGATGGCGAACGCGACGAAGAACGGATAACGCCATCCCCAGTCGAAAAAGTCTTCGGCCGAGAGGTTGCCGGCGAAATAGGCGAACAGCGCGCTCGCCACGATCAGCCCGAGCGGAGCGCCGAGCTGCGGCACCATCGCGTACCAGCCGCGCTTGGAAGACGGCGCGTTCAGCGCCAGGAGCGAAGCCATACCGTCCCAGGCGCCGCCCCAGGCCAGACCCTGCGCGATGCGCGCCAGCGCCAAGAGCCAGATCGCCGCAACGCCGATGTCGTGATAGCCGGGCAGGAACGCGATCGCGACGGTGGCGGTGCCGAGCAGGAACAGCGCCGAGATCAGCTTGGCCGTCTTGCCGTAGTGCCGGTCGACCGTCATGAAAATGACGGTTCCGATCGGGCGGGCCATGAAGGCCAGCGCGAAGATCATGAAGGAATAGAGGGTGCCGGTCAGCTCGCTCGTGAACGGGAACACCAGGCGCGGGAACACGATCACCGAGGCGATCGCGAAGACGAAGAAGTCGAAGAATTCCGAGGTGCGGCCGATGATGACGCCGATGGCAATCTCGCCGGGACTGGCCTGGTCGTGGCCGTGCTCGCCCGAGTGGAGGTCTGCCATTGCGGGGGTCTGTGCCATCGCCATTCGTGCGCCCTTAACGTCCTGAAAACCAAAGCCGACCGCCCGGCGGGAAGCCAGGCAATCTGGCGCTGTCTGACCCAACATTCTGCACTGCAACATTGGACAAATTGTCCAATGTCCGGATTGTTGCGCCGCAGCTACCCGTTGGCCCCGCAAAGGAAACTCATTCTCATAAGGCTCGGCCCGTGTCTCGTCTCAAGATCCTGGCGCTACTACCCCTGGCAGTCGCGCTTAGCGGCTGCAACTACGTCGTGCTGGCGCCAGCCGGCGATATCGCTGCCCAGCAGCGCGACCTCGTCATCATCTCCACCGTCCTGATGCTCCTGATCGTCGTCCCCGTGATGGCGCTGACGGTGATGTTCGCCTGGCGCTATCGCCAGTCCAACACCGCGGCCCGCTACGAGCCGGAATGGGATCACTCGACCAAGCTCGAGCTCGTGATCTGGTCGGTGCCACTGCTGATCATCGTGTGTCTGGGCGCGCTAACCTGGATGGCGACGCATTTGCTCGATCCCTACCGCTCGCTCGGCCGCATCGCCTCGGACCGTCCGGTCGATCAGGCAACGGCGCCGCTCGAGGTCGACGTCGTCGCGCTCGACTGGAAGTGGCTGTTCATCTATCCCGACTACGGGATCGCTACCGTCAACGAACTCGCAGCACCCGTCGATCGTCCGATCGCTTTCCGCATCACCTCCTCCACGGTGATGAACTCGTTCTACATTCCCGCGCTCGCCGGCCAGGTCTACGCCATGCCGGGCATGGAGACCAAGCTTCACGCCGTGGTCAATCATGCAGGCACCTACAGGGGCATTTCCGCCAATTACAGCGGCGCCGGCTTCTCCGGCATGCACTTCAACTTCCAGGGCCTCGACGACAAGGGCTTTGACGCCTGGATCGCCAGCGTCAAGTCCGCCGGCGGCTCGCTCGGCCGCGCCGAATATCTTCAGCTCGAAAAGCCGAGCCAGAACGAGCCGGTGCGCCACTACGGCACCGTCGATTCCGATCTCTACCGCCTGATCCTCAACATGTGCGTCGAGACCGGCAAGATGTGCACGAGCGAGATGATGGCGATCGACGCCAAGGGCGGCCTCGGCCATGAAGGCCTGAACAACACCCTGCCGCTGGCCTACGACAAGTACGCCCGCCGCGGCACCGCGCTCGGCGGCGAGCCGACCTTCGTGGCCGGCACCTGCACGCCGGATGCGCCGCAGGGTCAGACCACCGCGTCGATCAAGGCTCCCACCGACACCGCGCCGCTGCTCGGCGCCGGCCTGAAGCGGCCGACCTTCACGCCGCTCAAGTCATCGTCCTTCTTCCTCGGACAACGTCCGAAGTCAGACTCCTAAAGAGAGCTCGCATGTCTCCTGATCTTCTCAAGCTCATCTTCGGCCGGCTCGGCATCGAGTCGCTGCCACTGCACGAGCCGATCGTCGTCGGCACCTTCGTGGTGGTCGCGCTCGGCGGTATCGCGCTGCTCGGCGGCCTCACCTATTTCCGTCTCTGGGGCTACCTCTGGCGCGAATGGTTCACCACCGTCGACCACAAGCGCATCGGCATCATGTACATGATCCTCGGCATCGTGATGCTGCTGCGCGGCTTCGCCGACGCGCTGATGATGCGCGGCCAGCAGGTGCTCGCGTTTGGCGGCTCCGAAGGCTATCTCAACGCCCATCACTACGACCAGGTCTTCACCGCCCACGGCGTGATCATGATCTTCTTCGTGGCGATGCCGCTGGTCACCGGCCTGATGAACTACGTCGTGCCGCTCCAGATCGGCGCGCGCGACGTGTCGTTCCCGTTCCTGAACAATTTCAGTTTCTGGATGACCGTCGGCGGCGCCGTGCTGGTGATGGCCTCGCTGTTCATCGGCGAATTCGCCCGCACCGGCTGGCTCGCTTATCCGCCGCTGTCGAACATCGGCTACAGTCCTGATGTCGGCGTCGACTATTACATATGGGCGCTGCAGGTCGCCGGCGTCGGAACCACGTTATCCGGCATCAACCTGATTTGTACCATCGTCAAGCTGCGGTGCCCCGGCATGACCATGATGCGGATGCCGGTCTTCACCTGGACCTCGCTCTGCACCAACGTCCTGATCGTCGCCTCCTTCCCCGTCCTGACCGTCGTGCTCGCGCTGCTCTCGCTCGACCGCTACGTCGGCACCAACTTCTTCACGAACGATTTCGGCGGCAGCCCGATGATGTACGTGAACCTGATCTGGATCTGGGGCCATCCCGAGGTCTACATCCTGGTTCTCCCGGCCTTCGGCATCTTCTCGGAAGTCACCTCGACCTTCTCCGGCAAGCGCCTGTTCGGCTACACCTCGATGGTCTACGCCACGGTGGTCATCACCATCCTGTCGTACCTGGTCTGGCTGCATCACTTCTTCACCATGGGATCAGGCGCCAGCGTCAACTCCTTCTTCGGCATCACCAGCATGATCATCTCGATCCCGACGGGCGCGAAGATGTTCAACTGGCTATTCACGATGTATCGGGGGCGTATCCGCTACGAGCTGCCGATGATGTGGACGATTGCGTTCATGCTGACCTTCGTGATCGGCGGCATGACCGGCGTGCTGCTCGCGGTGCCGCCGGCCGACTTCGTCCTGCACAACAGCCTGTTCCTGATCGCGCACTTCCACAACGTGATCATCGGCGGCGTGGTGTTCGGCGCCTTCGCCGGCATCTCCTACTGGTTTCCGAAGGCGTTCGGCTACAAGCTCGATCCGTTCTGGGGCAAGCTGTCGTTCTGGTTCTGGGTCTCTGGCTTCTACCTCGCCTTCATGCCGCTCTACGTGCTCGGCCTGATGGGCGTGACCCGGCGTCTGCGTGTGTTCGACGATCCGAGCCTGCAGATCTGGTTCATCATCGCCGCGATCGGCGCTGTCCTCGTCTTGCTCGGCATCATGTGCATGCTGATGCAGTTCGCGGTCAGCTTCCTCAAGCGCGAGCAGCTCAAGGACGTCACCGGCGATCCCTGGGACGCCCGCACGCTGGAATGGGCAACGTCCTCGCCCCCGCCGGACTACAACTTCGCCTTCACCCCCGTCGTCCACGACAATGACGCGTGGTGGGACATGAAGAAGCGCGGCTACCAGCGTCCGCTCACCGGGTTCAAGCCGATCCATATGCCCAGCAGCACCGGCACCGGCATCATCCTCGCCGGCTTGGCCACCGCAATGGGTTTCGGCCTGATCTGGTACATCTGGTGGCTTGCCGCTTTGAGCTTCATCGGGTTGCTCGCCGTCGGTATCGGTCACACCTTCAACTATCACCGCGACTTCGACATTCCGGCTGAAGACGTCATCCGGACCGAAGACGCGCGCACCAAGCTGCTCGCCGGAGCCAAGTAAATGACGATCGCTATCAAGCCCACCCAATCGGGCGAGCCGCTCTTCTACCTCGCCGACGAACACCCGCATCCGGAAGGCTGGAGCACCTCGCTCGGATTCTGGATCTATCTGATGAGCGACTGCCTCATCTTTGCGATCCTCTTTGCGACCTACGGCGTGCTTAGCGGCAACTACGCCGCCGGCCCCGCGCCCAAGGACCTGTTCGACCTGTCGCTGGTGGCCGTGAACACCACGATGCTGCTGCTGTCGTCGATCACCTATGGCTTCGCCATGCTGACGATGCAGCAGAACAAGATCGGCCAGACACAGTTGTGGCTGGCGATCACCGGCCTGTTCGGCCTCGCCTTCATCGGCATCGAGCTCACCGAGTTCGCTCACATGATCCATGAGGGCGCCACGCCGCAGCGCAGCGCCTTCCTGTCCTCGTTCTTCACCCTCGTCGCCACCCACGGGCTGCACGTGACCTTCGGTCTCGTCTGGCTGGTGACGTTGATGACGCAGGTCGCCCGCTTCGGCCTGATCGAGGCCAACCGCCGCCGTCTGATGTGCCTGTCGATGTTCTGGCACTTCCTCGACGTGGTCTGGATCGGCGTCTTCACCTTTGTCTATCTGATGGGAATGCTGCGATGAACACCGAAACTCGCGCCGCCACTGCTGATCATCATCACGACGACCACGCGCACGGCTCGCTCTCGACCTATCTTCTCGGTTTCGTGCTGTCGGTCGCGCTCACCGCCGTGCCGTTCTGGCTCGTGATGAGCGGAGCGCTCGGCAACAAGCAGGTTACGGCGCTGGTGATCACAGTGTTCGCAATAGTGCAGATCGTCGTGCACATGATCTACTTCCTGCATATGTCCCCCAAATCCGAGAACGGCTGGAGCATGATGGCGCTGATCTTCACCATCGTGATGGTTGTGATCGCAATGTCCGGCTCGGTGTGGGTCATGAACCACCTCAACAGCAACATGATGCCGATCCACCAGATGACTGGAACGAAGTGAGCAGGACCGAGGCCGTGACGAGCAAGGCAGGCGGGGCGCGCGGCAAGGCCGCGCGCTTCCCCTCCTTGTGGCTCACGGTCCTCTCACTCACGGCTTTTGCAATTCTGATCGCACTCGGCGTCTGGCAGATCGAACGCCGCGCCTGGAAATTGGCGCTGATCGACCGCGTCGAGCAGCGCATCCATGCCCCGGCCCAGCCGGTCCCGTCGCCGGCGGCATGGCCCACCGTCTCCACCGCGAACGACGAATACAGGCACGTCAGCGTCTCGGGCCGCTTCCTGCATGACCGCGAGACGCTGGTTCAGGCCGTCACCGAGGACGGCCCGGGCTATTGGGTGCTGACACCGCTTCGACGCGACGACGGCACGCTGGTCTTGATCAACCGCGGCTTCGTGCCCTCCGAGCGGCGCGACGCATCGACGCGCCAGGATGGCAATCCGGACGGGCAGGTCGAGATCACCGGCCTGCTGCGCATGACGGAGCCGAAGGGCGGTTTCCTCCGGAACAACGTGCCCCAGCACAACCGCTGGTATTCGCGGGATGTCGCCGCGATTGCAGCGGCACGCGGCCTCCACGACGTCGCGCCGTTCTTCGTCGATGCCGACGCCGGATCACAATCCGGCAGCGCCCCAATCGGCGGATTGACCGTGGTCCGCTTTCCCAATAACCACCTGATCTACGCGCTGACGTGGTTTGCCCTGGCTTTCATGCTGGCCGGTCGACTTTTCGTCACATTCGGCGGCGGGCTGTTCCGCCGCAAACGCTTCGTCCACGAGCCGGCCGGCGGCCCAGATCCCGCCGCCCGCAGGACGGGATCAGATGCTGGAACGATCGTCGAGCAGACCTGACGGAAGGACGTATGGCGGGCTGGCCGTTACGCTGCAATCGCAGGCGGACGCGCGCAGCGAGCTGATCGGCGCTGCGCCCACCGACGACGAGACCAACCGCAAGAACATGGCGCTGCTGATCCAGCTGCGCTGGACCGCTGTGGTCGGCCAGATCGTGACCATCGGCGGCGTGCATTTCTGGCTCGGCATTCCCTTGCCCCTGAACCGGATGGCCGCCGTGATCGGCGCGCTGGTACTGCTCAACGTCTCCAGCCTGGTCTGGGTGCGCCACCGCGCCGCGATCACCAACAACGAGCTCCTGGTCGCGCTGATGCTCGACGTCGCCGCGCTGACCGCGCAGCTCTACCTCAGTGGCGGTGCCACCAATCCTTTCACCTCGCTGTTCCTGCTCCAGGTGACGCTGGGCGCAGTGCTACTCGATGCCCGCTCGACCTGGTCGCTGGTCGCGCTGACCTGCGCGAGTTTTGTCTGGTTGACCTTGGCCTATCGGCCGCTCGACCTGCCGCCGAACCCGATCAGCGAGACCTACAGCCTTACCGTCGCCGGCATGTTGCTGGGCTTCGTCCTCAACGCCGTGCTGCTGGTCGTGTTCGTGACCCGCATCAACCGGAACCTGCGCGAGCGCGATGCGCATCTGGCGGCACTGCGCCAGCATGCGGCCGAGCAGGACCACATCGTCCGCATGGGCCTGCTGGCGTCGGGCGCCGCGCATGAGCTCGGCACGCCCCTCGCCTCGCTCTCGGTCATCCTCAGTGATTGGCGCCGCATGCCCGATCTCGCGGCCGACCAGGAGCTCGCCGAGGATCTCGCGGAGATGGAGACTTCGCTGCAGCGCTGCAAGTCGATCGTCACGGGCATCCTGGTATCGGCGGGAGAAGCGCGCGGCGAAGGCTCGTCGCCGACGACAGTGACGGCTTTCGTGACTGCGCTGGTCGATGAATGGCGCAACGCCCGCTCGGCGCGCACGCTCTATTTCGTCAACACGTTTGGCGAGGACGTCGCGATCGTCTCGGACATCGCGCTGAAGCAGGTCATCTTCAACGTGCTCGATAATGCCTACGAGGTCTCGCGCGACTGGGTCGAGCTCCTGGCTGAGCGCGAGGGCGACAATCTCGTACTGTCGATCAGCGACCGCGGCCCCGGTTTTGCGCCGGAGATGCTGGCGCAGCTCGGAAAGCCCTACCAGTCTAGCAAGGGCCGCGCCGGCGGCGGGCTCGGTCTGTTCCTGGTGGTGAACGTGGTACGCAAGCTGGGCGGCAGCGTGACCGCCGAGAACCACAGGAAGCGCGGCGCCACCGTCCGCATCACGCTGCCGCTTTCAACGCTCGCGATCGGAGACAGCTTTGACGCCTGACCGTTCGCTCATCGTCGTCGAGGACGACGCCGGCTTCGCGCGCACGCTGAAGCGTTCGTTCGAACGGCGCGGCTACGACGTCGTGCTGGCCGCCTCGATCGAGGAAGTGCGCAAAGTGCTGGAGCAGCGATCCTTCGGCCATGCCGTGGTGGACCTCAAGCTCGGCGGCGCGTCGGGCCTCGCCTGCGTCGAACTCCTGCACACGCATGATCCCGAAATGCTGATCGTGGTTCTCACCGGCTTTGCCAGCATCTCGACTGCCGTCGAGGCGATCAAGCTGGGCGCCTGCCACTATCTGGCAAAGCCGGCGAACACCGACGACATCGAGGCCGCCTTTCACAAGGCCGAAGGCAACGCCGAAGTCGCACTCGATGCGCGGCCGACCTCGATCAAGACCCTGGAATGGGAGCGCATCCATCAGACGCTGATCGAGACGGATTTCAACATCTCGGAAGCGGCGCGGCGGCTCGGGATGCACCGGCGCACGCTGGCGCGGAAGCTCGAGAAGCGGCCGGTGAAGTAGGAGGAGCGGATCGAGATCCCTCCTCCTTCTTTCGTGACGCTTATTTCCCAAACCGCGCGATGACGTCGGATAGCACGGCATATCCTGTGCAGAATCCGGCTTCCGGATTGGTATCTCCGTTCTCCAAAGCAGTGGCGTAGACGACGGCAGGATCAGCTTCGAGGCGTTCTCGCAGGGCCGCCAGCTTTGGCCAGCGGCGCCTCTCCGCGACGGCGTGGAAGTCGAGCCAGCGCGCTACACCTGCCAGCACGGCGTCGGCGAGCGTCGGCCGGTTGCCGACCAGGAATTCCCTCCCTTCGATCATCCTTTCGAGCTTGTCGTGGCGCTCGATCACCTTCGCTCTGCCAAAGTCCCGCAGAGCCGACTTCATGGCGGGCTCCATCGCTTCGCCTTCCATTGCGGCCCAGAGCGGCGAGAAGGCAGCCGTAAAGCCAGTGTTCACGAACGCCATGAGCTGATGCATGCGATCGGCTTGCGGCGATAGCGGATCGAAGCTGATGCGCCGTTCAACATCCCTGGATTCGAGCCAGGCTGCGATAGCCATCGTTTCCGTCAGCACCGCGCCTTTTTCCGTGATGAACGCGGGCGTCTCATGTCGCGGATTGATTTGAGCGTATGACGGGCTCCGCATCTCGCCCAACATATCGACGCGACATAGCCGATATGGCTTGCCCAGCCATTCGAGAGCCGCAACGAGTCCCATGGAGCTTCCCATCGGGAAGCCGTAGATTAGAATCGGGTCCATGATCCATTCTCCGTGATTTCTGATGATCACGCTGCGCAGCGTTGGCGGACCCTAGTCATTCGCTGCACCGAGTAAATTACGAACTTTTTTGTAACCTGGAGTCGCCGATGAAAGATCTCGTCTCGAGATGCCCCATCGAGGAGGTAATGCAGATTCTGAGCGGTCGCTGGCCTACGCTTCTGATCTACTATTTGAAGCAGGGCACCAAGCGCTTCAGCGACTTGCGCCGGGACAATCCGACCATCTCGCACAGGATGCTCGCGCTCGAGCTTCGTAAGCTGGAGGACGCCGGTATCGTGACCCGCACCGAATTCGACGGATATCCGCTCCGGGTCGAGTATGACCTGACTTCCGCCGGTCACACACTCGTGCCGTTGATCGATGCCTTGGGGAAGTGGTGGTCGACAGTTGCGCCCGTGGCCGGCGGAGAAGGCCGCGAGACCGGGATCAGCTCGTCACGAAGCGCGATCTGACACCTCGCCGAACGAGGACAGCCCCCCGTCCAATCGGGATAGGGGGGCGTCTCGCGACGCCGCCCCTCCCACACCACCGGACATACGGGTCCGTATCCGGCGGTTCAGCGGATTATGCGGGCCGCG
>NZ_LGHL01000253.1 GCF_001908205.1 Bradyrhizobium sp. NAS80.1
ATGCCGATGAGGAGAGGAAAAGACTCCGTCGACGCCGCGCTGACGAATGCGGTTGAAAGGCAATCACCCAGTGAATGGCCTGCCGTCCCCTTAGCATTGATCAAGATGTGGGCGAGGCTCACGTAAAGCGGAAACTGGATCAAAATGCCGGAGCTCGCGGTCACGGCGTGGGAGACGGCGATCAGAAAGCGCCGCGGACGCCAGTGAAGCAGCAATCCAAGGAGGAGAAAAGCGAGGTTATAGGTGTTGAGACTAGAGATCACCATCGTGGCATTCTTCGTGGCGAACTCATTGACCAGCCAACCCAGCCCGAGCGCACCCAAGAACAGCGTGGGGATCGGGCTGTATTCGAGCCACTCCCCCGGGCGACGGCGCGGCGGCAGTTGGTCACGCACTGTTTCGAGCGTGATTCCGAGTTGTTGTGTTGTCACGGCGCGGCCGGGCGCAGGAGCCGAGACATAGGCAATTGCAACCGACGCAGCGATCACAACTGCCGCAATCAACGCCGACTGCCAGAGAAATATCGTCTCGCTGAACGGAATGACACCGGAAATTGCCAATAGCTCCTTGGGAATGCTTTGTGGGTTCGCCTGTAGCTGGGCCGCCGACGAGCTCACGCCCATCGCCCATGTGACGCCAAGGCCGAGATAGGCGGCGGCCCCGGCTGCGCGATAGTCCATCTTCAGTTCGTCCCGCCGCGCCAGCTCGCGTGCCAACAGGCCGGCGAAAATGAGACTGACCGCCCAGCTCAATAAGGACGTGGCCATGCTTACGATGGCGACATAGGCGACGGCGCCCCGGCCGGTTCGCGGCAGCCTTGCCAGCCGTTCGATGAGGCGCGCGGTCGGCAGGGCTCGCGCGACGACGTGGCCAGTGACCACGACCAGGACCATCTGCATCGTGAACGGCATCAAGTCCCAGATTCCGTCGCCGAAGGCGACGGCGACCGCCTGGGGCGTAGCCCCGATGAACATCGCGCCCGCGCAGACAAGAGCGAGCGCAAGCGCCGCGAAGACGAAAGTGTCCGGAAACCATCGCTCCGACCAGGCCGTGGTGGCGAGCGCCATAGTCTCGAAAGCGGTGCTTTTCCCTTCGGTGGCCTTCTTCTCGCACGCAGGCGCGCTTGCCAAAACCGTTGTTGAAAGCGCAGGGCTCGGCTGAGCCTGTTGCTGCAGCGGGATGCCGAGTTTGGCAGGTTGTGTCGAAATGCGCGGCCCCACAGATGGAAGAGACGCGCAGAGACGAACGGATCTTGGCTGGGGCTGCAAGTCAATCATCTTGCTCTACCCATCTCTCTATTAGTTACGACCAAGGGGCGAAGAAGTCGGAAACTCATCCCGTGCATGCCACGCATTTCAGGGGAGAAACGACCTGTGGTTTTGGCCCGTGAGTTCGTCGTTCAGCGTCCGCTCGGTAAAGTCGCTCCAGCGCCGCCCAGCAACAAATCGCGTTACAACAATGTGCTCCGCCCTGCGTCGACCGATTTCCGCCATGTGCCGGGCGGCCATGATTATGCCGCCGAACGAGAGAAGCGGCACGCGCTTGAGCGGGATAGAAAGGGGGTCTGTGTTGGCGCTCACCGTGTCATTGGCACCGTAAAATTGAGCGTGTCTCATCGTTGAAACTCCGCAAAGAAGAGAAATCGTTATCCGCAGCGCTCGTGATCGATCTTGGGCCTCTGTCCCCGCAAACTCAGGGATGGATATGCAATGATCCGATTTTCAAGGTCGCCAATCACATCCAATATAGCCAAGCTGAAACGAGGACGCCTATTCAGGAAGCGAAAGAGCAGGACAGAAAACGATTCTTTTTCAGATGGTGGGCCCTTCGGGCGGGGTTCAACTGGATTGGATGACTGGAGCCGCAGTCACAGACCAATATGGACGCGGTCCCGGTCCGGCTGGGCGTCGGCCCAACATGTTGGCAGCATGAAGGCGATCAGCACAGGCTGTTTCTGAGTAGCGATCGACCCAGCGGGCGGTTCTCTCATCGTAGAAGACGTGCTATAGACGTTTGTGCAGATCGCAAGGTTGTTTTGTCCGCGGAGGGCACTATGGCCGGATCGGTTACCACTGTAGACGTTGAAGATCCTTATGAGATCACTCCCACCATGTGGGAGCTGTTCACGCCTACGCCGACAAGTGCCATCACGCCGCCGCAGTTCCTTGCGCGATCGTATCGCGCGGGCGATTGGCGGCGGTACAAAATCGAGAAGCACTCATATCGAACGACTGTCTCTGTCGGAAAGCTCGGCCGTACCTGCTTCGTACGGATGGCGGACCGCGAGGCGACCGATATGGTCATAGGATCACCTGGCATCGACCATTATTGTCTGACGTTCCTGCAGCAGGGGCAGGGATTGCTCTGCCAGCCGCAGGCCGCTTCGCCTGCCGAGACCAATGCCGGCGGTGGCGTGATCTTTCACGGAAGGCCGGGAACGGTGTTGAAGACCGGCAATGAAGCCGTAAAGACGAACGTCTGGATACCAGCGGGCCTGTTATGCCGCCAGGCGACCGAGATGTTGGATGGCCCGGACGTCCGGGGGCTGGACTTCGATGCGGGCATCGATGTCACAAGTGCTGCGGGCGCCGGCCTGCGCCGGCTGACGGATTGGCTGTATGCCGAGCTCGGCCATCCTGACTCGCCGCTTTCGAACGAGATCGTTGCGGCGTCGGCCCAGGAATTGTTTCTCCGTACCATCGTGCTGGCGGCCACGCATAGTCGGTCAATGCAGTTGCGAGGCCAAGCAAGAGCAGCGACACCCGCCACGGTACGACGCGCCGAGGAGTTGATGCGCAGCAAAGCGGAGTTGCCGCTAACGCTTGAGGAGATTGCCCAGGCTGCTGGATGCGGCAGCCGCGCGCTCCAGGCTGCGTTTCGCGCCTTCCGTGGCACATCGCCGATGGCGTCCCTTCGACGGATCAGGCTCGAGCTTGCGCATCAGGCGATCATGAGATCTGACGGATCGATTTCCGTTGCTGAGGTGGCGGCGCGATACGGGTTTTCAAACCCAGGCCGCTTCGCCAGTCAGTATCACCATTTATTCGGAGAGTACCCGTCAAGAATCGGCAGTTTGCGTCCTTTGCGTCGCTAATGCATCGCCTTGCAGGCTCGCAGGTCCGCCCCCTCGCCACTGTTCGACAAATCGAAACTCGCGCTCCTGTTGCATGCCTGCTGTTGGGCCCGAAGGCGACACGCCCCTTCACTGCGCTACACCACCATCAGGTCCTTGCCGACAATGATCTCGCCCTTGAAGTACTTCGCCACCGGGGCACGCCAAGTCTCATCGTCGATGCTGTCGATGGGGGGAGTGAGGTGCGATAGCACGAGTGTTTTGACACCTGCTTCCTGGGCGATGCGGCCGACATCTTCGGAGGGTGTATGGTCCGCCTTCATATGCGCCATGAAGACGTCAAACGTCATCGGCCAACCACCCCTGGCAATCGCTGCTCTCAGGGTTGTCTCAAGGGCTGGCACATACATCGTTTCGTGAACCAGCACATCGGCGCCTTTCGCCATTTCCGCCACGGCCTCGAGCGGTGCAGTGTCGCCGGAAAATGCGATCGACCGGTCCTTGAAGTCGAAGCGATAGCCCAGCGCTGGCTTCACTGGCGGGTGCTCAACAAGGATAGCCGACACCTTGACGTTGTCGTCCTGGGTTACCGGACCGGCGGCGGAGATCTCCTGGACGTTGACTGACGTCAGCGGCTTCATCCGAAAATCCTCAGCCCAGAAATCGACGGTTTGCTTGTAGGCGCGCATGAAATCCTCGGTCATTTGCTTCAGCGGTGGCGGCCCAAAGGCGCGCACGTCGAGCGGCAACGCGTGTATCCAGCCGACGACCAGTAGCGGACCGTATTCAATGTTGTGATCGGCGTGATGGTGCGTGATGAAGATCGATTTCAGCGCGCGAAATGGAATTCCAGTACGAGCAAACTGGTTGGTAACGCCCATCCCGCAATCAAGCACATAGGCCGCACCGTTGCTCAGCATCACATGTGAGGTCATGTTTCGCGACTGGCCCACCCCTGGACCAGCACCGGTGCCGAGCAGCACCAGCTTGGTGCCCTTTGCATCTTTTAGGGCGGCTTGCGCTTGTTGCGGTGTCCATCGCGGCCCCTCGGCTTGCGCGGTGCCTGGCTGGACTGTGGCAGCGAGCGCCGGCGCGGCCAAGAGGCCGGTCAGCAGGCTGCGACGTGAGGGGGCGGATCGCAATGGTTTGTCTGACACGGCTTTTTCTCCTCCGGGTTTTCATCTCCGTCGGCTTTTGCCCGATGTTAGTTATATCCACCCACGTTCAACGGCGGAAGGCAGATAGGTACCGTGAACTACGGGCCCATCCGCGCCGAGGCCGGGTGTCCCGGCACCTGGAAGCGCTTGCCGGTATCGGTCACGCTAGTCCCATCGACCTTAAGAATTGAGAAGTCTTGGGTTAGGAAGTTGCCGATCAGGATGTATTTGCCGTCGGGCGTGAACGTCGCTGCCTCAGGCAATCCACCGACCTCGATATCCTGCGTTTTGGTGACCTTCTTGCCGTTGATCTTCAGCACCGAGACGCTGCCGTTCTTTTCATAGAAGAACGCATTCTTCATATTTGAGCCGCGTAGGATGACCGAGACGGCGAGATCGCCTTTCGGGCTGATCGCAAGTCCCTCCGGCCCATCTCCCACCACTACGCGATCGATGACGCGAGGCGGATTGGCTTCGAGATCGATAACGCTTGTTGTATCGACGCTGCCATCTGAGGAGCCTGCGCCACCATTATCGGAGGTAAGCGCGATCTTGCCGTCGGGCGTTACAGCGACGTTGTAGGGCCACAGACCGGCCGGCAGGTCAATCTTGCTGTAAGTCACCTTGCCCCCAACGACATCCAGCACGGAGATCTTGTGAGCGGGAAACCGGGCGACCAAAGCGCGCTTGCCGTCGGGGGTAAATGTCACATGTGCCACGCTGTCGGGCATCGCCACGGTATCAGTAATCTTGACATCGCTGCCGTCGACCGAAAGCACGCTGATTGAATTGTCGCCGCGATTGGCAACCAGCGCCATCTTGCCATCCGGGCTGAAGCTCAATCCAGAAGGCTGTTTGCCGGCGGTCAGTGTCGCCGCAAGCTTGGGTGGATTTGCGCCGAGGTCGATCGCATAGATTTTATTGTCCGGTACCTGCTTCAGCGCGTCGCCCTCCTTGATCACGTCGATGGAGTCCGCCACTAGCGCTACCGTCCCGCTCGGGTCGATCGCAACATTGACGGGCGGGCCGACAACCGAGTTCTTCAGTGGCAGGGAAGCGACGATCTTCGGGCTTTCCGGGTCTGCGACGTCAACGATCAGAATCTGGTCCTTGCCTGGCGCAGCCAGGATCGGCCTACCGGCATCGTCCCACAGCAACTTCTCGTCGAGGCCGACGATCATGAACGGCTTCGCATGCGTGGGGCTGAAAAGGCTTGCACTGAGAACGATCGTGGTTGCGATCGATAATCCAAGGGTAAGTCTGGCTGACATCTTGGCGTTCTCCCCGAATACCGGCTCTGCTGGCCAGTTTTGATATTCTAGCCTTTGAACCACCCGGTCGCCAGCATCACGGGCTGGTGGGACGCATTTCTAATGTCGGTTGTTGGGGCCCCGAGCCGACATGGGTCGGCGAGGCGCAGAGCAACGCAGTGCAATCCATCGAAGTTGAAAAAAGGCCGCTGGCAATATGTCCAGCGGCCTTTGCGCTTAACGTCGTTCTCTGGGCGGCGCGCCGACTAGAGATCGATGCCAACAGCGATGTTGCGGCCCTGTAGTTCGGCGATCTTCATTCCGTCAGCCTGCACCTGCGCGAACTCCGGGTCCTTTGCTACGGCCTCCTGCACTTTGCCGTAAACTTCCCAACTGGAGTAGCGCGTCGCAACCAGCAACTGTCCTGCCCACGCGCCAGTGTAGAAACGGGACAGCCGAAGAAATTCAGCACCATGTTTTTCGAAGATTGTCTTCGCCCGCCTGACAATCTGGGTCATTTCGTCGGGCTTGTCGGTTTTAAAACGAGTAAATTGCACGATCGGCATGGGCTACCTCCATAGTGATGTAAAATGTCCAAGAGGTATGTATCGAGCGACGTATTGGGGAGCGAACCTCAATGCGATCTCGATGAAAGTTTGTCTTCATCGATTGATTTTGGTTCAGGCTTTGCAAGCGACAGCGACACTACCGCATCTCGGCGGATGGGCTCGCATCGTTACTGGGGTAATGATCTCCCGGGATGCCTGCTCCAGCTTCGCTGTTGGGGGCTAAGCCGACATCCAGGCAACCGACCGAAAAGCGCGTTTCAGAAGATCAAAAGGGGGCTAGGATAACGACGTACAAGCACCTCAGTGCGGACGCCCGCCTTCGGCTCCTCCGTGCGGCTGGCGTTAGCAAAAAGTCATGGGAGGATTTCGTGATGAAATCGCTGGCCTATGCAACTCTGTTTGCGCTCGCGCTTACCCCTGGCTGCGGCTTCGCTCAAGAGCACAAGATGAGCGACGAGGAGCTGATCAAGCTGTCGCTGTCGGCCGCCCCCGAGGCCATCGCCAAAGACGCTACGATCCTCGCTATGGATCATGACGGTAAGTTGCGGACATTGCGCGAAGGCACCGGGCAGTGGACCTGCATGCCAGGTCACGCTGATCCGGCCAATCCCGACCCGATGTGCGGCGATAAGAATGCGATGGAATGGGCGTCGGCCTGGATGAATCACAAGGAGCCGCCTGCGAACAAGGCGGGGTTCATGTACATGCTCCGAGGGGACGGCGGTGCAAGCAACACCGACCCGTATGCAACAAAAGAAGAGCCCGGCAACAATTGGATTAAAACCGGCGCACACGTGATGATCGTCGGCTCTGGCGCCAAGATGTTGGATGGTTATCCGCGTGACGCGAAGGCCGACCCCACGAGGCCCTATGTGATGTGGCCTGGCACGCAGTACGAGCATTTGATGCTGCCGGTCCGCTGATCTCGCGATCTCGCGGTTCCTGCGTCCACATGGGTTTTACGAGCGCCTGGCCGACGCGCTCGGGCGATCTCACGATGTCCGCTCCGCGGGGGATTGTGTTGAAAAACTCAAAATCTGAGCGGTCGCAAAATTCTCGCGATGAGGTGAAAGGCGCCACATCCGCCATCTGGATCGTCCTCAAAGCCAATGGGAAGCTCGTCGGCTGAATCG
>NZ_LGHL01000254.1 GCF_001908205.1 Bradyrhizobium sp. NAS80.1
CACGACTCGCCCTCCTTGTTTGAGGCTCTGCCCAGTCCATCCGGGCAACCCTCGTTGCAACATCGAGGGTGAGTCGCCTCATTTTGTGGAGGGGACATACAGTCTAGGCGACCTTTTGGAGGCCAGATAACTGGAGCCTCGTTAGTCTGCCCCTAGCGGACATGAGCGAAGGTCCGGTGTACCAGTGCCGCAAGCTCCGCCTGGTGGTTGGTGCCGGTCTTCGCAAAGACTTGTTGCAATTGACTGCGAACGGTCGTAGGTGCGACGCCCATCGTGCGCGCGGCAATTTTCAGCCCTTGACCGCGTGCAATGGCGATTGCGGTTTGAGCCTCCCGGTAGGTCAGATCGAATGCGCGCTGAAGCGATTCGACTGTGAAATTATGAGTCCGGTCGGGATCACTGACGAACACGACCCCATAGCCCATTTCGTCCGGCCGAGCCGATGAGCCATATATGCCAGCCGGTCTTAGGGGTGTCGCAACCAGCAACAAGGGCTTGGAATGTTCTCTTTCGATCGGAAGCAGCCCCGGTTCTCCGGCAATCGCACGGCAAATCAATTCTCGCACGGCCTGCGTGTTCGAAGCATCTCTTCCAACAAGTCGAGGGCCAGTGAAAGTGAGAACTTCCGAATCACTGGCGATCTCTTCTGCTCCCCGATTGTGCCAAATTTCACTCCCGGCCTGATCGACCACGATCACTCCCAGCATCAAATGGTCGAGAGCGCCTGAGACCAGTTCGGAGCGCAGCGCGATCAGATTCAGCCGCATCTGCAACCGGGCGGCCCGGTCGAGGTGAGGCGCGAGAAGCTGCATGTAGTGGAGATGCCGGAGGTCAAACATCCGGCCGTCCTCCCACATAGCGGTGATGAGATGCCGCGCGCCGCGAGCATCCGACCTAGAGGGGTCGCGTGCTTGCAGATAACGCGTAACCATCCGCGCTCCGAGCGCCTCCCGGGCACTGACGTCCTTCTGGGACCATAGAACGCTCAGAAAGACGAGCTTGAGAAATCGGACGATCAGATTATCGAATTCGACTGCGTGTTGATCGAGTGCCTTGAGGT
The DNA here is from genome assembly GCF_001908205.1 of Bradyrhizobium sp. NAS80.1. Taxonomy (GTDB): domain Bacteria; phylum Pseudomonadota; class Alphaproteobacteria; order Rhizobiales; family Xanthobacteraceae; genus Bradyrhizobium. The sequence goes on from NZ_LGHL01000254.1 coordinate 1,061, forward strand.
CGGCCCGAGACAGCAGGAAAGTGCCGTGGCAGCCGGCCTCGGATGCCGTGGGGTTGGGCTGCGAATAGAAGGGGGTTGGACCCGTAAACCAGAAATCATTTCGGCCACCAACCAGACGCCCGATTTCGCCGATGGTTTCCGGCCAAAGGTCCGGCCGCTCCACTGAGGCGTAGATGCGCTCGATCAGCGAGGCCAGGTCCTTCTCCCCCTCCGGCAGCCCGACGTCTGACATCGAATGCCTCCAATGAAGCGATCCTAAACCATCGCCGATCGTGCGTATTCATTCATTTGTAGGAAGACAGTGCCGGATGGTTCGGGGGAGCATAGCCAATGTACGGAGCCTCTCGGTGACCTCCATTTCGGGTCCGACGAGATCGGAGGATAATACCATGAACCGGCAAGTAAAAATCGACCTCAACGTTCACGGAAGAGAGCGCGGTCACGACGCTATTTGGCCGACCATTATTCGGCGAGTGTCGGTGCTCTTTGCTGCGTCGGCGCTGATGCTGCTCCTCGTTTCAGAATCCCATCTTTCATTAGCGCAGCGCCAACAGGCCTTCGAAACCTCGGGTGTCTACCCTTAGCCGCCTGCGGATGAGACGTCTTTTCTAACCTGCGGAGTTTCAACGATGAGACACGCGCCAATTGCCACTGAAGTCATTTCGGGCTCACTTCGAGCTAAGAAAAGTATCTTCGCTCTGTTCATCGAGGCACTGTATCTTTCGAGACGCCTTCGGGCGGAGCGCACACTGCGACGGTATCTTGATGCTGTCGGTCGGGCGCAATTTGCCATTCTTCGTGAGCTGAGTTTGCGCGCCGAAAGTCAAAAACATGTCGGTGGATGAGAGGTTGTTTGAACGTAAGGCGTCGAACCGGCCGTCGGCTCTCGCGAAAAGAACGCTGGCTGCGATCATGCTGATCGCTGGCTTGCTCACTTCCGCGGAGATCTGGCGAAACTTCGACCTGTTTGCGATCATCCAACGCCAAGAGGTCAACGTTTTCGGCTACCTCGCAGCGAGTCTCGTGCTCGCCACATTCTGCATGCGCTCAATGAGCGGGTTGCGTTCGATGGCGTTGGCCAGCAACCTGGCATTTATCGCGTATGGATATCTTGCAGACCTGATGCCGGTATTGCTTCTTCACATCGTCTTGTTGCCCGTGAACGGGTACCGCCTATTGCAATTGTTGCAGATTGATCTTCGCCCCAAGTGAGCGAGCGGATTCGCGCCTTGTTACGACCGCTTCTGTGCAGGTTTTTGGACGCCGGCAGCGAGATGGCTCCGCACGGTCAACTGACCGGCGTCCAAAAAGCGCCAAGGCACGAAGTCGCGGGAAGTTTGGTGTCGGCTGGGCAGCGGGCGCTATGGGGTTTTGTAGGAGGTGCTCGACTTACGAAATTCGAAGAGTGGCGGTCTCGACTGTATGCACAACCTAAGCGATTTGGCACGAGTGTTGCTAAATAGGGGATTTAATCTTCTTGGCCCGTGACATTTCAAATAGATGGGCGCGGCGGAAATGGCACATTCTACAACCATTACGCGATTAGTCGGTCGATCCGTGGTCGGTGGCAGGGCGTGAATCAATTTCGTGCGAGCAAATCCACAGTACATTCAAGCAACCTGGTTTGCGCTAAGCGTCAAGGTGATCTTGTTATTGTCGTGCGAGATTCGATTTGGCTTTCCACGTTAAGGTGCTGGCCCGCAGATGATCTGCTGTACTTCATCATACGCTAATAGCCTGCACCGACGCGAGCCAATCGTGCTTACCTTGCCACCCTGCTATCACCGTCCCTCCATCGGCTACGGCCTTTCGGCTCTTGATCCCGTGCAGCGGGCTGGAGCGCAGCGACTTCGTGCCATGGCCCCAAGCGGCGGTAGGGGGATGTCTGCTATTCCGCCGCTGTCAGGGGATAAGCGGACATCCCGCGAGCGTGCCAAAAGCGCCGCTCATGACCCAACTGAGACATCGCCGCATTTTACTTGCCGCGGGATGGGCGTGCGACGTATTAGTGAGCAACGCGTTTAGAAAGGTGCGAGATCTTCTGGTCCTTGACGGGCCGCACCTTTGTCCGGTTTGAAGACCTTGCTCTAGTTTTATTGTGCCGATCCATTGCTGAGCTGCACCACTTCTGCAGCGCTCTGTTTGCGGAGGTCGCCACGACATGAACCG
>NZ_LGHL01000255.1 GCF_001908205.1 Bradyrhizobium sp. NAS80.1
GGCCGCGCCGCCGAATTGCAGCGCGAGGCCCTCGCGGGAGAGCTGCCGCAGGCGGCAGCGGGCGCGGGCAAGGCTTGCGGCATACTCGGCGGCTTTCAGCCCGAACGGCATCGGCAGCGCGTGCTGCAGCCAGGTCCGCGCCACCATCGCGGTGTTGCGATGGCTGCGTGCCAGCGCGGCAAAGCCCTTGATGGCGCGGCTGAGGTCGGCATCCAGCGCATCGATGCCGGCGCGAAGCGTGAGCATGGTCGCGGTGTCGATGACGTCCTGGCTGGTCGCGCCCCAATGCACGTAGCGCGCAGCCTCCGCATCGGCCTTCGCGACGTCAGCGGTCAGCGACTTGACCAGGGGGATCGCGAGATTGCCGGACCGCGTCGCGGCCTCGGCCAGCGCAGCCATGTCGAAGGTATCAGCCTTGCAGGCGGCTTCGATCGGGGCGACCGCAGCCGTGGGAATCACGCCGGTGGCAGCCTCGGCCCGCGCCAGAGCTGCCTCGAAATCGAGCATGTTCTGCAGGGTGGACCGGTCGTCGCAGATTGCGCGCATGGCCGCGCTCGACAGCATCGGCGCGAGCAGGGGGGGAGAGGGCTGTGCTCATCTTGCGCGGGACCTAATCACCATGCCGCGGCTGTGCCAATCCCAAACCGTCCGCACAAGACTTTTTGCAGTTGCGAATATGCATTGCACGTGACCGGGGGGCGCCCTTTCCTTTGCGTCCTTCGTGCGTTACTTGAGCAGCATTATAGTGATGAGATCTCGGGAGGCGCCCCATGGCCATGACAATGAACGGCGAAGTCCAACTTCCGGCGTCACGCGAGGCCGTGTGGGCGAAGCTCAACGATCCCGAGGTGCTCAAAGCCTGCATCCCCGGCTGCGAGGAGCTGGAGAAGACCGACGACGGCGGCTTCCGCGCGACAGCGAAAATGAAGGTCGGCCCGGTGTCGGCGCGCTTCAAGGGCAAGGTGATGCTGAGCGATCTCGACCCGCCGAACGGCTACAAGATCTCCGGTGAAGGGGAGGGCGGGGTAGCCGGCTTCGCCAAGGGCGGCGCTGCGGTCAAGCTCGCGGAGAAGGACGGCGGCACGCTTTTGTCCTACGACGTGGAAGCGCAGATCGGCGGCAAGTTGGCGCAGCTCGGCCAGCGCCTGATCAACGGCGCCGCCAAGAAACTGGCCGACGAATTTTTCGCGAACTTCGCCAAGGCGGTACAGGGCTGAAGGCCCAGTACCTTTCGTATAGCGCCTTTTCGGCATGGCGCCTTGCGTCCGGGGCGATGTTGCCCCCGGGCATAATGGCCCATATGATGGGTTGGAATAATTATAAGAACCGCTTCGACGGGACCCGTCGGGGTGCTGATAGAGAGTGCTTATGGCAAAAATCTCCCTGATCGTGAACGGCAATCCAGTCACGGCCAATGTCGATCCCCGCACCCTGCTGGTGCAGTTTCTGCGTGAGCATCTGCGGCTGACCGGCACCCATGTCGGCTGCGACACTTCGCAGTGCGGCGCCTGCGTCGTGCACCTGGATGGCAAGGCCGTGAAGTCCTGCACCACGCTTGCCGTGATGGCCGACGGCCACGAGGTCAAGACGATCGAGGGGCTGGCCGCAGACGGCGCGCCGCTGCATCCGATGCAGGAGGCCTTCCGCGAGCACCATGGCCTGCAGTGCGGCTTCTGCACGCCCGGCATGATCATGACCGCGATCGACATCGTCCATCGCAAGGGCCACGAGCTCGACGACCATACCATCCGCGAGGAGCTTGAAGGCAATCTCTGCCGCTGCACCGGCTACCAGAACATCGTCGCCTCGATCTCCGCCGGCGCGAAGGCGATGGCGAAATCCGACCTCGCGTAAACCGCGCGCGCATTCCGCGATCAGGACACCCTCATGTACGAATTCAAATATCATCGCCCCGGGACCGTGCGGCAGGCAGCCAACCTCCTGGTGAAGAACGAAGACGCCAAGGTGATCGCCGGCGGCCACACGCTGATTCCCGTCATGAAGCAGCGCCTCGCCAGCCCGCCGCATCTGGTCGACCTCTCCCACATCGAGGGGCTCAATACGATCGAGATGAAGGGCCGCTCGCTGGTGATCGGCGCGACTGCCAAGCATGCCGAGGTCGCAAGCTCCGCCATCGTCGGTGAGGCGATCCCGGCGCTCGCCAGCCTTGCCGGCCAGATCGGCGATCCCGCCGTGCGCCACAAGGGCACCATCGGCGGCTCGCTCGCCAACAACGATCCAACCGCGGACTATCCGGCTGCGGTGCTCGCGTTAGGGGCGACCATCGTCACCAACAAGCGGCGCCTCAAGGCCGAAGAGTATTTCCAGGGCCTGTTCTCGACCGCGCTGGAAGCTGACGAGATCATCACCAAGGTGATGTTCCCGCTGCCGAAGAAGGCGGCCTATATCAAGTTCCGCAATCAGGCCTCGCGTTATGCGTTGGTCGGCGTGTTCGTGGCACGGCGTCCGTCGGACGTGCGGGTCGCCGTCACCGGCGCTGGCTCCGAAGGCGTGTTCCGCGTCACCGCGTTCGAGGAGGCCCTGAAGAAACGCTTCTCGTCGAAGGTGCTGGAAGGCATTGAGGTGCCGGCGGAAGGCCTCAACAGCGACATCCACGGCAGCGCCGAATATCGCGCGCACCTCATCGGGGTGCTGACGCGGCGCGCCGTCGATGCCGCAAACGCCAAGGAGTGAGTGATCCTCACGATTTGGCCCAATACTTGCCCCCGGTGAGGGCGTAGCGAGACTGGCTCTTTCATGACTTCAGTTGCCCTCCCGGCATCGGTCGATGCGATGCTCGAACTTCTGACTTCGCGCGGTTACCTCGCGGAGCGATCGCTGGCGACGGTGGCCTACCTGTCACTGCGCATGGGCCGGCCGCTGTTCCTGGAAGGCGAAGCCGGCGTCGGCAAGACCGAGATCGCGAAGGTGCTGTCGGCAGCGCTGGGACGGAAGCTGATCCGCCTGCAGTGCTATGAGGGCCTCGACGTTTCCTCTGCGGTCTATGAGTGGAACAGCGCCGCGCAGATGATCGCGATCCGGATGGCGGAAGCCGCCGGCGACACCGATCGCGAGCAGCTCTCGAGCGACATCTTCGCCGACCGCTACATGATCAAGCGGCCGCTGCTCCAGGCGCTTGAGCCCGACGTCGCCGGCCCGCCGGTGCTGCTGATCGACGAGCTCGACCGCGCCGACGAGGCGTTCGAGGCGTACCTGCTCGAAATCCTCAGCGACTTCCAGGTCACGATCCCCGAATTCGGCACCGTGAAGGCGCCGAACCCGCCGATCGTCATCATCACCTCCAACCGCACCCGCGAGATCCACGATGCGCTGAAGCGGCGCTGTCTCTATCACTGGGTCGACTATCCCTCCGCCGACCGCGAGCTCGCGATCGTCAAGACGCGCGTGCCCGGCATCTCCGCAAAGTTGTCGCAGCAGGTCGTGCGCTTCGTGCAGGCGCTGCGCAACCAGGACTTCTATAAATCGCCGGGGGTTGCCGAGACCATCGACTGGGCCACCGCGCTGTCGGAGCTCGACGCCCGCTCGCTGACCCCGCAAGTGGTCGGCGACACGCTGGGCGCGCTGCTCAAGTACCAGGACGACATCACTCGGATGCAGGGCGACACCCTGCAAAAGGTGCTGAAGGAAGCGACCAGCGAGAATTAGTTTCGCGTCACAACTACTCCCGTCATTCCGGGGCGACGCGCAAGCGTCGAGCCCGGAATCCATAACCACGATCGGGAGTATGGATTCCGGGCTCGCGCCCAAGAAGGCGCGCCCCGGAATGACGAGAGGATGGATACCGGCCATGGCCATCAACCACCTGGCGCCTGACAAGACCGAGCAGTTCGCCGACAACATCGTCGGCTTTGCCCGCGCGCTGCGTGCGGCGGGGATGCCGGTCGGGCCGGGTGCGGTCATCGATGCCATGAGCGCGCTGCAGGTGATCGACATCGGTAACCGCGCCGACGTCTTCACCACGCTGGAGGCGATCTTCGTCAAGCGCCATGAGCATGCGCTGATCTTCAAGCAGGCTTTCAACCTGTTCTTCCGCGCCTCGGAAGAGTGGAAGCACATGCTGGATTCGGTGCCGCTGCCGGAGCAGGCCAAGAAGAAGCCCCAGGCCGGCTCGCGCCGCGTGCAGGAGGCAATGTCGCAGCCGCGCATGACGGAAACGCCGCAGCACCAGGAGCAGGATCTGCGCCTGTCGGTCTCCGACAAGGAAATTCTTCAGAAGAAGGATTTCGCACAGATGAGCGCGGCCGAGATCACAGAGGCGCTCCGCGCGATCGAGCGGATGCGGCTGCCGCAGGCCGAGCTTCTGACGCGCCGGCACCGGCCCGATCCCCGCGGCCTGCGTCTCGACCTGCGCCGCACGCTACGCGCCTCCCTGCGCACCGGCGGCGAGATCATCGACATCCATCGCCTCGGGCGGATCGAGAAGCCGGCGCCGATCGTCGCGCTGCTCGATATCTCGGGATCGATGAGCGAGTACACCCGCCTGTTCCTGCATTTCCTCCACGCCATCACCGACGCGCGCAAGCGCGTCTCGGTGTTCCTGTTCGGCACCCGCCTCACCAACGTCACCCGCGCGCTGCGCCAGCGCGATCCCGATGAGGCGCTGGCGAGCTGCTCGGCCTCGGTGGAGGACTGGGCCGGCGGCACCCGCATTGCGACCTCGCTGCACAACTTCAACAAATTGTGGGCACGGCGCGTGCTCAGCCAGGGCGCCATCGTGCTCCTGATCTCCGACGGGCTGGAGCGGGAGGCCGATTCCAAGCTCGCGTTCGAGATGGATCGGCTGCACCGCTCCTGCCGGCGGCTGATCTGGCTCAACCCGCTGCTGCGGTTCGGCGGCTTCGAGGCCAAGGCGCAGGGCATCAAAATGATGCTCCCGCACGTTGACGAATTCCGGCCCGTGCATAATTTGAGTTCGATCCAGGAGCTGATCACCACGCTCTCCCAGCCGCTGCCGCCGCATCACCGCAGCTTGATCCGCTCCGCAGCTTGAGAGGTAGGCCATGCTCGATCGCGACGAGGATATCCTGAAGGCGGCGGAGGACTGGCAGAAGGCCGGCCGAGGCGTTGCGCTCGCTACCGTGGTGGAGACCTGGGGTTCGGCGCCGCGCCCGGCGGGCTCGAGCCTCGTCATCAACGACGAGGGCACGTTCCTGGGCTCGGTCTCCGGCGGCTGTGTCGAGGGTGCCGTGGTCACCGAGGCCATGGATGTGATCCAGAGCGGCAAACCCAAGATGCTGGAGTTCGGTGTGGCCGACGAGACCGCCTGGAATGTAGGGCTGTCCTGCGGCGGCACCATCCGCGTCTTTGTCGAGAAGGTCGGCTAGCCGTGAAACTCGAGATCCTGCACGAACTCAATGCCGAGCGCGCCGCGCGCCGGCCGGTGATCCTGGTGACCGACACCGAGAACGGCGAGCAGCGCCTGGTGAAGGCGAAGGATTTTGCCAAGGATCCCTTGCGGGCTGAACTCGACAAGCAGCTTCGGATGGGCAAGAGCGGCAATGTCGAGGCCGGCGGCAAGAAGCTGTTCCTCAACGTCTATGCACCGACCGCAAAACTCGTCATCGTCGGCGCGGTCCATATCAGCCAGGCGCTGGCACCGCTGGCGCGCTCGCTCGGCTACGACGTCACCGTCGTCGATCCACGCACCGCCTTTGCAAGCCCCGAGCGCTTCCCCGACATTCCCCTGGTCGCCGAATGGCCCGACACGGCGCTGCCGCCGCTCAACGTCGATGCCTACACGGCTTTCGTCGCGGTGACGCACGATCCGAAGATCGACGACCCCGCGCTGCTCCACGCCTTCGAACGCAACTGCTTCTATATCGGCGCGCTCGGCTCGCGGAAGACGCACGCTAAGCGCGGCGACCGGCTGCGGGCGCAGGGCGCCAAGGAAAGCGACATCGCGCGCATCCACGCGCCCATTGGTCTCGCGATCGGCGCGGTCTCGCCGTCCGAGATCGCGGTGGCGATCATGGCCGAGATCACGGCGGTGCTCCGCCTGCCTCCAAAAGAAAAAGAAGAAGCGGCATGAAGTTTGGCCCGGCGAGTCCCAAGGATGCAATCGGTGGGGTGACCGTCCACACCCTGCGCCAGGGACCGCTGGTGCTGAAGAAGGGCACGACCATTGGCCCTGCCGAGGTCGAGGCGCTGACGCGCGCCGGCGTCAAGGACGTCGTGGTGGTGCGCATGGAGGAGGGCGACGTCTCCGAGGACGTTGCGGCCGCCAGCATCGCGCTCGCCGTCGGCGGCGAGGGCATCCATGTCGAGCGCGCCTTCACCGGCCGCGCCAATCTGTTCGCGGCGCGTCCCGGCGTGCTGGTGATCGACCGCGAAGCGGTCGACCGCATCAACAATATCGACGAAGCCATCACCTTTGCGACGCTTACCGCCTTCAAGCCGGTGGTCGAGGGCGAGATGGTCGGCACCGTCAAGATCATCCCGTTCGGCGTCGAAGGAAATTTGCGCGATGCCGCGGTGAAGGCGGCCGGCCGCGATGTACTGAAGATCGCGCCCTACGTCATCAAGCGCGTCGGCGTGGTGTCAACGCTGCTGCCGGGCCTGTCGTCCAAAGTGATCGACAAGACCCTGCGCGTCACCGCCGAGCGGCTCGCGCCGGCCGGCGCCGGCATCATCGCCGAGCGGCGGGTTCAGCACGACGAAGGCGCGCTGTCGGCCGCGATCAAGGAATTGCTCGGGCTCGGCGCCGAGCTCGTGATCGTCTTCGGCGCCTCTGCGATCGCCGACCGCCGCGACGTGATCCCCGCGGCCGTCACCGGGATCGGCGGCGAGATCGAGCATTTCGGCATGCCGGTCGATCCCGGCAATCTGCTTCTGATCGCCCGCGCCGGCGGTGTACCGGTGCTGGGCGCGCCGGGCTGCGCGCGTTCGCCGGTCGAGAACGGCTTTGACTGGGTGCTGATGCGGCTCCTTGCCGGCATCAAGGTGACGCGCTCAGAGCTGATGGGCATGGGCGTCGGCGGGCTCCTCATGGAGATCGTCACGCGGCCGCAGCCACGCGCTCAACCCGAGACCGAAGGCAACAGCCAGGTCGCGGCCATCGTGCTCGCGGCGGGGCGCTCGACTCGGATGGGTGGGCCGAACAAGCTGCTCGCCGAACTCGACGGCAAGAAGCTGGTGCGCCTCGCGACCGAGCAGGCCCTCGCTTCGAAGGCATCCGAGGTGATCGTCGTCACCGGCCATCAGGCCGAGCTGGTCGAGCAGGCGCTGCAAGGATTGAAGGTAAGGTTCGTCCGCAACCCGGATTTCGCCGGCGGCATCGCAAGCTCGGTCAAGGCCGGTGTCGCGGCGGTGCCGGAAAGCTGCGACGGCGCCCTGGTCTGCCTCGGCGACATGCCGCTGATCGATGCCGGCCTGATCGACCGCCTCATCGACGGCTTTGCGCCGGACCGCGGCAATCTCATCGTCGTTCCGGTCAGCGAAGGCCGTCGCGGCAATCCCGTGCTGTGGTCGCGCCGCTTCTTCAAAGAGCTGATGACACTCGACGGCGACATCGGCGCGCGCCACCTGATCGCGAAGCACGCCGAGGCCGTGGCCGAAGTGCCGGTCGACGGCGAGAGCGCGTTCCTCGACATCGACACCCCACAGGCGCTCGAAGCCGCAAGACGCGGATGACGCTGCCCTAGGGTGGCAAAGCGAAGCGTGCCCACCAATTTTCGATAGTCGCGTGGACAGATGGTGGGCACGGCGCTTCGCGCCTTTGCCCACCCTACGGCAGCGCGCAATCGTCCGTTTTCAACCACCCGTTCACCATCTGGAAACGACCGCCGCTTAGTGTCGCCTCCACCTGCCTTGGGGGGAGGGGTTTTTTCCATGGCTTCGAATGTCGTCGCGCGCCGTTGCGCGATGTTTTGCTTTGTCTTGTCGGTTGTTGTCACTGGCGCCCGTTACATCACCGAAGCCCATGCCGCTGGCGCCTTTGCGGTCGGAAAGTGCGGCGCTTATGGCCAGGCCTTTGATTATGGCGCCGAGCACGAGGCGCGCGCTGCGGCGCAGAAGCAGTGCAAGGGCGCGTGCACGACCGTGACGATGAAGCGCGCCTGCGCGGCGATGTCGGTCGATCTCGCCAATCCCTGCGGCGCCTATGGCTACGCCGTCAAGCCGAAGATATCTGCCTCGCTCAATGCCGCCACGCGCGAATGCTACAAGTACGGCGGCAAGGAATGCGTGATCCGCGCTTGGGCCTGCGACGCCAAGGGCTGATTCCAGAAGCGCTGATTCCTCTTGCTGTCATTCCGGGGCGATGAGACGGTACCGCGCGAAGCGCGGACCGGAGCATCGAGCCCAAAATAGCTGTCGAGGATATTCATGCAGTTCGACACCAAGATCGCCGTCGTGATCCGCACCGATCTTCAGGTCTGGCAGAAGCTCAACGTCGCCTCGTTTCTCACCAGCGGCATCGCCGCTGCGTTTCCCGAATGCATCGGCGAGCCGTATGAAGACGCGTCGGGCACGAAATATCACGCGCTGATCGGTCAGCCGATCCTGATCTACGGTGCCGACGGTCCGGCGCTGTCGCGCGCGCTCGACCGGGCGCTGACGCGCAACGTCGCGCCGGCGGTCTATACCGAGGACATGTTCAGGACCACGCATGATGCGGCCAATCGCGAAGCGGTGAGGGCCGTCGCGGGCACCGATCTCAATCTCGTCGGAATCGCAATGCGCGCCGAGCGCAAGGTGATCGACAAGATTGTCGATGGTCTGAAGTTCCATAGCTGACGCGGCGTCCACTTAGCCTGCGCCGTCACGGTCCTGTCATCATGGCGTCCGTGGCGCATAAATTTGCGTTGTTTGACTCCAATCAAGGGAGTGCCGCGCGGCATCGCTAGTCTGCTCCACGTATTGCAATGGAGCAGACACATGCCGACCATGAAAGCCGCAGTCGTCAAAGAATTTGGCAAGCCGCTGGTGATCGAGGACGTTCCGGTGCCGCAGCCCGGTCCCGGTGAGGTTCTGGTCAAGGTGAAAGCGTGCGGCGTCTGCCACACCGATCTGCACGCAGCTTCCGGCGACTGGCCGGTGAAACCGGTTCCCCCCTTCATTCCCGGACATGAGGCCGCCGGCATCGTTGCTGCACTCGGGCCCGGCGTGAAGAATCTGAAAGTAGGAGACGCGGTGGGCGTCGCCTGGCTGCACGATGCGTGCATGTCGTGCGAATATTGCGAGACCGGCTGGGAGACGTTGTGCGAGCACCAGCACAACACCGGCTACAGCGTGAATGGCGGCTTCGCCGAATATGTCATCGCCTCGGCTGCCTTCGCGGCAAAACTTCCGGCGACGGTCGATTTCGCCGCCGTCGCGCCGATCCTGTGTGCCGGTGTTACCACCTACAAGGGTTTGAAGGAGACGGACGCGCGGCCCGGCGAGTGGGTCGCGATATCAGGCGTCGGCGGGCTCGGCCACGTCGCGATCCAGTACGCCAAGGCGATGGGCTTCAAGGTCGCGGCGATCGATATCGCCGAGGACAAGCTCAAGCTCGCACGAGAGACCGGTGCCGATCTCGCGGTCAACGCGCTGGAGGCCGATGCGGTGGACAAGGTCGTGGCGGCCACCGGAGGTGGGGCGCATGGCGTGCTGGTGACGGCGGTCTCGACCGCCGCCTTTGCACAGGCGCTGAAGATGGTGCGCCGGAAGGGTACCGTCAGTCTCGTCGGCCTGCCGCCGGGCGAATTCCCGACGCCGATCTTCGACGTCGTGCTCAAGCGGATCACCGTGCGCGGCTCCATCGTCGGCACCCGCCGGGATCTCGCCGAAGCCATCGCATTCGCCGCCGACGGCAAGGTGAAGGCCGAGGTCGCCAAGGTGCCGCTCGCTGCGATCAACGACGTCTTCGACCGGATGAAGGCCGGCAAGATTGACGGCCGCATGGTGCTCGATTTTGGCTAGAGCGTTTTCGAGCGAGGTGGATACCAGTTCGCGTAAAGAAAACGCGTCAAAACAAGAATCTAGAGCCCCGTTCCGATTCCATCGGAACGGAAAAGGCTCTAGCAGGCTGTTGAAGAAGTCTTGGAACGGCGCGCGATGAACGGGATGTTGTCGCCGTTGAGGAGACAAATCTCCCCTTCGAGTGAGCCGTCATCCTGCAGTTCGGCCCA
>NZ_LGHL01000256.1 GCF_001908205.1 Bradyrhizobium sp. NAS80.1
CTGTACATTTCGAAATGTTTCTGATTGTTTCTGTCTTTGTCGTGCAACCAGAAACTTCGGGATCGACTTGCCGTGAGCTTGATGCAGAGACTGCGGAAGAGGCTCTTTCCGCCTCGTGACGTGATCGAAGGCTACGAAAACGAAGAACTCGTCGAAACCATCTACCGCAAGACCGTCGCCTTCCAGCCGGAGGGAAGTTGGCCCTTAGTTGAGAATGTGGGCTCGGTACTCGATTTTGGCGGCGGATCGGGCATCCATTACAAGCTCGCCCGGCATCAGTCGCCTGATATTCGCTGGGCGGTTGTCGAAACGCCTGCGATGGTCCGGCGGGCTAGTGAGTTGTCCACGAGCCGTTTGATGTTCTTCACCGACATCGAGAGAGCTGCGGACTGGCTGGGATGCATCGATCTGATGCATTCCAACGGTGCGATCCAATATGTGGGCGATCCGGTGGGCACTGTGAGGGCGCTATGCGCTGCGCGGGCAGCCAAAATGGTCTGGTATCGTGTGCCGATTAGCGATGGATCGGCCAGTGAGGAAACTCAGACCTCATTTCTCAGCAACAACGGTCCGGGCGAGCTGGCCGGGGGAAAAGACAAGTTGGTCAAGTACACCAGGCGCTGGATTTCCAGGGACGCGTTCGTTGCTGCACATGAAGGATACAGTCTGAGCGAGCACGGCTCTGATCCGCGCGAGCGGGGGGTCGCAGCAGTTCAGCTTCGCACGCGCGGCTTGATAGCTCTCGCGTCTGATCAGCCGCCTGGGAGGGATCAGCGTACCGTCGCCGAGCTCAAGCTCCTTGAGCGGTTTTGTCTTGAGTTTGCGAGAGCGAGCACGGTGCAGAACAGCGATGCTTGAGCGTACCAGGCCAAGGTTTATACGCACCAAATCGAGTTCAGGGCTGGAAAACCGTTATCGGGCAGTTCGAGGAAAACCACCTGGTACAGAGTTCTCAATAGACTTTTCAATTGCTCGCGCGACCATCGCTGCGGACCGCTCGTCGAGGTGGACGCCGTCAGTCCACCGCAATTGCGATGGGTCGACGTTTATTGGCAGCCAAGAGTCCGGGTTTGGAAAGGCCTCTGATGCCATCTGTGTGCTGAAGGTAGCATACGGAGTGGCTTCGTATTGAAGTGAGTAAGGCATGTGGAACAGCAGGACCTTGACGCCCCGCGACTCGAGCAGCGCCTTGTATTTCCGAATATCGGACAATCCGCGACGAACAGCATCGATCGGAGGCAGTGCTGCCGCGTCCTTTATCGCAAATTGAACGAGATCAGAATCGACAACGTCGGAGGGTGGCTGAGCAATTAGGCGATCGACAACGGACCTGACTTGCTCCTTTTTCAAGGGAGGGTGCATCAATGTTTCATAGTACGCCGCAGCAGAACGCACAGGCTGAAAGGCCGAGGAGCTTCTATCATTCAATCTGGTGATGAAACTCTCGTCCAAGACGCGATTTAGAATGTTCGTCTCGACAAGGACCAGCTTTGGCGTCGCCGCCCCTGCGACAATAGCCAAGCCTGTTGCGGGAGACCCCCCAGCCAGCGACAGGTTCTCGACATCGTCGGACCGAAAGTAGTTCTCGAATAACCTGAATGTAAGAGAGCTGCCCACCAATACGGTGTTGTGCGTCGATCCGTTGAGGTATTTAGCCGCTACCGCATGGTTTTGTGAATCGGTGGTCGTGACAACCGTATGAAGATCATAGTTGGCGCCCAGTCTGAGTGCGGCGATTGCTACAACTGCCGTGATACCGAATTTAATCATCCAAAGCATCGGGGGCGCCTTTAGAATTGGAAGTAGATGAAGGCCGACTCTGGACCGGCCTCAGCATACGCCAAAGCGACGAGCGCGCCGTACGCGAAAGGTTCGATCGCTCTAGCCAAAGCGCTTTGCGGCTGGCGCGGCAGGATGAAGTGCTGAAGAATGACGGGCAGCGAATAGGCCAGGGCGAGGGTGCGATATATCTTCGATGGGTTCTGTATCGTGCTCTCAGTAAAGAGCCCGGCTAAGTAGCTTGCCGCTTGGCCGAAATCGGGGAGCTTGAAGAATATCCAAAGCACCGACACGGTGAGAAAGACCGCCACGGCACGGAGCGCCTGGAGAGGCGGTGATTTGACGCTATCCAGCTTGTCGAGAAATGGGCGCTCAATCGCCAGCAACAGGCCGTGCATCAAGCCCCAAACCAGATAGCTCAAGCCTGCCCCGTGCCACAGACCACCCAGGCCCATAACAGCTATCAGGTTGAAGTAGGTGCGAGCCGGACCGTGTCGGCTTCCGCCCAATGGAATGTAGAGGTAATTTCGAAGCCAGCTAGACAATGAAATGTGCCAGCGGCGCCAAAACTCCGAGATCGATCGCGAGATGTATGGCCGGTTGAAATTATCAGGCAAACGATACCCGAACAGCAACGCAAGGCCGACAGCAATCGACGAGTAGCCGAAGAAGTCGGCATAGATCTGGAAGCTGTATAGAAAGATCAGCAGCCATTTGTCGCCAGTCTTTACCGTTTCAAAGAGATGGGGCGCCATGTAGGACGTCATCTCGTTCAGATTGTTGGCGCAGTAAAGCTTGAAGAAATATCCAAGCACCAGCCAACGCGTGGCCTCCACGAAGGGGACCTTCGAGATCTGTTTCACCTGGATCTGCGGGAAAAAGTTCCGAGCCTGGGTGATCGGGCCAGAAATCAGTTGGGGGAAGAAGATCACATAGAGGAAGATCTCCCACACAGTCGCCGGCCGACCTTGCTTTGGAAGGTCGACCAAGAGGCTGATGTTATGGAAAACGAAAAACGAGATGCCGATCGGCAGCGGAAGGTTCAGCAGGAAATCGCTAACTGCACTGCCCGATTGGATAGGCGTGGCAACGAACAGGAACTTGTATTTGAAGAAGGCAAGCAGGCTGAGATTGAAGATGACGCCGTACTTGGTCCAGGCGCGACTCCGCTTGATGGACAAAGCTAAAAAGGCCCACGTCCCAACGACAGCAATTATGAGCAATGGCAGCAGTTCGCGCTGACCATAGCCGTAGAAGAACAAGCTGGCTGCGATCAGCACATACACCTGCAGCCCCCGGACGAACGGCAGGTAATAGATGGCGAATACGATGCAGACGAAAACTGCGAATTGCCAGGAAGTGAAGGTCATTACCAGTGCGGTTATCGAGGAGGGGATCACCGCTTTTAGTTGCTGAAGGACGGTCTGCCAATTCGCCGAATGCTCGCGGCCACGGGCAAAGTCGCTCGGAGGCTTCTGACTGAAAACGCCAAGCACTTCACCGCGGAGACTCGGTCGATACCGAGGTGCTGTGCGAACTAGAATGGGGTGAGGAAGCGGAGGCTAAGCTTCTCTGAGCTCTATACCTTCGCACAGCTTTTGAGGGTGCCCTAATGGGACGGAACCCTTCTGAGAACAGCAAGGGAACGCCAGGGCGCATATGGAGGCTCCCCAGCGCACACCGGGCTAATAAATCCAAATAGATAGCGTTAAGAAGTCCTTAATTTGCAAAACCTACAGTCGACGGCACGGGCCGGCGCCAGTGCCGGCATGGGCCATCGAACCGGAAGAAATGCCGCCAATGGCGCGAGAGGCTGCCGCTCGATTTGTGTCGCGAGCCCGCGCCGTGGCGCGGGGGCTGTCGCGTCATGTCCGCAAGGCAACTGTGCTGGCGGCCTGCCTCCTGATCGGCCTCGGTGCGCCTGCCCGTGCGGCCGATGCGGTCCGGGGCGAGGCGACTTTTTCGGCCGGCGGCGGATTCGCCCGTCTCGTGATCAAGCTCGGCGAGGATGTTCCTTCCGAGGTGACGACGGCCGGTTCCATTCTCATCGTCCGCTTCGACCGGCCGGTCGACGTTCCCGTCGACCGCGTGCCCGAGGGCGCGCCTGACTACGTCAACTCCGCCCGACGCGATCCAGACGGCAGCGCGATCCGCCTGTCGCTGGCGCGGCGCGTCACGGTCAACACCATGAATGCCGGCGAGCGCACCTTCATCGACCTCCTGCCTGAGGGCTGGAAGGGGCCGCCGCCGAGCCTGCCCATGGACGTGGTCAAGGAACTGGCCGAGCGTGCGCGCGTGGCCGAACGGGCGTTGCGCGCGCAGCGTGCCGCGGCCGAGACCAGGAAGCGTCCGCAAATCCGCGTGCGCGCCTCGGTGCAGCCGACCTTCGTGCGCTTCGTGTTCGAGATGCCCGACGGCGTCGGCGTCTCCTCCGTGCTCAACGAGCAGAAGCTCACGCTCGCCTTCAACGCCAATCTCAGCTTCGACCTGGCGGACGCGGTCGTCGCCGCGCCGCCGAACGTCGCGTCGATCAAGCAGAAGGCCGACATCGACCAGACCACCGTCGAGATCGCGCTGATCGGCGATTCCGACGTACACTCCTTCCGCGATGACAAGAACTACGTCGTCGACGTCGCCTTCCAGCCGGACAAGGGCAAAATGGCGGCGACGCCAGAGGCGGTGATCGCGCAGGCCAAGCCTGCCGGTCACGCACCGGCGCCGGCTCCGGAAAGGCCGAAGGACGACCACCGCGAGATCGCGCCGCCGACGTCGGAGACGATCGCGCGCGAAGCCAGGATCGAGGTGAAGCCCGAGGTTAAAACGGAAGCTCCCGCCGCGATGCCGGTTGCCGAAGCGCCGAAGCCTGCTGCGCCCGTAGCGGAGTCAGCCGCAGCGGTTGCGCCGGTCAGGCCCGCAGCGCCTGCGGTGACTGAAGCGCCCAACGAGGTCGTGAAGGAAGCGGTCAAAGCGGCTCCGGCAGAGACTGCCAAGGCTCCGCCCGTTGAGACGGCGGCTCCGGCCGCGCC
>NZ_LGHL01000257.1 GCF_001908205.1 Bradyrhizobium sp. NAS80.1
GGTAACTCAGAACTGTTCTTGTTTCGGTCGCAGCCGTTGTCGGCGTGCGCCGAACCGGTGAGTGAAAAGACACCGATTGCGATCGGCACTGGCGTAACGCTCGACCAGATATCGACTACATTGAGGGCGCGTTTTAGTTTAGATTATCCACTCTGGGCACGATTTTTCGCCAGCGTGAAGCCACTTTCCGATGCGCTCCCTTGTAAAGCAGGAGGATAGACATGCGATCGTTTCAACGCATTGCAGTGGGCATCGCATTCTCCGCGCTGATGGCGGCAGGCGCGACCGGCGCCGGCGCCGAAGACGAGCCGCTTGGCGTTCGGCTGGTCAATCAAATGAACGCACTTTACGGCCAGCATGCGGGCGTTCGCGCGAACCACGCCAAGGGCGCCGTGTTTGAAGGCACCTTCACGCCGGCACAAGGCGCCGACACTTTTAGTTCGGCTGCCTTTCTCAAAGGTGCTCCCACTCCGCTGGTCGTTCGCTTCTCAAATGCGGGCGGCGTCCCTGACGCGCCCGACACCCACCCTTCGACCGACCGTATCCGCGGCATGGCGATCAAGTTTCGCCTCTCGGATGGCAGCGAGCAAGACATAGTCTGCATATCGGCAAACGGGTTTCCGGTGGCGACTGGAGAGGATTTTCTGGCTCTGCTTCAGGCGGTCGGCGCGAGCGGTCCCGACGCGCCCAAGCCGACGCCGGTCGAGAAATTCTTGTTGACCCATCCAGCCGCATCAGCGTTTGTCGCCACGCCTCGGCCCGTGGCGGTCAGTTACGGCACGCAGCCCTTCTTCGGCGTTAACGCGTTCAAGTTCACCAATGCGCAAGGAACAAGCAAGTTCGGCCGCTACCGTATCGTGCCCGAGAGTGGCCCCGCCTACGTGAGCGACGAGGAGGCGACGAAGCGCCCTCCGAATGCATTAGCCGACAACCTACGGGCATCGCTCGAAAAAGGGCCTGTCAAATTCCATCTTCTGGTACAGGTTGCCGCCACTGATGATCCAATTACGGATGCCACGAAAGTTTGGCCGGACAGCCGGTCGACGGTAGAACTTGGCGAAATCGCGGTCATCAAGGCGTTGGATACGAAGAAGGTCGAGAACGAGTTGCTGTTCTTACCGACCAATGTGACAACCGGCATCGATGCTTCGGATGACCCGATCATTAATACACGCACCGAGGCCTACGCCGAATCGTTCGGCCGCCGTACCAAATAGGTCGTCCGACGTTTCCGTGGCGCTCGTAGCGCGATGGGCGACAATCATGCACGGCAAAACCTTCCCGCACGGGCGCCGAAAAGCCGGATACGGATCGTAGCGATCATCCGCTGAAGAACGGCCGACGGCACGAGCACATGTTCGCGGGCGGCTTCGCGATGCAGCCGTCCTGGTGCTTGATGAAGAACGTCGAGTTCTACGCCCCGGTCCGCCTCTTCCTGGCAGAGAAGGACGAGGCCACCAGCCCCGTCCTCTGCGGCCAGTGGCCGAGAGCAAGCGCTCGATCCCCGTGAAGACGGTGCTGTGGAAGGGGGCGCACCACGGCTTCGAAGACCGCGAACCGATCCACGCGTTCCATGGCTACCATATCGGGTACAATGCCGCGGCTGCGGAAGGCACCATCCAGGCGATCATCAGTGCGTTGAACGAGGCCAAGAAAGCGGAGAACTGACCACGCAGAGCCGCACAGCCTGATGGATTGCGAGGACGGCCGAATGGGGGCTTACTGCGTTAAGTCCGGCTGGACGACTTCTGCTTTTGGGCCCGTTTGAGACATGCCAACCGGTTCTGAAGATGTCCGTTAATCCGGGTATACCGGAAGTGGCCGGGCCACCGTCGAAACGGCGCTCATGACCCATCTGCGACATGGCCAGGTTCAGCCGACCAGCTGGCAGTGGCCGCTGATGACAGTACCGTCGCGTTTATGCGCCTTAAGCGTGCCGTCGACGCGGTTGATGAAACCTTGCCAGACAGCGGTCGGGTCGAACAGATGTTGCCAAATGTTGCCAAGCGTAAGCGCCGTCTCAAAGAACAAGTGCGTATCCGTGACGTGGACGGCCAAATTGCTTCCGAATGTCCGAGAGTGCATCGTCCCCTCGTCCAGATTAACGGTGACCTGTTCCCCGTTTACGTAGACCGAGTTGCGCTCGCCACCCGCAAGGCCCCGCGCCCAGCATTTCAGATCGATCGTCTCGGCATGTGCAGCCGTTGCAGCTAGCAGCGCTGCGACGATGATGGTTGCTTTCAGCTTCACAGTTATCTCGTCGCTTTGTGACAGCCCTGCCGGGGGTTCGGACACGGCAGGACATTCGATGACTTTGCCGAAATTTCGGTGTCGCCTTCGAAGGATGTGCAGAGGACTCAGTCGTTCAGAGATGAGCACGCGGCAATAGCCATCCCATGATCTTCTGATACGGATCGCGACGACTGCGGACGAATGCGTTCTCGTTCTGCTGAGCGGCGGTCCTGGCGAATTCAGAAATCCCCTCCATAGACTGCCGTTTATCCTTCGGAAGCTTCGCCCATTGGCGAATGATCTTCCGGCGGGCTTCGCGTTGCTTTTCCCTTACGTCAGGCATCGGGACGCTCCTTGAAGAGGATTATTCCGGTCGACCTAGTATTGTTTGGGCTCACTGGAACTTCAACGTCCAATCAAGAACTCTTAGCCCCTTTGATCGTGCAGCGCTATACACGGGAGCTAGTCTCATATTGGCTTTGCAGGCCCGCCGCCCTAGAATTGCGGCGATCGCAGGACGGGCGAAATGCAGTATGTTTGCGACGCGCCGAAGGGCAAGACCTGGTTCCGTATCGAGACGGAAGGTGAAGCGATGCATGAGTCGCGCCTGATGGGCCACACAGTTGAGAAGTATTTCCGCCGCGAGCGGGAGAAGGCAATCCAGTCCTGGCGTCCCGAGCGGCCCAACGCGATCGAGCGCGACATCGGCCTCGAGGCCCATGTACAGCGAGAGATGCCGCTTTTCCTCACGCTGCGCGACAGGGAGGGCAATGCACTAACTACAGCGATGCTGCCACCGGGTGGCAAGGATCGCGGCGGGTTCCAGATCATCATCGTTGCCGCATCCAATGCCGATCCTTATCCTCAGCAGGATGCGGCCATCGCTGCACTGGGAGCGCATTTCGGTCTCACACTCGACCGCAACCGCTGCTTCCCCTACGGCCGCTAAGGAGCCTGACAAGTATCGCCGCTTGATTGGAGCGATGTCGGCTCATGGCCCCCGAGCTAAACAACGCGACAGCTGCTGCCATGTCGGCTAGTTGTAGGAACCGGACGCCACAGGATCGTTGGGCTGACCGCCGCTTTTGACCCTGGCTGTGTGAAAACACTGAGCTTCTGTTATGATTCTCCTGTGATTCTTTGGGGGAATCGATGAGGCGCTTCGTTGAAGAGGCGGATCGTGGGCAGCGAACGCTGTTGCCCGAATGCCTCGATGACTTCA
>NZ_LGHL01000258.1 GCF_001908205.1 Bradyrhizobium sp. NAS80.1
GACGGCCTCCCAAATCGACCAATCCAGCCCATGTTGATGTGTCAGCTATGTCTCCGAACACCCGTCAGTGATCTGTTCGGGCTAAACAACAAGCCCGGGCATGACGGCGGCTAGAGCATGTTGTTTTTTATCGGAATCGGGATTCCCATCGGATCTAATTTCTGATTCAAACTCCATGCTGGAGAACGGGGGCCAGCATGGATGACGCGACCCTATTCAGAAGACCTTCGTGAACGGGCCCTGGCGCGGGCTGACGCAGGGGAGACGGTTCTCTCGATTGCAGAGGCGCTTCAGATCAGCCCGTCCTGTGTAACGAAGTGGAAGAATCTGCAGCGGGAGACTGGAGGCGTTTCGCCAGGCAAGATCGGCGGTCACAAGAAGCCGGTTCTGTCGGGCGCTAATGCTGAGTGGCTGCGCAAGTGCGTTCTCTCGGGGCCGTTCACCTTGCGGAAGCTGACACAGGAGCTGGCGGCGCGCGGGATCAAGACAGACGTACGGGCGGTGTGGACGTTTGTGCATGCCGAAGGGCTGAGCTTCAAAAAAAACGATCCTGCCGGCCGAACAAGATCGCCCCGACATCGCTCGTAAACGGGCCCGCTGGAAGGCCCATCAAGGCAAGATTGACGCTTCACGCCTAATCTTTATCGACGAGACCTGGATCAAGACCAACATGGCGCCACTGCGCGGTTGGGGACCGAGTGGAGAGCGGCTCCAAGCATCCGCGCCTTTCGGTCACTGGAAGACGATGACCTTCATCGCAGCGCTGCGGCACGACCAGATCAGCGCACCTTGGGTCATCGACGGCCCCATCAATGGCGAACTCTTCACCCTCTATGTCGAGAAGGTGCTGGCTCCAACTCTGGCAAAAGGCGAGATCGTCATCCTCGACAATCTCGGCAGTCACAAGGGCAAGTCCGCTCGCAATGCGATCCGCGCCACCGGAGCGCACCTGCTCTTCCTGCCGCCCTACAGTCCCGATCTCAATCCGATCGAACAGGTCTTCGCCAAGCTCAAACATCTGATGCGAGCCGCTGAGCCGCGCGATGTCGAGGCAACTTGGCGCAAGGTCGGCGAACTCCTCGACCTCTTTTCTGCGCAGGAGTGTGCCAACTATCTCAAAAACTCAGGCTATGTTTCCGTATAAAAACATCATGCTCTAAGAGGTCAGACCCCCACGAGCAGCGCCACGCCCACCACGATCAGCACGATGCCGAAGATCTCGCGCGGCGCGATCGGCTGCTTGAACGAGTAGTAGGCCACTCCTTGCGCGAACAGCACCTCGATCAAAGCGAGCGTGCGGACATTGGCGGCTGCCGTCAACGCGAAGGCGAGGAACCAGAACTGGGACGCGAAGGCGCCAATGAAGCCGGCGAGCGCCGACGGCCTCCACAAGCCCAGGATCGACTGAAGCACCTTTGGAGCGCGCCAGAGCAGGTAAACCGTCAGCACCAGCGTCTGCACGAACAGGCCGAGCACCAGCGTGAAGGACGAGGCCGTCACGAAGGACACGTTCGGCACCGTGATGATGGCGCCGCGGAAGCCGACCGCAGAGAGCGCGAAGGCCGCCGCGGCGACGAGCCCCGTGATGGTGGGCTTCAGCTCGGCAAAACTCTTCCCGCCGCCGGGCCTGAGCGCGGTGATGACGACACCGACGGTCGCGATCACGATCGCCGGCACCTTGAGCCAGGTGAGGTGATCGCCGAGAAAGACGAAGCCGAAGATCGCGGTCTGGATTGCCTCGGTCTTGAGGTATGCCGTCGTCACCACGAAGGAGCGGTCGTTCATCGCAAGCAGCATCAGGCCGGTCGCAACGATCTGGCTGAGCGCCCCCAACAGCAGCCACGGCCAGAACACCGTCGGCGGCATGCTGAGATGATCGCCGGAGACGACCAGCACCACGCCTAGGAACAGCAGCGAGAACGGGAAACCGAACAGGAAGCGGATATTGGTCGCGCCCCAGGTCCCCAGCGGCTTCGTCAGCGACCGCTGCATCGCATTGCGCGCGACCTGCCCGACCGCGGCAATGACGGTGAAGGGAATCCAGAGGCTGGTGACGGTGAGCATGGGGTGAGGGTGCCAGAGCAGGACAGGAGTGGGCCAACCTGCAAGCTGAGGCTCGCGCGGTCAACCGCACGGATGTCATGGGAGCGATGCCCGCGCCACAAACTCCCCTCTCGTCCCTGCGAACGCAGGGACCCATAACCCCAGGGAGCAGTTAGGCGGAAGCTGCTAACCCGCGCGTCCACCACCATGCCTTCCGATAGATTCCGCGGTATGGGTCCCTGCGTTCGCAGGGACGACAGCGAGCGATTTGGCAACGGCGTGCTATCAAACCAGCAGATCGCTCAGGTCACGCCACTCCGGGTTCTCGCGCTCGATCAGTTCGATCTTCCAGTCGCGCTTCCAGCGCTTGAGCTGCTTTTCGCGGGCAATCGCTTCTTCTGCCCGCTCATAGGCCTCGGTGTAGACAAGCCGGTGCACCCCGTAGCGCCTGACGAACTCCGAGCCCTTGCCGCTCCGATGCTCTTCCAGTCGCTTCTGGAGCGAGTTGGTTATGCCGATATAGAGCGTTCCATGGCGGCGACTGGCGAGGATGTAGACGTAGTACATGCTCGGAACGCCTGTCTCGGCTAACTACAGGGGCCTGTGGTTATGGGTCCCGGCGTTCGCAGGGACGACACCGCCCGGAGAGCGACAGCTCGCACCTCACTCACGGCAGCCTCACACCATGCCTTCCGCCACGACCATGTAGTTCACGTCCATGTCGGAGGAGAGGGTCCATTTGTCGGCGAAGGGGCTGTAGACGACGCCGGTCTGCTCGGTGATGACGAGGCGGTTGTCGAGCAGATATTTTGTCAGCTCGTCGGGGGGTGACGAACTTGTTCCATTCGTGGGTACCGCGCGGCAGCCAGCGCAGGACGTATTCGGCGCCGACGATGGCGAGCGCAAAGCTCTTCCAGTTCCTGTTCAGCGTCGAGACCACCATCAGCCCGTTCGGCTTCAGCATCGACGCGCAGCGCTTCAGGAAAACGCCGACGTCGACGACGTGCTCGACCACCTCCATCGCCAGCACGATGTCGAAGCGCTCGCGCGGATCGATCTCCTCCACCGTGGTGCAGCGGTAGTCGATCGCAAGATGGCCCTTATCGGCATGCAGCTTCGCCGCGGCGATGTTGCTCGCCGACGGGTCGATGCCGATGACCTGCGCCCCCAGCCGCGACAGCGGCTCGCACAACAGGCCGGCGCCGCAGCCGATGTCGAGCACACGCAGGCCACCGAGGCAGTTGAGGCTGCGCACGTTGCGCTCGAACTTGCGGCAGGCGGCGTCGCGGATGTAGCCGAGCCGCAGCGGGTTGATCCGGTGCAGCGGGGCCATCTTGCCCTTGGGGTCCCACCACTCTGCCGAGAGCTTGGAGAATTTCGCGATCTCGGCGGCGTCGACGGTCGAGCCCGGAGGGTTGCTTGCGGTTGCGGAAGTATCTTGTTGCATGCTCATGAAGTGGCGGGTCCTACCGCGTGGTGATCGAACTACGGAAGGCGAGCGGCGAGTCGACGGTCCCGATCGTCTCGATCCCCTCGCCAACGCCGCGAATCGTCACGTCGCCGTAGTTGAGAATACGTCCAAGAATCGACTGATTGACGTCGACGCTCTCGACCTTGTCCAGCGCCATCTCGAAGGTGCGGCGCTTGATGAACCCGGTCTTGTGCACAACCCTGAGGTTGGTGACGTCGGTCTCGGTGGTGAAGCGATGGAACCAGCCCTGGACGGTCCAGTACAGGGCGACCAGCGCCACCAGGCCGGAGCCGAACAGGCAGAGGACCATTATGCTGTAGATAGTGGTCTGACGGGAGGCCACGAACAGGGCCATGGCCACGATCCAGGCCACGATGGCCGGAAAATAGAAGATCCAGTGCGCATTGGTCGAATACAGCACGCGCTCCCCGGGCTGCAGGATCTCGTCAATATAGCGCGCCATAACCTCGATTAACCCATTGCCCGGATTGGCCCCCCGCAGGAACCCGCTTGCCCCCGGCCCCGCCCCTCTGTATACGCGCGGTCGGGTGTCCGCGGCATCGCCTCGCGCGGGTCACCATACTTATCCTTATGAGGGAATGCACGCGTCGTCATGAGCCGCCTCGTGATGAAATTCGGCGGCACGTCCGTCGCCAACATCGAACGTATCCGCAACGTCGCACGCCATGTGAAGCGTGAGGTCGACGCCGGCCATGAAGTGGCCGTGGTCGTCTCGGCGATGTCCGGCAAAACCAACGAGCTGGTGGCCTGGTGCACCGAGGCCTCGCCGATGCACGACGCGCGCGAATACGACGCCGTCGTCGCCTCCGGCGAACAGGTGACCTCGGGCCTGCTGGCCATCGTGCTTCAGGGCATGGGCATCCAGGCCCGCTCCTGGCAGGGCTGGCAGATCCCGATCAAGACCAGCGACGCCCACGCCTCGGCCCGGATCGAGGACATCGACGGCAGCGAGATCATCAAGCGCTTCCAGGAGCGCAAGGAGGTCGCGGTCATCGCCGGCTTCCAGGGCATCAATCCCGAGACGAACCGCATCACCACCCTCGGCCGCGGCGGCTCGGACACCTCGGCCGTGGCGATCGCCTCCGCCGTCAAGGCGGACCGCTGCGACATCTACACCGACGTCGACGGTGTCTATACCACCGACCCGCGAATCGTGCCGAAGGCGCGGCGGCTCGATAAGATCGCGTTCGAAGACATGCTGGAACTGGCTTCCCAGGGCGCAAAGGTGCTCCAGGTCCGCTCGGTGGAACTCGGCATGGTCCACAACATGCCGATCTTCGTCCGCTCGAGCTTCGACAAGCCCGAGGATATCGACCCGCATGCCAACCAGCCGCCCGGCACGCTGATCTGCAGCGAGGAGGAGATCATGGAAAGCCACGTCGTCACCGGCATCGCCTTTTCGAAGGACGAGGCCCAGATCTCGGTGCGCCAGATCGAGGACAAGCCCGGCGTTGCGGCATCGATCTTCGGCCCGCTGGCGGATGCCAACATCAACGTCGACATGATCGTGCAGAACGTCTCCGAGGACGGCAAGACCACCGACCTCACCTTCACGGTGCCGGCCGCGGACTACACCCGCGCCAAGGAGACGATCACCGCCGCCAAGGCCAAGATCGGCTATGCACGGCTCGACACCGCTACCGACGTTGCCAAGATTTCGGTGATCGGCAGCGGCATGCGCAGCCATGCCGGCGTCGCCGCCCAGGCATTTGCGGCTCTCGCCGGACGGAATATCAACATCCGGGCCATTACAACCTCCGAGATCAAATTCTCGGTTTTGATCGACACGGCCTATACCGAGCTCGCGGTGCGCACCCTGCACACGCTCTACGGTCTCGATCAGACTTAGACGAATTTTCTCTTAGCGGTCGCAGCAAACGCGAAGGTGTACACACCTTCGCGTTTGGCAGGCGTTTTGCTTGGCAAAACAAGCCTCAATTCGCTATACGGCGAACAGGGTGGGCTGCCGCAGACTGTGTCCCAGTTCAGGCGGCGCTGATTCGGCGCAAGCGCCAAATCGAGACAGATTTGGACTTGCGCCTGCGCCGGACAAACAAAATTGTTTGTTCTTCTGGAGTTTTGGGCCAGCCGCCGGCCGATACCGCCGGGCCAGGCAGACGGAGGAGATTGACGGCACATGCGGAGCGCGTCGGGAGGTCCCCGCGTCTTGTTGAGACGGCTCCGCGAAACCATGGCGGAGCAGGTCTCGGCCCAAGAGCGGCTGGACAAGATCGTGGTGCTGATCGCCGCCAACATGGTGGCCGAGGTGTGCTCGGTCTATGTGCTGCGCATCGACAACACGCTCGAGCTCTACGCCACCGAAGGTCTCAAGCGCGAGGCGGTGCACCACACCGTGCTGAGCGCCCATGAGGGCCTGGTCGGCCTTGTCGCCAGCGAGGCGACCCCGCTCAATTTGAGCGATGCCCAGAGCCACCCGGCCTTCTCGTTCCGCCCGGAGACCGGCGAAGAAATCTATCACTCCTTCCTCGGCGTGCCGATCCTGCGCGCCGGCAATACGCTCGGCGTGCTGGTGGTGCAGAACCGCGCCAAGCGCAACTATGTCGAGGAGGAGCTCGAGGCGCTGCAGACCACCGCGATGGTGCTGGCGGAGCTGATCGCATCCGGCGAACTGTCCGCGCTGGCCCAGCCGGGCCTTGAGCCTGCCGCGCGCCATTCCGCGCAGAAGGTCGGCGCGATCCTGTCGGAAGGCATCGCGCTCGGCCATGTCGTGCTGCATGAGCCGCGCGTCGTCATCAAGGACTACATCGCCGAGGACCTTCCGAAGGAAATCAAGCGGCTCGACACCGCGCTCGCCAAGTTGCGCGCCGATCTCGACCGCATGCTGGAACGCGGCGACGTCGCCGAAGGCGGCGAGCATCGCGATGTGCTGGAAGCCTACCGCATGTTCGCCAACGACCAGGGCTGGTCGCACAAGCTGCATGAGGCGGTCGCCACCGGCCTCACCGCGGAAGCCGCCGTCGAGCGCGTGCAGTCCGACACCCGCGCGCGCATGCTGCGCTCGACCGATCCCTATTTGCGCGACCGCCTGCACGATCTCGAGGATCTCGGCTACCGCCTGATGCGGCAGCTGGTCGGCCAGGACCACGCCCCCCTCGCGCGAGCAACTGCCCGACAATGCGATTGTCATTGCGCGCGCGATGGGTCCGGCGGCGCTGCTCGACTACGACCGCAAGCGCCTGCGCGGCATCGTGCTGGAGGAAGGCACCGCCAATTCCCATGTCTCGATCGTGGCGCGCGCGCTCGGCATTCCCGCGGTCGGCGAGGTACCGAACGCACCGGGCATTGCGGACCCCGGTGATGCCATCATCGTCGACGGCACGTCGGGCTCGATCTATGTGCGCCCGTCGCAGGAGATTGAGGCGGCCTTTGCCGAACGGGTGCGGTTCCGCGCCCGCCGCCAGGCACAGTACCTGGCGCTGCGCGACCGGCCCTGCGTCACCAAAGACGGCCAGAAGGTCGAGTTGATGATCAACGCGGGTCTAGCGATCGACCTGCCGCACGTCGACGACACCGGCAGCGCCGGCATCGGCCTGTTCCGCACCGAGCTGCAATTCATGGTCGGCCAAAGCCTGCCGCGCACCAGCGACCAGCTCGCGCTCTATCGCACCGTGCTCGATGCCGCGGGCTCCAAGCCCGTCACCTTCCGTACCCTTGACATCGGCGGCGACAAGGCGCTGCCCTACATGGAAGCGGTGATCGAGGAGAATCCCGCGCTCGGCTGGCGCGCGATCCGGCTCGGGCTCGACCGTCCCGGCCTTTTGCGCGGCCAGATCCGCGCGCTGCTGCGTGCCGGCGGCGGTCGCGCGCTGCGCGTCATGTTTCCGATGATCTCCGAGGTCGCCGAGTTCGACGCCGCAAAGGCGCTGGTCGAGCGCGAGCTTACCTATCTGCGCCAGCACGGGCACACGCTGCCGGAGCGGATCGACATCGGCACCATGGTCGAGGTGCCGGCGCTGCTCTATCAGCTCGACGAGCTCTTGAAGAAGGTCGACTTTATCTCGGTCGGCTCCAACGACCTGTTCCAGTTCCTGTTCGCGGTTGACCGCGGCAATGCCAAGGTCTCCGAGCGCTTCGACACCATGTCCGCGCCGATCCTGCGCGTGCTGCGCGAGATTGCGCGCAAGTCGAACGCGGCGAAGAAGTCGCTCTCGCTCTGTGGCGAGATGGCCTCCAAGCCGATCGGAGCGCTCGCCCTGATCGCGATGGGCTATCGCTCGCTGTCGCTCTCGGCGACTGCGCTCGGCCCGGTCAAGGCGATGGTGATCGATCTCGATGCGAAGAAGGCCGAGGCGATGCTCGGCCCGTTGCTGGACGCGCCCGCCGGCAGCATCTCGATCCGGCAGAAGCTGACGGAATTTGCCGAGGCCGAAGGCCTGGCTTTGTAGCGGGTCTATCGCCGCTTCCCGCCGCCTCGCCTCCTTCCGCCCATTTGAGACCGAACCGATGTCGTCACTCCCCGAAGCCAAACTGGACGTCCTGCTCGCGCATCACGCCTCTCTGGAGGCCGAATCGCTCGGCCAGCTCGCCTCCGAGCGCTATGTCCAGATCACCCGCGAGCTCGCCGAGATCACCCCGCTGATCGAGGCGGTCAAAACCTATCGCTCCGCCGTGAAAGAGCTCGCCGACACCGAGGCGCTGATCGCCGATCCCGCAACGGATGCCGAGATGCGCAGCATGGCGGAAGCCGAGCGCGAGGAGCTGACGCCCAGGATCGAGGAACTGGTCCAGAAGATCCGTGTCGCGCTGCTGCCCAAGGACGCCATGGACGACCGCAACGTCGTGCTGGAAATCCGCGCCGGCACCGGCGGCGATGAGGCGTCATTGTTCGCCGGCGACCTGTTCCGGATGTACGAACGCTTCGCGAGCTTGCAGGGCTGGAAGGTCGAGGTGATCTCCGCGAGCGAAGGCACCGTCGGCGGCTACAAGGAAATCATCGCGGAGGTGCAGGGCCGCGGCGCGTTCTCGAAGCTGAAGTTCGAGTCCGGCGTGCACCGTGTGCAGCGCGTGCCCGACACGGAAACGCAGGGACGCATCCACACCTCGGCCGCGACGGTGGCCGTGCTGCCCGAGGTCGAGGATGTCGACGTCGACATCAAGAACGACGACCTGCGCATCGAGACCATGCGCGCGCAGGGCGCCGGCGGCCAGCACGTCAACAAGACGGAATCGGCGATCCGCATCACCCACATCCCCACCGGCATCGTCGTGATGATGCAGGACAGCCGCTCGCAGCATAAGAACCGCGCCTCCGCCATGAACATCCTGCGCTCGCGCATCTACGACGCCGAGCGGCAGCGCGTCGAAGCCGCACGCTCGGCTGAGCGCAAGGAGAAGGTCGGCTCCGGCGACCGCAGCGAGCGCATCCGCACATACAACTTCCCGCAAGGGCGCGTCACCGATCACCGCATCAATCTCACGCTCTACAAGCTGCCGCAGGTCATCGCGGGCGAAGCGCTGGGCGAATTGATCGACGCGCTGACCACCGAGCACCAGGCCGCGCAGCTCGCCGCGCAAGGTGCGGCGGCTTAAATCCCGCGCCTCAGCGCGTCTTGTTCAGCGCGCCCTGTCCAGCGCGCCCCGTTTAGCGCTCTTGGCCCGAAACGATTGTAGAATCTTGCCCAGGGCGGGAGCAGCAGCACTCAACTCGTCCAGATGAATGCGCGAGACGCGTTTCTCTGGGCGTCCCGCTCCGCTTCACCCGGGTGGCGTCCCGGGTTTGCCGGACGTCGTGACCCGCGAGGCCTACAGCGACGAGGTCTCGTCCGCCGGCTTTTGGCCGGGCGGAGGTGGTACAGACTTTGCGGCTTTCTACTATGCCTATCCCACCCCGAATGGCTTTGCTGACGGACAGGTCATGCCGGCGGGCGCATACTTCGATCAGAAGCTCGGCGAACATCTCCTACCCTACGACCTTGCGCGAAAATCCAGCGAGCCGGAGGCGACGCTCATGGAGTTCCTGCAAAGCACCTATCGGGCGGCAGCTGATATCGGAAGCTGGGATCGTGCCGCGCTCGAATGTCCGATTGGCTACCCCCTTCGGCCCCGCCCCCTGAACAAGAAATGATGGAGGTTCGAGGAAGGATCGCTGGCTCGTAGCTTGGGTGGAGCAAAGCTGCACTCGTCAATTTCGACTTTGTAGCGATGATGGGCTTCGTAACAGCTCAATTCATCCTACGGTCTTGCTGCAGCGCTATCTCGGCGTCTAGGACGTGGCCCCCCTGATGAAGCAAAGAACGGCGCTATCCTTCCAGCGCCCCGATCATCTCCACCCGCGCCGCATGCCTGCCGCCCTCGAACTGCGCGGCCAGGAACGCATCCACGATATCGAGCGCCAGCCCTTCGCCTACCACGCGCGCGCCAATCGACAGCATGTTGGCATCGTTGTGCTGGCGGATCATGCGGGCTGAGAATGTGTCGGCGCAAACGCCGCAGCGGATGCCCTTCACCTTGTTCGCTGCCATCATGATGCCCTGGCCGGTGCCGCATAGGATGATGCCAAACCGGCAATCGCCCGAGGCGACGAGCCGCGCCGCCGCTTCGCCGTGCTTAGGATAGTGTGTGCTCTCCGGCGTCGTCGGTCCGATGTCGACCACCACCCAGCCATGCGCCGCGATATGAGCGGCAATGGCTTGTCGAAGTTGAATAGCAGCGTGGTCGCTGGAGAGGACGATGCGGTTGCTGGTTGTCATGGAGAAGTGGTCCCGTTTCCCGAGGCAATTCGGCGGCTTGGCCTGGTCAGTCGCCAGGTTCAGCCACCAAGTGCCGCAATCATCCGTTTGGTGTGTTCAGCGAGCACGGCCATATCTTCCTTGCGCGTCTGCGCCGGCAGCAGTTCGACGCCGGCCCTGACCGGCATGACATGCATGTGCAGGTGAAAGACCACCTGCCCGCTGGCCCGCTCGCTGAACTGCTGGAGAATAATGCCCTCGGCGTCGAACGCCCTCATCGCAGCAATCGCGATCCGCTTCGCGGTCCGGGCGACCGCGGCGAGATCGTCATCCGCGATGTCGAGGATGCCGCGCGCCGGCGCTCGGGGAATGACCAGCGTGTGCCCGGGCGAGCGCGGCATGATGTCGAGGAAGGCGAAGCTGCGGTCGTCCCTGAAAACCTCGAAGCAGGGAATCTCGCCGCGCAGGATCTTTGCGAAGACGTTCTGATCGTCATAGGCTGTCATGGATGCCTCCTTCGCCGCGAGGTGCGATCAAACGCGCTCCTTTCCGTTGACGCAAGCAATGCCGCCGATCTATCCACGATGCGAGGCAGGATGGCTCCATTGGCGACAGGGTTCGATTCCGGAAACAGCATCGAGAGTGCGCGGCGCGCCCTCACCGCGCGGCTGCAATCGGCCGGCCTCGAGGAGGCCGCCCTCGATGCGCGCCTGCTCGTTGGCGCCGCGCTGGAGCTCGATCTGACCGGCATGGTCACGCAGGCGGCGCGACAACTCACGCCCGAGGAGGCCGCGCGGCTCGAAGGATATGCGCAGCGCCGGCTTGCGCATGAGCCGGTTGCCCGCATTCTCGGCGCGCGGGAATTCTGGGGCCTGCCGTTCCGGCTGTCCGAGGCGACGCTGGTGCCGCGACCGGACACCGAGACCGTGGTCGAGCTGGCGCTCGAGATTTTTCGAGGGCTCACGATATCGGGACGGCGCCCGCGGATCGCGGATATCGGCGTCGGATCGGGCGCCATCCTGCTCGCACTGCTGCACGAGATTCCCGAGGCGTTTGGAGTAGGCACCGATGTCAGCCTGACGGCACTCGAAACCGCGCGCGACAACGCGGCTGCGCTCGGCCTCGCCGACCGCGCCGCGTTCGTCGCCTGCTCCTACGCGGCAGCGCTTCAAGGCCCGTTCGACCTCATCGTGTCGAACCCGCCCTATATTCCCTCGGGGGAAATTCCGAAACTGAGCATCGAGGTGCGCGAGCACGATCCGCATCTGGCGCTCGACGGCGGCAATGATGGCTATGACGCCTATCGCGCCCTGATCCCGCAGGCGGCTGAACGGCTCGCGCCCGGCGGGGCCCTGATCGTCGAGGCCGGACAGGGGCAGGCCCGTGATATCGAAACCCTGATGACGGCCGCCGCGTTAACGGTGGACAGGCCGCCCAGGGCCGATCTGGCAGGCATTCTGCGGGCCGTTTCGGCCCGAAAAATGCCCCCATAAAAGCCGGTTTGGCCTGTAAAAACCTCTTGGAATATCCCTTCGGAACGACTACGTTCCGGTCAACACATCGGTACCGGCCCCGTAGACCTACGGGTGAAAGCCGGGCTCTCGGGCGAGAGCTTTACTGATTTAAGGTTCCAAGCCGCAGGTCCTGTTGAGCGCGATGGCCAGTGGAGCTGCGCTGCTCTCCGACCGCAACGTGAACGAAAGCCTGATATTGCGCTTGAAGACTTACGCGAGAAAGCTGGGCTTGTTTCGGCAGGCGAAATGAATGGGTTCGCTGGCGATGAATGCTGGCGAGTGGGGAACGCGTCTTTGTTGAACGCGACGGTCGACAAACATCGGCAGGGTTCAAGCCGCTCTTGCGCGCGGTGCGCGCGAGGAATGTGAACCGCTGTCACCAGGTCACTCTCAGCAATCAGTAGTGCGTGCAACCTTTAGGGCTGGAATTAAAGGCAGGACATGAGAAACGGTCAGAACAAGCAGCGGATGCGCAACCGCAACAATAATAATAACAACAACAACCGGCGCAGCCAGAACCCGATGACCCGGGTCTACGAGTCCAACGGACCCGACATCAAGATCCGCGGTACCGCCTCGCACATCGCTGAGAAATATCTCCAGCTTGCGCGCGACGCGCGCTCCTCGGGCGATCCCGTTGCAGCCGAGAACTACTACCAGCACGCCGAGCATTATTTCCGCCTGATCGCCGCCGCTCAGGAACAGTTCCGCCAGAACCAGCAGCCGCGCGGCGACGAGCCGATCAGCACGAGCAGCGACTTTGGTGAGGACGACGGCGAGAATTTCTCGAATTTCGGCCAGGAACCGGGCTTCGTTCCGCAACCGCAGCAGCAGCCTTACACGCGCGACGGCCAGCGTGATCATCAGCAGCGCGACAACCAGCAGCCCTATCAGCGCGACCAGCAGCAGCCGCGCGAGCACCGCGAGCGCGATCATCGTCCGCAGCCGCAGTATCAGCCCCAGCCGCAACCGCAGAACCAGCCGCAGCCCGTCGTTGCCGATGCCGGCAGCGTCGACCGCCTGCCCTCCTTCATCACCGGCGCGCAGCCGCAGGTGAATGCCGGCCAAGGCGGCTTCGAGGGCGGTGGCGGTGGTGGTGGCGAGCGTTATCCGCGCCGCC
>NZ_LGHL01000259.1 GCF_001908205.1 Bradyrhizobium sp. NAS80.1
CGCCGACCATGGCGGCCCGGCCTGGACGCCGGCGCAGCGCTGGATCTTCGAGACCGAATGCGCACGCGCCGGCGTGCCGAATGTCAACGTGATGGGCGTGAAGATGGTCGGGCCCGTCATCATCGGCTTCGGCAGCCCCGAGCAGAAGAACTTCTACTTGCCGCGTATTCTCTCCGGTGAGGACTATTGGTGCCAGGGCTATTCCGAGCCGGGCTCCGGCTCCGACCTCTCCTCGCTGAAGACGCGTGCGGTCCGCGACGGCGACGACTACATCATCAACGGCACCAAGATCTGGACCACGCACGCCCATCACGCCAACCGCATGTTCGCGCTGGTGCGCACCAGCGACGGGCCGCGGCAGCAGGACGGCATCAGCTTCATCCTGATCGACATGAAGACACCGGGCATTACCACGCGCCCGATCCTCACCATCGGCGGTGACCACGAGGTCAACCAGGTGTTCTTCGACGACGTGCGCGTGCCCGTGGCGAACCGCGTCGGCGAGGAAGGCAAGGGCTGGACCTACGGCAAATACCTGCTCGAATTCGAGCGCGGCTCGGGGATCGCCTCGGCGAAGCTGCGCGAGGGATTGAAGGCGATCGCGGACCTTGCCGGGTCGGACCTGACGGGCCGCGCGATCGACAGCCCCGATATCGCGGCGCGCATCTCCGAGGTCGAGGTCGATATCGATGCGCTGGAAATGACCGAGCTGCGCGTGCTCTCCGCGCTCCAGACCGGTCAGAATCCCGGCGCGGTGTCGTCAATCCTGAAGCTGCGCAACAGTGAAATCCGGCAAGCGGTGACGCGGCTCGGCGTCGACGTGATCGGTCACGACGCCCTTGCCGTCGAGCCGATGCGGCCGCTCTACAAGCTCAACCACGAGCCGGCGCTTGCCGAGGAGATGCTGACGGTCGTGCCGGAATATCTCAACGGCCGGGCCTGGACGATCTTCGGCGGCACGTCCGAAATCCAGCGCGACATCATCGCGAAGATGATGCTGGGAATCTAGCGCACGCTGGCGCGACCTTCACCGCTGTCGTCCTGGACAAGCGAAGCGCAGATCCGGGACCCGCGCGCGAGCGCTTGCGCTCGTCGCCATAATCACAGGCGGACGGTGGTTACGGGGACTCGGAGTTATCGACTTCGCGCAACAACTCCTCCCTGTGGTTATGGGTCCCGGGCTCGCGCTGCGCGCGCCCCGGGACGACAGTTGAGTGTGTGGCGATAACCAGCGCAACAACGCGCTTCGCTTAACCGCCGACCTTCGCGTCCCTGATCGCCTGCCAGATCTTCTGCGGCGTCAGTGGGGTGTTGAGCTGAGTGATGCCGAGCTCGGCGAGCGCGTCCATCACGCCATTGGTGACGCAGGGCGGGCCGCCGATGGCGCCGGATTCGCCGCAGCCCTTGGCGCCGAGCGGATTGGTGCGGCAAGGCGCGGAATCGTCGAGCGTCACCACGATCGCCGGAACGTCGTCGGCGCGCGGAATGCAGTAGTCCTGGTAGCTGGCGGTGAGGAGCTGGCCGTCCGCATCATACGAGACGCCCTCGTACAGTGCCTGGCCGATGCCCTGCGCCACGCCGCCATGAATCTGGCCGGTGACCAGCATCGGGTTCACAGCAACGCCGACGTCGTCGACCGTGGTGTAGCGCACGACGCGGGAGACGCCGGTCTCCGGATCGATCTCGACCTCGCAGATATGCGTGCCGTTCGGCCAGCTTGGGCCATCGACCTCGCCTTCGGAATCGACGCTGAGCTTGGCGCCGCCTTCCTTCTCCGCAAGATCGAACAGGCTGATGCGACGGTCGGTGCCGACCACGGTGAGCATGCCGCCCTGATATTCGATGTCCTCGACCGAGGTCTCGAGCGCGTTCGCCGCCTTCTCGCGCGCCTTCTGGATCAGATCGTTGGAGGAGACCGCGACCGCCGTGCCGCCGACGAACAGCGAACGAGAGCCGACGCTGCCGAAGCCCATCGCGAGATCAGTGTCGCCCTGGACGACGTCGATCCTGTCCATGGGAATGCCGAGCGTGTCGGAGATCATCTGCGTGTAGGTGGTCCGCAGCCCCTGCCCCATCGCCATGGTGCCGGAATGCAGGACGACGCGGCCCTGCGAGGTCGCGTGCAGGCTGACCTTCTCGGTGTGGGCGCGACCGCCGGTCCACTCGATGTAGGAGGTGAGCCCGCGGCCATAGAGCAGGCCCTTCTTCTTCGCGGCCTTCTTGCGCGCGGCGAAACCGTCCCAGTCGGCGAGCTTCACGGCACGGTCGAGCATGTGGGCGAAGGCGCCGGAATCGTAGACCTGGCCGGCGGCGTTGGTGTAGGGCAGCTGCGCCGGCTTGATGTAGTTGGCTTTCCGGATCGCGCGCGGGTCCATGCCGATCTTTCGCGCGGCAGCGTCGAACAGGCGCTCGACGATGAAGACCGCTTCCGGACGGCCCGCGCCGCGATAGGCGCCGACGGGCGCGGTGTGGGTCATCACCGACTGCACTTCGAAATGCACCAGCGGCAGGTCGTAGACGCCGGTCTGCACAAACGGCCCGAGCACCAATGGAATGATGTTCGCCGCACCCGAGGAATAGGCGCCGGTGCAGCCGATCGACTTGACGCGATAGGCCAGCACCTTGCCCTTCTCGTCGAGCGCGAATGACGCGGTCGAGGTGAGATCGCGGCCATGGGTGCCGCCGACGAATTCGTCGGTGCGATCGCCGCGCCAGCGGATCTTGTTGTTCAGCTTGGTTGCGGCGTAGGCAACGATGCCGTCCTCGGGATAGAGGTTGGTCTTCTGGCCAAACCCGCCGCCGATGTCGCCGACCAGCACGCGGACGCTGTCCTTCGGGCGCTTCAGCACGGCTTCCGCCAGCACGTCGCGAGTGGAGGCCGGCGTCTGTGACTGCACATGCAGGAGAAGGCGGCCGGTTTTCGTGTCGATCTCGGCAATGGTCGAGCGCGGCTCCATCGCCGACGGCACCAGGCGCTGGCTGACGATATCCAGCTCGACCGTGTGCGCGGCCTTGGCGAAGGCTTCGTCCGCCTTGGCGGCATCGCCATAGCTCATCGCGCCGACGATGTTGTCGGGTGCCTCGGGCCAGACCACGGGCGCGCCGGGCTTTACGGCCTCGACCGGGTCGACCACCGCCGGCTGCACCTCGTATTCGACCACGATCGCTTCGGCCGCGCTCTGCGCTTCCGCGCGAGAGGAGGCGACCACCGCGGCGACCGCTTCGCCGGCATAGCGCACGATCTCATGCGCAAGCAGGCGGCGCGGCGGCACCGTCATCGGCTTGCCGTCGGGACGCTTGAAGATGCTCAGCGTCGGGATGCTGCCGATGTCGTCCTTGATGAGGTCGGCGCCGGTATAGACTGCAGTGACGCCGGGCATAGCGGCCGCGGCGCTGGTGTCGATCAATACGATCTTCGCATGGGCATGCGGCGAACGCAGCACGTGCAGCCACAGCGCGCCGTCCTCCGGCTTGTCGTCGATGAACTGCCCCTTCCCGGTGAGCAGCCGCTGGTCTTCCAAACGCTTGACGGGCTGCCCCGCTCCGAAACGCAAATTGCCGGGAAGAATGTTCATTCCGCTAGTCCTCTAAGCCTCAAAGTGCGGCCGCCTTGTAGCGGATGGAGGCATGTGAAGCCAGCTGCGGTTTTGGGCGACAAACCCGCGGATTCGTCATGCCCGGGCTCGTCCCGGACATCCACGTTCTCGCTTCAGCGCGGTAAGGCGTGGATGGCCGGGCATAGGCGAGCGGAAGCGACGCCGTCCTTTGGACGGCTATGCCCGGCCAAGACGACTACGGAGAGAGCTCGCGCAACGCCGCTTCCACGACCTTGCGCGCGTCGGCCGTGAGAGCAGCCTGCGGCGGAACGGGGTCGCCGACGTCGTAGCCCTGGATCGCGAGCCCGGCCTTGATGCAGGCCGCGAGATTGAAGCGCGCGAAGGCCTCGTTGATCCGCCACAGTTTGCGCTGGAGCGCCATGGCCTCGTCCCAGCGGCCCGCTTTGCAGAGGTCGTAGAGCGCGACGCTCTGGCGCGGGATGATGCAGGCCGGCCCTGCCATCCAGCCGAGGCCACCGATCAGCATCACGGCTGCCGGGATATGGGCTGAGGCCGAGAACACACGCAAGGCATCGCCGCAGCGGTTCATGATCGAGAGCAGCCGGCCAGTGTTGGTCGAGGCATCCTTGACGTAGCCAATGCGCGGATGCTCCGCGAGGCGCGCGATGACGTCGAGGGTAAGGTCGGAGCGCTGGAATTGCGGATTGGTGTAGATGACGACGGGGATGTCCACGGCGTCGGCGATGCTGCCGAAGTAGGATTCGACCTGGGTGTCGGCGAGCGGGAAGTAAGCCTCGAGGATCGCAAGAATGCCGTCGGCCCCGAGCTTCTGGTACGCTTTCGCCTGGGCCACCGCATCCGCAGTCGAGGTGGAGGCGACGCCGGCCACGACCGGCACGCGGCCCTTCGCGGCCTCGATCGTGGTTTGCACGATCGCCATGCGCTGCACGGCATTGAGATAGGCAAACTCGCCGGTCGAGCCGAGCGGCGTCAACCCATGCACGCCGGCGCCGATCAGATCGTCGCAGAGCTTTCCGAGCACGTTCGTGAGCACCGCGCCGTCGGCATCGACCGGAGAGACGAGATAGGGAAAGACACCACGAAAATCGGTCATGTCAGGGAATAAATTCCGGGAAATCGAGTCTTCTTGGGGAGGCCTGCTACCAGTGCGTGCTATCATGGAGCACTATTGCCAGCAAGCGAACTGCCTTCGAAGAGCGTATTTGTGGTTCTGAAGATTGCCCCGCAACATTGGCGGGCCGCGTTGTGTTGCGCCGGTTTCCTTGCGGCTGCGCTATCGCCCGGGGTGGCTCGCGCCGGCGAATGCCCGTCATCGCAATCTGAAATCGCGACCGATCGGCCCGATGTGACCAATTCCAGCCTGGTTGTGCCGGCAGGCAGCATCCAGAGCGAGAACGGCGTCAACACGTCCCGGCAGAATGCCGGCAAGGGGTTCGACGGCAGCAACAGCCGTATCCGCTTTGGCATCGCGCCCTGCCTTGAAGTGCTGGTGGACGTGCCGAGCTATGTCGGACGGCTGACGGGTGCGATCGACAACGGTTTCACCAACGTCTCCCCTGCGGTGAAATGGCAGGTCAGCGGGCTGCCTGAGCCAGCAAATCTCTCGGTGGTGTTCGGCGTCGGCCTGCCGACCGGCACGGCCGCGGTCGCCGGCGATGGATTCCAGCCCTATCTGCAATTCCCCTGGTCATACGAGCTCGGCGGCGGCTGGGGCATCAGCGGCATGTTCACGAGCTTCTTTCGACCATCGGATCTCGCCAGCCACCAGACCAGCGAAGCAACATTCGTCATCGAACGGAAGGTCACCGAAAAGCTGGCGTTGTTCGCCGAATATATCGGCGACTATCCGTCGCGAGGCACAAGCACGGCACTGCTCAATGTCGGCGGCGGCTATCTGCTGAACCGGACCGAGCAGCTCGATTTCCATCTGGCCTTTGGCCTCAACCGGAATTCGCCTGATTACATCATCGGCGTCGGGTACTCCTACCGCTGGGACAACGTCCTCGGCACAGCGACGAGGCCGACGCTCCGGCATTGACCACCTCGTAAGGACATCCCTGCAAGGGCTGAGACCACACTCGCTGAAGTCCTGTCGTGAGGCGCAATGCCGGGCCGATCGCTACACGTTCGCGTGAGCGGCTCCCAATCACGTGTTCGTCGGCTGTAGCGCTACCGAGGTCCTGGCCATCCGGCCAGTTTCCGGATCGGCCGTGACATCCCAGATTGAGGGCAGCTTACAGGAGCCTCCCATGACCGACCCCACTCCGCTGACTTCACTGTCATCCGCGCTCGCGGATGTCGTCGCGCGCGCCGCGCCGTCCATCGTCTCCGTGCATTCGCACCGCTCCCGCGCGACCGGCTTCGTCTGGAAATCCGGCCTGATCGTCACAGCCGACGAAGCGCTGGCCGATGAGGGCGAGGTCGAAATCGGCCTCCCCGACGGCAGCACCGTGGCCGCCACGATCGCCGGCCGCGACCACACGACCGATATCGCGCTGCTGCGCGCTGATGCCAATATCGCGCCCGTCAAGCTGACCACCACGGTCCCGCCCCTCGGCGCGTTGTCGGTCGTGGTCGCTACCAGTCGCGATGCGCCGAGCGCCGCGCTCGGGATGGTTTCGCTGTCCGGCAAGAGCTGGCGAAGCCTGCGCGGCGGCGACATCGATGCACGGATCGAGCTCGACGTTCGCCTGCATCCCGCCCAGCAGGGCGGCCTCGCGCTGGACGCATCAGGCGAGGCTTTCGGCATGGCCGTGCTCGGACCGCGGCGTGTGCTGGTGATCCCGGCGGCGACGATCGAGCGCGTCGCGGCCCAGCTCGAGACACGCGGCCGCATCGCCCGAGGATATCTCGGCCTCGGGCTCCAGCCGGTGCGGCTTGACGACGGTATCGGCGCGATGGTGATGAATGTCGACAAGACCGGACCGGCGGCTGCGGCCGGTATTCGCCAGGGCGACGTGATCGTCGCGGTCAACGACCAGAAACTCTCAGGCGTGCGCGCGCTGTCGCGGATGCTGGGTCCGGCGAGCGTCGGCGCGGTGCTCGATGTCGCGGTACGTCGCGGCGGCGAGCCGGTCAGCTTCAAGGTCACGGTCGCCGAGAGGCCGGAGGCGTGAGCGAGGATAACGCACGGGAGATCGTACTTTCCCTGGAAATCGACGATCCCGCCCTTGCCGCTCGCCTGGCGACGCTGCTCGGCAACGTCGCCGGGCTTCGCCTCGCCGCGCCCGGCGAACAGGCCACAGCGACGATCGTCTCGCGCGACATGCCCGAGGACATCGCGCTGACGCAGCGCGAGCTCGACGTACTGGCGCTGATGGCCGAGGGCGCCTCCAACAAGATGATCGCACGTCAGCTCGGCATCTCCGTGCACACCGTGAAATTCCACGTCGGCTCGCTGCTCGACAAGTTGGACGCCACCGGCCGCACCGATGCGGTGGCGCATGCGGCGCGCCGCGGCGTGATCGAGCTCTGACGCCGTCGGATCCTATCGTGCTGATGTCGTTGGGAAGCTGAGCCGGACTGTAAGGCCCGGTGCGTTGTCGTGCAGCGCAATCTCGGCGCCATGGAGGCCGGCAACCGCGGCGACCAGACTCAAACCCAGACCGTTACCCGGTGTGTAACGGCTCTGTTCGAGCCGGTAGAAGCGCTTGAACACGCGATCGCGCTGGTCGGCCGGAATGCCCGGACCATCGTCGGCGATCGTAATCGCCGCCCGGCCACCGGCGCTGCGACAAGTCACGGTGACCAGTCCTCCCACACGACCGTGCTTGATCGCGTTGTCGACAAGATTGGCGATCGCATCGAACAGGAGGTCGCGGTCGCCTGTCACGGATACCTTGCGGTCGCCACCGAGGCTGAGATGAGTCCTGACCTGCTCGGCGGCGGCGTCATAGAGCTCGACGACCTCGCCAGCGATCTCGGCAAGGTCGAGTGTCCGAAACGCGCTCCGGCGGGCGCGGGTCTCGATCTCCGAGATCCGGGTGATGGAAGCGAACATGCCAAGCACGGAATCGAGATCGGCAATGGTGTCGCCGATCAGCGCCGCATCCACCTCGCTGTTGCGTGGAGCGTGATAGGCCTTCTCCAGTCGGCCGCGCATGCGCGTCAGAGGCGT
The DNA here is from genome assembly GCF_001908205.1 of Bradyrhizobium sp. NAS80.1. Taxonomy (GTDB): domain Bacteria; phylum Pseudomonadota; class Alphaproteobacteria; order Rhizobiales; family Xanthobacteraceae; genus Bradyrhizobium. The sequence continues at coordinate 7,696 of NZ_LGHL01000259.1, forward strand.
GCGCAGGTCATGGGCGACATTGTCGCTGACCTGCTTGACCTCGCCCATCAGCGTCTCAATGCGGTCGAGCATCTGGTTGAGGTTTTCGGCGACGCGGTCCCACTCGTCGTGGCTGCCGCGCAAGGGGATGCGCTGGTCAAGGCCGGACAGCATGATGGCCTGGCTGGTCGCATTGATCTCCTCGATCCGGCCGACGGTGCGCCGCGTCACCAGCACGGCTGCGAGCCCGGCAAGCACCAGCAGCAGCACGGCAACCGCGATCATCGCGAGCTCGATCATGCCAGTGAAGGCCTCGTGATCGCCGGCGTCACCGACCTGGCTCTGCACATAGGCGATGGTGCCGAAGTAGACATAGGCCATGATCGCCGCGACGATCAGCCCGAACGCCGCGATCGAGATCAGCGCCAGGCGGAAGGTCGAGGAGAGGAGCGTCTTAGCCAGGAGCACGGAGGCAATATCCGATGCCGCGGATGGTATGGATCAGCGGATAGGCCTGGCTGTCGTCGACCTTGCGGCGCACACGACCGACATAGACATCGATGATGTTCGTGGACGGATCGAAATGCAGGTCCCAGACGTGCTGGAGCAGCATCGCGCGGGAGACGACGCTGCCCTCGTTGCGGACGAGATATTCGAGCAGCTGGAATTCACGCGGCAGCAGAGGAATCTTCCGGCCGCGGCGGCTCGCGTTGCGTGCGATCAGGTCGATGGTGAGGTCGCCGACCCGCAAAATCGTCTCCTTGGCGATGGTCTCGCTGCGGCGGCCGAGCGCCTCGAGCCGCGCCAGCAGTTCGACGAAGGAGAATGGCTTGACGAGATAGTCGTCGCCCCCGGCGCGCAAGCCGCGCACGCGGTCATCGACCTCGCCGAGCGCGGAAATGATCAGGAACGGCGCGGCGACGCCATCATCGCGCAATTGACGCATCACGGTGATGCCGTCGATATCCGGCAGCATGCGATCGATGGTGATCACGGCATACTCGCGCGCGGCGCCGTGGCTCAGGGCTTCTCGCCCCGTGGCGGCGAGATCGACGTCGTAGCCCGAGGTCGTCAGCTCCTCAGCGAGCTGGCCTGCGGTTTCCGGATCGTCCTCGACGACCAGGATACGGCGATGACCTCCGGTCATGCAAAACTCCGCGCGACGATCGCCATCAGACTATCCCGTTCCGGGGCTGAGCGGAACTGCCCGATGGCGATCGCGACAATGGTGCGGCACGGTGATGCGACTACCAATAGTCTCCGCACACATTGAACCATTGCCATCCATAGGGCGTCCAGCTCCTTTGCCAGCAGCCGTCGTCGTAATAGTTGGCATAGAAGAACGGACCGCCGACGAAGGCGAACCGACGGAAGTGATGATGGCGGAAGAAGAAGGCATGGCGGCCGATGAAGGGCCTGCCGCGAAAGCCCGGGCCAGCAAACCGCGGGCCGAAGGCGGCGCGGGTCGCTAGCGGAGCACCGGCAAAGCGCGGCCCGATGGCAGCGTGGGCGGCCATCGGCGAACCGGCGAAGCGGGCGCCACCGAAACGGGCACCGCCCATGCCGCCAAATCGCATGCCGCCGCCACCCATAGCGCCGACATGCATGCCGCCACCGCCGAAATGCCCGCCGCCGCCAAACCCGCCGCCACCAAAC
>NZ_LGHL01000026.1 GCF_001908205.1 Bradyrhizobium sp. NAS80.1
ATCTGCAGATCTTTCGATGGTCCAATGCGATCGGGCGATGCCGTAGCTCGCGCGCAGGTCGACGCACTGAACATTCCGAATTTCCAATTACAGCAATACACGTGCAACTTCGGACTATCTCACCTATAGGTTTAGCATGCGCATCACGCGGTTGCGCCGCCCGATTGGTGCAATCGTTTCCTGTGGTGAACAGTTTGTTTCCAGATATTTCTGTCGACGTCCTTCCAAGGGAACCGCGTTTGCGTTCCCGACGGCCAATGAACGGGAGCCGTACGCACAGACGTCGACGATCTGCCGCGGCTGCACGCGTCTCAATGTGCATTTGAGAAGATCAAAACAAATAGCGACGTAAATTCGCTTCTTGGCCGGCTGCTCTGGCTTCCTACGGCGCTCGTCCAAGGGGACTAACGTCCGCCTGGGGTGGCCGGCGATGATCACCGAACCAGCCGGCTTCCGCTTTACTCCCCGGAAGCCGCCATTACGAGTAGCGTGAACTACCCGATCGTCTGCAACGCCGGGAACGTCTCCAGCAGCCAGATGCTCACATTCGAGACCGCGCCGGTGAGGAAGCCGATGCCGGTGACCACCATCAGGACGCCCATGGCGCGCTCGACATTGACGAGGTGGCCCTTCATGCGCGCGAACAGTTTTGAGAACTGCTCGATCATCAGGGCTGCGATCAGGAAGGGAATGCCGAGGCCCGCGGAGTAGACCGCAAGCAGGCCCGCGCCCTTGGTCACCGTCGCTTCGGCCGCGGCGATCGAGAGGATCGCGGCGAGGATCGGGCCGATGCAGGGGGTCCAGCCGAAGGCGAAGGCGAGCCCCATCACATAGGCGCCCCAGAGGCCGACGGGCTTGGGAATCGGCAGCCGGCCTTCGCGCATCAAAAGGCCGATCCGGGTCAGTCCCAGGAAGTGCAGGCCCATGATGATGATGACAATGCCGGCGAGGATCGAGAGCTCGGCCGACCACGCGCGGATCAGCCCGCCGACAAGCGAGGCGCTGGCGCCGAGCGCCACGAACACCGTGGAGAAGCCGAGCACGAACAGCAGCGCCGACATCATGACCGCACGTTTGGAGGCCGCGGCCGGCTCCTCGCTCTCGACATGCTCGATCGTCGCGCCCGTCAGATAGATCAGGTAGGGCGGAACCAGGGGGAGGACGCAGGGGGAGAGGAAGCTGACGAGGCCGGCAATCAGCGCCGCCGGGATCGAAACATTTTGCATGATGCAGTCGAAGCCATCTCGGGCGCCGGTAGGCGCGCGGGGATTGCGCGCGGCCCGGAGCCGAACCGGCTCTGGTGTACCCGATGCCTGAGAATGCGCAACAGAGGCGCACAAAACCAAGGCTCCTCCCGATGCCGTCTGCGATCACAGATGCGGCATCGGGACGCGCACAAATCTCGCCAAAAAGCGAGGCTCGGCGGCGCGGCTACTTCACCACGCGGAGCAGCGGACGCCGGGGCTGGTCCTGCGTCTGCTTGGAGGGGGACTGCGGTTCGCTCACAGCGCGCCGCAGCATTTCGTCGCACAATGCCTTGAGATCGGCATCGTCAATCCCTTTGAGTTTCATCCGCACGTCGAGGATGACGATGGACAGCAGTTCGGCCGACTCACGGTTGTTGATCTCGTTGAGGACCTTGCGGCACCCCTCGAGCGTCTCAAGCACCGACTGCAATTGTTCGTCTGAATGCGACACCGGCGTTCTTTCCGTTAATTCGGCCTGTGAGACGTATTTGTGGTGATCCCCTCGGCCCCCATGGAGGGCTCAGGATAGCACGAGGCCATTGCGCCTCTGAACATCATTTCAGCGAATTTCTGCGTTGAAATCAGGGTTCCGGCGACAGCACGGCATCGGCTCCGTTCGAAACGGACGGGGTGAGAACGCGTGGCGCGCTGAGATTGATCCGCCCCAAAACGCAGCGCTCGCTCAAGCGCAAGGGCATCGACTGCGGACAGCGCCGACAATCCCGCAGCCATTTTCCGGCTCGCAACGGAACCCACGCGACACCCCTCACCCGGGCGATGGTCTACCCGATTCCCGACTCTGGCGGCATTTAGATACCACCAACGAGACAGCAAGGATCGCGTTCAAAACTCACCGATCCCCAACCCGCCGTGGTTGTGGTTTGCGCCAGATTCTGCCAGTTTAGCGACCCGAAGGGACTTGTATGCACTCCTTGGCGGAAAGGGGCGTTCCACTGGAGGAACGCTCAAAGACAAATATCAGCGGCCTCTCCGATTGGGATGCGGCCCGCATCTTTTTGGAAGTCGTCCGCTGCGGCAGTTTCCGCTCGGCGGCCGAACGCCTGTCCCTGTCGATCAACGCTGTCCGCCGCCGGATCGATGATTTCGAGCGCCAGACCGGCACCACACTGTTCACCCGCGACGTCCACGGCACGCATTTGACCGACGAGGGCGCGCTGGTGGTCTCCGCCGTCGAGCAGATGGAGGCCGCTGCCTTCGACGTTCTGCGCACCAGCGATTCCACGGCCAACGCCCTGTCGGGTGAGGTCCGCGTCGCCGTGACCGAGGGTCTCGGGACGTTCTGGCTCGCCCCGCGCCTGGTCGAATTCCAGCATGCCTATCCAAAGATCCTGGTCGACCTGCATTGCGCGATGCGCTCGGCCGACGTCTCCCGACACGAGGCCGACGTCGCCATCCACCTGTCGCGGCCCTCGGCGCTCGACGTCAAGCTCGTGCGGCTCGGCCGCATGCATCTGATGTTCTGGGCTTCGAAGCAATATGTCGAGAAACATGGCGCGCCGCGGTCCGCGGCCGAATTGATCAAGCACCGCCTCGTGCTGCAATTCGCCGACCAGATCGCCGCCAAGGAAACCTTTGAGAGCTTTTTCCCGGGCGTTCCGGAACGTGACCTTCTGGTCATGAAGACCAACGTCTCAAGCGCCAATTACTGGGCTGTCGCGAACGGCGCCGGGATAGGCGTCTTCCCGAGCTACGCGATTGCGCTTGGCGGGAAGCTAATTCCACTGGAGGTCGAGTTGAACCGACCGCTGGATATCTGGTTGTCCTACCATCCCGGTAGCGGCCGGATTCCACGCGTGCGGCACATGATTGACTGGCTCATCGACGCTTTCAATCCGGCTCGCTTCCCGTGGTTTAAGGAAGAGTTCGTGCATCCGCATGAATTCAAGGACTCGTATATGGGCGAACCCCTGACCCAGCTCTTCGGGGGATTTTCAACCGAAGAACAACGGTGAGAAGTATGAAAGCAGCGGCGAAGAGAATGAAGCAGCGCAGTGCCGGCAAGCCCGACATTGAGCTTGGCAAACGCATCCGTTTGCGGCGTGTCGAGATGAAGATCTCGCAGGCCGAGCTGGGCGAGAAGCTCGGCGTCAGCTTCCAGCAGGTCCAGAAATACGAGAAGGGCGTCAATCGCGTCGGCGCGGCTCGGCTTCAGCAGATCGCCTCCGCCCTCGATGTGCCCGTAACCTTCTTCTATGACGGCGACAACAAGGCGCGCGAAGTCGAGAGCCTGCTCTTTCTCGACTCAGCCTTCAGTCTCCGCCTGCTGCGCGCCTACAGCAAGATCAAGGATCAGACGGTGCAGCGTCAGCTCGTCTCGCTGATGGAATCGATCGCAGCGAACGAAGGCTGAGCCGATCGGCGCTCTGGCCTGTGCGGCCGACGTTCAGTCCACCGCGTCACGGGGGCGCGGCCGGATTGAACGAGAGCTACTGGATCAGATCTGGGCCCGCGCGCTTTCCGCGCGTGTCCTTCGGTTGTTGGGGCGGCTTGGCCGCCCTTTTTTTGGCCATTTGCCCGCGATTTTCGCGAACCCATCCGGCCCTTGTCGCGACCCAATCGAAAGCCTCCGCGCCGGACGCGCGGAGTTTTTGATTCGCCGTGCTTAATGGGACCTCAACCCTGATGTCTTAAATTCCCGCCGATTTGACCGATCGGCGTATCCGGCACGGCGGCCGGGAATTGCCAATGCGGGCGCCCGTCCGGGCCTCGTCCTCATGGGAAAACGGGTCACATGTCCAGGCGTCACGCGATGATCGTTGCCATTGGCCTGTTCGCCAGCGCCTCTGCGCTCGCGCAGAGCGAGACCACGGGCCAGGCCGGCCCCAAGCCGGCGACCGCTGCCGGTACAGTGCCGGCCGCCGCCAATCCGGCACACGCGGCTGCGCCGAAAGCTGCCACGTCGTCGCCGACTTCGACGGCGGAGAGCCGCTCGGCCGCGGCGCTCGCGATGACGCACGAGCCGACCTTTGACGAGGGCTCGGCCCAGCGCATCAAGGACGCCGCGCTCAGCTATTCGGACCTTGCGGTACGCGGCGGTTGGCCGACGATCCCCGCGGATGCCAAATTTGCGCTCGGCGTCCAGGGTGCCAATGACGATCTGCTGCGCAAACGGCTGATCGTCTCCGGCGATCTCGCCGCCGACAAGGCGAGCGGCGCCTTCGACCAGGATCTCGCGGACGCGGTGAAGCGCTTCCAGGCCCGCCACGGGCTGGCGCCGACCGGAATGATGACGCCGCGCACGCTCGCCGCGATGAACGTGCCGGTGCAGAAGCGTATCCGGCAACTGGAGGCTTCGCTGGAGCGGCTCGAGAATATGAATTTCGGCTTTGGCCAGCGCTATGTCGTGGTCAACATTCCCGCTGCCTTTGCCGAAGCGGTCGAGAACGACGTGGTGGTGCGGCGCTATCGCGTCATCGTCGGCAAGACCGAAAAGCCCTCCCCGACGCTGACGGCCCAGATCACCGGCGTCGTGCTCAATCCGACCTGGACGGTGCCGTCCTCGATCGCCAAGACCGAGATCTCCGCGCATATGCGCAAGGACCCGACCTACCTGTCGCGCATGCACATGGAGGTGCTCGACGCCCACGACAATCCGGTCGATCCGCATGCGGTCGACTGGTCGGGCATGCACACGCCGAACTTCACCGTGCGCCAGCAGAACGGCACCTTCAACGCGCTCGGCGCGGTGAAGATCGACATGCCGAACTCCTACTCGGTCTACATGCACGACACCAACCAGCGCAATCTGTTCAGCGACGACTACCGCTTCGATTCCCACGCCTGCTCGCGCGTCGACAACGTGCGCGATCTCGCGGCGTGGCTGTTGAAGGATCAGCCGAAGTGGAGTCGCGCCGCGATCGACGCGGAAATCGCCACCGGCCAGCACCTCGAAGTCGCCATGGCGAAGAAGGTGCCGGTGGCCTGGATCTATCTCACGGCGTGGATGACCAAAGACCAGACCGTCCAGTTCCGCAACGACGTCTATAACCAGGACGAGCAGTTGCTCGAGGCGACCGCCGAAGAGGCGGCGTTCTTCGGCAACGCCGCCAACCATCCGCTGACCGCCCACATGACCCGTTAAGGGGCCGCCATGCAATCACGGCACAGGCGGACGCAAAGCCCCTCGCCTCGCCGCGGTTGACCCCGGCCTCGCCCCCGCCGCACATTGCGCGCTCGCCAACGACAAACGAGCGCGCGATGCCCGACTTCTCCAGCACCACCGAAATCTCATATGCCGAGGGCAAGATCCTCAAGCACGCCGCCGACGGAGTCGGCGTGATCACCTTCAACAATCCCGACAAGCGCAACGCGATGTCGCTGGAGATGTGGGAGGGATTTGGCGAGGCGCTGACGAGCCTGCGCGACGACGAGAAGGTGCGCGTCGTGATCCTGCGCGGCGCCGGCGGCAAGGCGTTCGTCTCGGGCGCCGACATCAGCCAGTTCGAGAAGGTCAGGCACAATGCAGCCGCTTCCGAGGAATATGCCAGGCGCAGCGCTGCCCAACGCGCGCTGCTTGCCGACTACCCAAAGCCGACCATCGCCTGCATCCAGGGCTTTTGTCTCGGCGGCGGCATGCAGGTCGCGATGCTCGCCGATATCCGCATCGCCTCGCATGGCAGTACGTTTGGAATCCCAGCGGCGAAGCTCGGCATCGCCTATGGCTATGACGGCTTGCGGCATCTGGTGTCGTTGGTCGGACCGTCCTGGGCGCGGCTTCTGATGTACACGGGCATGCGCATCGATTCCGCCGAGGCGCTGCGCATTGGGCTGGTCGAGCGCGTGATCCCGGACGATCAGCTCTGGGGCGAGACCATGGCGATTGCCGAGACGATCTCGCAGAATGCCCCGCTGGCGATCAAGGCCGCCAAGATCACCATCGCGCAGGTGTTGAAGGACGAAAGCAAGCGCGACATGGAGGCGATCAAGGCGATCGGCCACGCCTGCATGGACAGTGCGGATTTCCGCGAGGGCCGGCAGGCCTTCATGGAGAAGCGCAAGCCGCAGTTCCAGGGTAAGTAATTCCGTCGTCATTGCGGTGGCTCGCAATGACGACGTGGAGAGATCTCTCCCTGCGTGAACAGGCATTCAGGAAGATTAAATTCCTCAGTCGCCTGCACTGCGATAGCAACCAAATTGATCTGCCGCAGGTTCTCCCGTCATCAAAGAGGGAGATCGCGATGAAACTCAAGTTTGCTGTTCTTGGTCTGGCTGCCTTGGGCAGTGCGGCGCTCGCTTCTGGCCAGGCGCTCGCGGCGATGCCGAATGGCATTCCGCAGGCCGATCGCGTCGCAAGCGGCCCGGCCGCAAACATCGATCAGGTCCGCATGGTCTGTAATGCGTGGGGCCGTTGCTGGTGGCGTCCGAGCTATTACAGCGCCTATGGCTATTACGGCGGCCCGCGTCGCGTCTATGGCCCGCGTCCATGGGGCTGGGGCCATCGTCACTGGCGTCGCTGGTGAAGGACGAAGGGGCCGCGAGGCCCCTTTTACTCCTGGCGTTTGACTAAAGCGCCGCAAGCACCGCTTTCGCGATGTCGGCCGTGCCGTTGCTGCCGCCGAATTCCATCGGCTTGATGCCGCCGGCATAGGCTTGATCCACCGCGCGCTCGATCGTCTCGCCGGCCTCGGCCGCGCTCTCGACGCCGTGCTTGTCGGCCAGCCAGTCCAGCATCATCGCCGCCGACAGGATCATGCCGGTGGGATTGGCCTTGCCCTGTCCCATGATGTCGGGCGCTGTGCCGTGGCAGGGCTGGAACACCGCATACTTGTCGCCGATGTCGGCCGACGGCGCCATCCCCATGCCGCCGATCAGGCCGGCGGTAAGGTCGGAGAGGATGTCGCCGAACATATTCTCCATCACCATGACGTCGAAATCCCAGGGACGCTTGACCAGCATCGCCGAGCAGGCATCGACATACAGGCGATCGGCCTTCACGCCGGGGTGGCGCTTGGCCGCCTCGTCGAACATCTCGCGGAAGAAGGCGAAAGCCTTGAACACGTTCGCCTTGTCAACACAGGTGAGCGCGCCCGGCTTGCCCCGCGACTTGCGCCGCTCGGCAAGACGGAAGGAGAATTCGAACAGCCGCTCGGAGGTCTTGCGCGTGATGACCAGCGTCTCGCGCGCATCCTCATGCGTGACGATGCCCTTGCCCATCGAGGCGAACAGGCCTTCGGTCGACTCGCGGATCACGACAAGGTCGATGCCGCGCGCGTCGGCGCCGACGATCGGGCTGGGCACGCCCGGGATGAGGCGCGCCGGCCGCACGCCGGCATAGAGATCGAAGTGAAAGCGAAGCTCGACCTGCGGCATGATTTCGGTGTTGTCGGGATAACGCACCGACGGCAGACCGCAGGCGCCCAGCAGAATGGCGTCGGCCTCCTCGCACAATTTGATCGTCGAATCCGGCATCGACTTGCCCGTGGCGAGATAATTGTTGGCACCGGCGGGCGCCTCGGTGAAGCGGAAGCTCAAGCCGGATTTCTGTTCGATCTTGCGCAGCACCTCGATCGCAGGCGCCATGACCTCGGGACCGATGCCGTCGCCGGCGAGCACGGCAATGTGGAAGGCGTTGTTTGCAGACATGGGGGGTTCCTACTCTCTCCACCGTCATGCCCGGGCTTGACCCGGGCATCCACGTCTCTGCCATTTCCGTGCCCACGTAGATGGCCGGGACAAGCCCGGCCATGACAAGAAACAAACGGCAGACGTTACGGCGTCAACACCGTCCGCCCGACCACCGCACCCTGCTGCAATTGCACGAGCGCATCGTTGGCCTTGGCGAGCGGCTGACGTGTCACCGGGATCGGCGGCACGTTCTTGGCGCGGACGAGATCGAGCAGCTCCTGCGTCTCGCGCAGGTTTCCGACATAGCTGCCCTGGATCGTCACCGCCTTGATCGGGATCAGCGGCAGGGCCCAGGTCGCGCCGCCGCCGAACAGGCCGACGATGACGAGCTTGCCGCCCTTGGTCAGGCAGTCGAAGCCGAGCTGTGTCGTCGCCGCGTTGCCGACGAGATCAATCACGGCGCGGATCGGTCCGCCCGCTTTCTTGGCGAGCTGCTCAAGTGCATCCGGCGCCTTGGGATCGACGGTCGCGAGCGCGCCGGCCTTCTCCGCGGCCTCGCGCTTCTTGGCGTCGATATCGACCATGATCGCGCCCTTGCCGCCCATCGCCTTGAGCAGCGACAGCGCCATCAGGCCGAGGCCGCCGGCGCCGAACATCACGATCGGCGTGTCGAAATGCTGCTCGACCTTCTTCAGCGCGCTGTAGGTGGTGACACCCGAGCAGGCGTAGGGCGCGGTCGTCGCCGGATCGAGGCCCTTGAGGTTGAGCAGGTAGCGCGGATGCGGCACCAGCATGTGATCGGAATAACCGCCGTCGCAATAGACGCCGAGCGAGCGCGGTGTCAGGCACATGTTCTCGTCACCGGCGAGGCACGTGGCGCACTTGCCGCAGCCAATCCAGGGATAGACGAGGCCGACGTCGCCGAGCTTGAGATCACCTTGGTCGGTCGGCTTCACATCGGGACCGAACGCGAGGACTTCACCCACCGTCTCGTGGCCCATGGTCAGCGGCAGATTGATGCCGCGATCCTTCAGCGACAACGGCTTGCGGCCGTGGCCGAGATCGTAGCCGCCTTCCCAGATGTGGAGGTCGCTGTGGCAGACGCCGGCCGCCTTCACCTTGATCAGCACCTGCGTGCCCGACGGCTGCGGCGTGGTCTCGTCGAACTCCTTCAGCGGCGCCTTGAAATCAGTGACCTTGAAACTCTTCATGGCGTCCTCCCGCATGCTTGTCATTGTCGCGCCACCATGCCACGGCCGGCGAGGCGAGACAAACCCGGGAGCTGTCTTAGTTCAGGCCAGCGGATGGTGGCAAGCCGCGAACTGGCCGGGTGCGACCTCGCGCAACTCCGGTATCTCCGCGCTGCATCGCTGGTCCGCCCGTGGGCAGCGGGTGCGGAAACGGCAACCTGACGGCGGCGCAATCGGCGATGGCGGCTCGCCGGTCGCCACACTCTCGGCAGGACGCATATCCGGATCGGGCACCGGGATCGCCTGCAACAGCAGCGCGGTATAGGGATGCGCGGGTTTCGCGAACAATTGCTCCGATGGCCCGACCTCGCAGAGCCGGCCGAGATACATCACTGCGACGCGGTCGCTGACCGCCTTCACCACCGCAAGATCATGCGCGATGAACAGCAGCGTCAAGCCGAAACGCGCCTTCATCTCCTCCAGCAGGTTGAGGATTTGCGCGCGGATGGAGACGTCGAGCGCCGAGACCGGCTCGTCGCAGACGATGAATTCGGGATTGAGGACGAGCGACCGCGCGATGCAGATGCGCTGGCACTGGCCGCCGGAGAACTCATGCGGCAGGCGGCCCGACACGAGTTCTGGATCGAGCCCGACCGCGCCGAGCACCTCGTGAACGCGCCGCTTGCGCTCGGCGGCATCCTTGACGCCGGCAATGATGAGCGGCTCGGCAACGATGTCGCCGATGCGCCGGCGCGGATTGAGGGAGGCAATCGGGTCCTGGAAGATCAGCTGCACGCGGCGGCGCATCTTGCGCAGCGCCTCGCCTTCCATCGCGGTGAGATCCTCGCCGTCGAACAGCACGCGGCCGGACTTGGCGCGGCGCAATTGCAGCACCGCGCGCCCCAGCGTCGACTTGCCGCAGCCGGATTCGCCGACCAGCCCCAGCGTCTCGCCGCGCGCGACCTCGAGGCTGACGCCGGAGACGGCGTGAACCGTCTTGTTGCCGAGACCATATTCGACGACGAGATTGTCGACGTTCAGGAGCGGCGTGCCGGATGCGGTGCGGGCGGCGATCTGCATCATGCGTCGGTCCTCTCCGACATCTGGATCGGATGGAAGCAGGCATAGAGATGCCCCGGCATCTCGGCGCTCTTCAATTCGGGCTTCGCCTCATGACAACGCCCCGCGGCGTAGCGGCAGCGCGGCGCGAAGGAGCAGCCTTTCAGTGGCCGCGTCGGATCGGGCGGACGGCCGGAGATTGCCGGCAGCGGCGTGTGCGGGGCGGTCTCCAGCTTCGGGATCGCCGCCAGCAGTGCCTCCGTGTAGGGCATGTGCATGCGCTTGAACAGCGCCGGCGTCGGCGCGCGCTCGACCACCCTGCCCGCATACATCACCGCGAGCTCGTCGGCACGGCCGGCGACGACGCCGAGATCGTGCGTGATGATGATCATCGCCATGTGGCGGCGGCGCTGCTCGCGTGCGAGCAGGTCAAGGATCTGCGCCTGGATGGTCACGTCGAGCGCCGTGGTGGGCTCGTCCGCGATCAGCAGCTTCGGCTCGCACGACAGAGCAATCGCGATCGCGATGCGCTGACGCATGCCGCCGGAACATTGGTGCGGATACTGCGCGAGACGTTGCTCCGGCGCCGGAATGCCGACCGCCGCGAGCAGCTCGATGCTGCGCGCCTTCGCCGCGGACGCATCGAGCTCGAGATGCTCCTGGATCGTCTCCATCAACTGTGTGCCGATGGTGAGTACCGGGTTGAGCGAGGTCATCGGATCTTGGAACACGACCGCGAGGTCGCGCCCGCGCAGGCGCCGCAACCGCTCCGCATCGAGCCGCACCAGATCCTGGCCGTCGAACATCACGCGTCCCGTGAGCTTTGCCTTCTTCGGCAGAAGCTGAAGCACCGCCCGCGACAGCATGGTCTTGCCGCAGCCGGATTCGCCGACGATGCCGAGCGTCCGGCCCGCGTCCAGCGACAGGTCGACGTGATCCACGGCGCGTAAGTTGCCGCGCGGGGTCGGCAGCTCGACCGCGACGTCCTCGATGGTCAGAAGCGGCGCGCTCACAGTGCCCCCTGACGCGGGTCGGTGAGCGCCCGCATGGTGTCGCCGACCAGGTTGAAGGCCAGCACGGTCAGGAACAGCGCGGCCGCCGGCAGGAAGGCCAGGCGCGGCGCGACGTCCAGGCTGTCGCGCCCCTCGCCGATCATGCTGCCCCAGCTCGCCATCGGCGGCGGCACGCCGAGACCGAGGAAGGACAGCGCGCCCTCGACCACGATGGTGACGGCAACACCGAGCAGGAAGAAGGCCAGCAGCGGCAGGACCACATTCGGCAGCAGCTCGCGCAGCAGGATGCGCGCATGGCTGGCTCCGAGCGCTTCGGCTGCGATCACAAACTCGCGCCGGGCCAGCGTCAACGTCGCCGCACGCGCCACGCGCATGAAGGCGGGAATGCCGAGCACGCCGAGGATCAAGGTGAGATTGGGAATGGACTGGCCGAGATAGGCGGTCACGGCGAGCGCGAAGATCAGCGGCGGAAAGGCCAGCAGCACATCCATGCTGCCGACCACCAGCGTCTCGAACCGGCCGCGGAAATAGCCGGCGAGCAGACCAAGCGCGCCGCCGATGCCGAGACCGATCATCGGTGCGATCAGCCCCACCGTCAGCGAAACGCGCGCGCCGAAAATCAGGCGGGCGAGCTCGTCGCGGCCGAGCCCGTCGGTTCCGAGCCAGTGCTCCCCAGAGAACGCAGCGCGGCGCTCCAGCATGTCCATGTCGGTCGGGTTCTGCAGCGGCAGCACCGGCGCGAGGATCGCGAGCGCAAGGACGACCGCGAGCCAGGCGCTCGCGCACCAGAACAACAGGCCCAGCTTGCGCTTGCGGCGGACCGGCGCAGACGCCGCCTCGTCCTGAACTGAGAGCTCAAGCGTGGCCATGGCGGATCCTGGGGTCGAGCACGGCGTAGAGCATGTCGACGATGAAATTCACGATGACGAAGCCGCAGGCGACCAGCAACACCACGCCCTGGAGGATGACGAGGTCGCGGGTGTAGATCGCTCCCACCAGCAGCCGGCCGATGCCGGGTAGCGCGAAGATCGATTCCACGATCAGCGTGCCGCCGAGCAGGCGGCCGATATTGATGCCTGTTACCGTCACCAGGGTCAGCGACGAGGGTTTGAGCGCATGCACGAACAGGATGCGCGAAGGCTTGAGGCCCTTGGCCTTGGCGAGCGCGATATAGTCCTCCTGCAAAGTCGCGATCATGTCGGAGCGCAGCACCCGCATGATCCCAGGCCATTCCGCCAGCGCCAGCGTCAGCGCCGGCAGCACGAAGAAGCGCAAGTTGCCGAGCGGCTCTTCGGTGAACGGCACATAGCCGGTCGCGGGCAGCCAGTGCAGCTCGACCGCGAACAGGTAGATCAGGAGGATCGCGGTCAGGAAGGACGGCATCGACAGCATGCCGAAAGCGCTGCCGGTCATGAAGCGGTCGAAGGCGCCACCGGCGCGCGCGGCGCAGGCGATCGCCAGCGGCACGCCGATCAGGAGCCCGATGAACTCGGCGAGCAGCATCAGTTCGATCGAGACCGGAATGCGCTCGGCGACCGCCTGCAGCACCGTCTGCCCGGTGCGGAACGAGCGGCCGAGATCACCCTGCAGGACGTGGCCGAGCCAGCTCAGGTAGCGCCACCACAGTGGCTGGTCGAGCCCCATGTCACGACGCAGCGCCGCGAGATTCTCGGGCGTCGCCTGATCGCCGAGGATGACATAGGCGAGATCGCCCGGCAGCAGCGAAGCGATCAGGAAGGTCAGCAGCGAGACAGCGAGCAGGACCGGAACAACGTACAGGAAGCGGCGCGCAACGAAGGCGACCATGCGCAGGTTATTCCTTCCAGACGCGGGACACGTCGATCATCCCGCTATACATCTTGGGCAGCCCTTTGATGTTCGCGCTCGATACCGCGAAATACGTGTTCTGGAAGGTCCAGAACCAGATCGCTTCCTTGTTGATCACGCGCGTGGCCGCACAATAATCCTCAATGCGCTTGTCGACCTCGGCGGTCACACGCGCGTGCTCGAGGAGCTTGTCCAGCTCCGGGTTCGAGTAATTTGCCAGCGCGACCGGGCTGCCGGTGTGGAAGTTGGCGAACATCTGCGGATCGGGATCGGCGAGGTCGACGATGCGCCATGGGATAAGCTGGAATTGCCGCATGAAGGCACGCGGCGGAATGGTCGCCTGATCGACCTGATCGAGCTCCATGCTGGCACCGACATTCTTCCAGAATTGCTGCAACACCTGGCCAATGATACGGCCGCGCGGCGTGGCCGTGACCACCATCTTGAACTCGACCGGCTTGCCATAGTCCTTGATCAGGGCCTTGGCCTTTGCAACGTCGAGCGGCAACGCGCCGTCATCCTTGCACTTGACCCACGAGCCGTCGCCGTACGGGTTTGTCGCAGGCTTGGCGAGCCCGTTGGTGATCGCCTGTGACATCTTCTTGCGGTCGATCGCCATCACCAGCGCCTGCCGCACCCGGACGTCGTCGAACGGCGGCGTCTTCGTATTGAAGGCGTAGACCTGAGCGCCCGAGCCCGTGTAGCTGTGCACGGTCAGCTTCGGATCCTTCTGAGCCTTCTGAATGTTGTCGGGATCGTATTCGTCGTCCCAGATGAGATCGGCTTCGCCCGACTGCAGGCTTGCGAAGCGCGACTGCGCGTCGGGCAGCGGCTTCAGGATGATGCGATCGAGATAGATCTTGTCCTTGTCCCAATAATCAGGGTTCTTCTCCAGGATCATGCGATCGCCGGCGGTCCATGACTTGAGAATATAGGGCCCGGTGCCGACGGGGTTCCGGTTGTAGTCGTCGCCTTTGGTCTTCCAGGCGGTCGGCGAATGCACTGCGGCGTTCTGGTTGGGATAGGACACCAGCGTCGGATAATTCACAGAGGGATCGTTGAGATTGTAGACGACCGTCAGCTCGTCGGGCGCCTGAACGTTATTGACGGCAGCGATGTAGAATGCGCACCGGCACTTGTTGCCGGGATCCTTCTGCCGGTCGAAATTGGCCTTGTACGCCTCGGCGTTGAACGGCGTCCCATCGTGGAACTTGACGCCGGGGCGCAGTTTGAACGTCCAGGTCTTGAAGTCGTCCGAATGCGTCCAGGACATTGCAAGCTTGGGCTGCGCCACACCCTTGTCGTCGAGATAGGTCAGCGTGTCGAAGATGGCGGCTGCCGGGGTGAGCGCGGCCGCGTCGTAGACGCCGACCTTGAGCGGATCGAAGCCGGGAACGTCGATCTCCAGCCCCACGGTGATGCTGCCGCCCTGCTTTTGCGCGTGCGCTGTTTGCGCGAGCGGACCGAGAGCAAATGCCGTGACAAGGAAAATAGGCGCAAGTCTGCGCGCTGCTGCTGCCGCGTTCGTCATGGTTCCTCCCGGGATCCCTCGTCCGATGTTTCGGATCGTTGAATGACTCGGAGCGAGATTGGCGACAAATGATCGCCACGGCAAGAGGAACACACGGGAGATCAAATGCCGCATGTGCGCGGCATAGCGCGCTCAGTTCGTCGCGGCCGTTTTGCCTGACGGAATGGACGCATCACTCGCAAGGCCGATCTCGTCGCGCAGCGTATCCGTGTGCTCGCCGAGCACGGCCATGGTCTTGCCGGGGGTGGTGTCGGCGGCCGACATCCGGAACGGCAGGTTGAGGACCTGGAAGGAACCGCCTTCGTCCTCCACAGACGAGAGCGCCTGGCGATGCGCGAGCTGCGGATCGGCGAGCGCCTCGGACACGGTTCGATAGGCCGAGGCCGGCACACCGGCGGCGCCGAGCGCGACGAGACATGCATCGGTCGTGAGCTGCCGTGACCAGGCTTCGACGCCATCCATCATCTCCGCCCAGTTGTCGCGTCGCACACCGTAGGCGGAGAAGCGCGCATCGGCGATCCATTCGGGGCGACCGATCACGCCCATCAATCCCTGAAACGTCTTCTCGCTGGCGACCGTGATCATGACGTAGCCGTTGGCCGTCTCGGTCGGGCCGAACATCGGGCGCGGCGGCGGCTTCACGGCGAATTGCGAGCTCTGCAACTCGATCACCGTCAAAGTCAGCATCGATTCCAGCATCGAGACGTCAATATGCTGGCCCAGCCCGGTCACGGTGCGCTGATAGAGCGCGGACGCGATCGCGCCGAAGCCGTAGGTGCCGGTGACGACGTCGGCATGGTAGATGCCGCAATAATCCGGGCGGTTGCGGCCGGGCTGGTAGGCGAGATGGGCCATGTCGTAGCCGGAGGCCGCGTGGATCACCGGTGCATAGGCCGGCAGCTCGGCCGAGGGACCACTCTGGCCGTAGCCCGAGATCGAGCAATAGATCAGCTTCGGGTTGACCGGACGCAGGCTGTCGTAGTCGAGCCGCAGGCGGTGCATCACGCCGGGGCGGAAGTTCTCGACCAGGATGTCGGCGGTCGCGGCCAGCCGGCGGACCGCCTCCTTGCCGTCCTCGGACTTCAGGTCGAGCACGACGCTCTTCTTGCCGACATTGAGTTGTCCGAACACGGTGCTGCATCCCTTGCGCAGTGGCGGCCGGGTCCGCATCGTCTCGCCACCGTCGGTCTCGATCTTGATGACCTCGGCGCCCATGTCGGCGAGCATCCGCGCACAGTGGGGACCGGCAATAGTGGTCGAGAAATCCAGCACCCGCAGGCCAGCGAAGGCCTTTGTCGTCGTCCCCTCATGCTTGTCTGCTAGCTGCATGCTTGCTGCGTCCTTGCCTGTCCTCGGATCCCTTAGGGACGTCGATGTTCCCTCTTGTTGGTGCGTCGACCCTAGATGGCGGCGGCTGACTAGGAAAGTCTTTACCGAACGGACACGACTCGCGGAGGGGCTTGAGAATTCCAAGGGCAACTGGACCCGTTCTTGCATAGCAGCAAGCGGGATCGGAAGAGGGCAACCGTTCTTGAGGGTCTTGTTCGTCACAACCGAGATGGACGATTTCGTCCGCGTTGGCGGGCTCGGCGCCGTTTCCGCTGCGCTTCCCAGAGCCCTTCGCCCTCTCGCCGATATCCGGATCATGCTGCCCGGCTATCGCGACATCATCGAACAACTCATGCATGTTCAGATCGTTGGCCGTTGCCCGGCGTTGGCGGAGATGCCGGCCTGCTCGCTCGGGCGGGCCGCGACCAAGGACGGCCTGCCGGTCTATGTGTTGTTGTGCTCACAGCTCTACGACCGGCCCGGCAATCCCTATGGCGACGAGTCCGGACGCGACTGGCCCGATAACGACATCCGTTTCGCGCGCTTTGCCTCGGCAGCCGCTGAGCTTGCCGCGGGCAAGCTGGACAAGAATTGGGCAGCGGACCTGGTCCATGCCAATGACTGGCAGGCCTCGCTCGTGCCGGCTTACCTCGCCTGGCGCGGCGCCAGGCTGCCGTCGATCCTGACAATCCACAACCTCGCCTATCAGGGCCTCTTCCCAAAGGACTCGTTGCGGCGGATCGGCGTACCGGAGAGCTCCTTCCATATCGACGGCGTCGAGTTCTACGACCAGCTCTCCTTCCTCAAGGCCGGGCTGGTCTACGCCTCGCACCTCACCACCGTCAGCGGCACCTATGCGCGGGAGATCACCACAGCCGAATTCGGCTGCGGCCTGGAAGGTCTGTTGCGCCTGCGCTCCGACGCGTCCGAGCTCACCGGCATCCTCAACGGCATCGATGAGAGCTGGGATCCGCGCTCCTGCGCGAAGCTTGCCCAGCAATTCGGCGCCGGTGACTGGGTCGGCAAGAAGGCCAATGCGGATTACGTGCGCAAGCAGTTCGGACTTGCGGTGTCGCGCGGCCCGATGTTCGGCATCGTCGCCCGCCTCGTGCACCAGAAGGGCATCGACCTCGTGCTGTCGGCGGCCGACGAGATCATCGAGTCCGGCGGACAGATCGTGGTCACCGGCTCCGGCGAGCCCGCGCTCGAGCAGGCACTGATCGATGCGCATCGCCGCCGCCCCGACGCCATCGGGGTCGCGATCGGCTTCAATGACGCCCAGGCGAGGCGCATCTTCGCCGGCAGCGACTTCACCCTGATGCCGTCGCGCTTCGAGCCGTGCGGCCTCAGCCAGATGTACGCCCAGCGCTTCGGCTCGCTGCCGATCGGCCACCAGACCGGCGGGCTCGCCGAGACCATCACCGACGGCGAAACCGGTTTCCTGTTCTCAAAACCCTCGCACGAATCCTTCCTCGGCGGCGTCCGGCGGGCGTTCTCGACCTTCATGGCGCAGGACCAGCTCGACTCCATGCGCCGCAGCGCCATGGGACGATCGTTCTCCTGGAGCATCTCGGCCGGCAGCTATAGCGCGCTGTACCGCAAGCTCGCGGCGGTGTGAGGGGACGAGACGTTTTCCGTCATTCGATTGAGCAGCGAGCACTTGCCTCTCGCCGTCACCCTGAGGTGCCGGAGCGAAGCGGAGGCCTCGAAGGGCGACGGCCCGGCTGCAACCCGGCCGCTCATCCTTCGAGGCTCGCCGCGCAGTGCAAAGGCACTGCGCAACTCGCACCTCAGGATGACGGGGCTAAAACTTCGCTGCGCCGACTGAGGACCTCACTCCCTCCCCCGTACGTCCATCTGCGGCCGCCCGATCCAGGCCCTGTTGAGGCAGCGGGTCATCCAATCGGGTTGCAGCTCGCCCCGCAGCCGCGCCTGCGCTTCCTGGTAGGGACCGACATAGCGCAGCCTGTGCGGCAATTTTGGATAGACGCGCCTTATCCATTTCAGCGCGGTGTCGGCAGACTTGGTGTCGCGCTCGTCGAGCTCAAAACCGAAGCCCGCGCGCAAGCGCTCCGGCAGCAGGCTGGCGGTAAGCGCGCGGTACCATCGGGGTGGCCGCAACCACGGACGCGCGCCATCAAAAATCTGCGCAGCGACCTCGCGTGCCGCCGCGCTGACAGTCAACGTGTCCGACTGCTCCATCGCCGTGGTGTAGGCCGCAAAGCCGGCCCAGTTCGCCGGCAGGTCGTCCGCCGTCAATCCAAACAAGGCGCCGAACGCCCGGCTCTCGGTCCAATAGCGCTCGCGCTCCTCCGCCGAGAGCGGCGCCAGGACCAGATCGTGCGCCATGAGCGCGGTATCGGCCAGCGTCGCGTGAACCCAGCGCAGCGCCGCGATGTCGTTGGCACAATAGGGCGAGCCTGCCGCGAAGGGTCCGACGGTCTTGGGCATCTGACCTGATATCATGCTATGGCGCCTGTGCAGCTGCCGGGACGACAGCAGCGCCCGGTCGAGCGAGCCGAACACCATGGCAAAGACGATGTCGAAGGTGCGATGGAAGCGGCCGATCGGATCGGCAAGGGTCCGCGAATGCTCGGCGATGGCGGCAGCGACCCAGGGATGCGCCAGTTGAAGCAACAACGCGCGGCCGGCGCCGAGAAAGATGACAGCCTCCCGGTCGATCCGCCAGGTTATCGAGGACGGACCGTATACGCCGGCAACCGGTCCCGCTGCGTTTGCCCGGACCCTGTCGAGGATAGTTTCAAGATCGCTCTCGGACACCACTTGCAGGGCCTTTCGACTGCAGACACCTAGGATCCGCAAGGCCTGTGGCAATTCGATGAAATGAACGACGGCTTGTGGCGCTATTCCGCGGCCATCGGCATCTCGTCCATATGCTCGTGCAGCACCACGCCCGACAGCGGATCGAATTCACCGATCCACGGCGCGCGCGCCAGCACCGACCGGGTATGCGCGTAGCCGGCGTCCCAGCGCCGCATGATGCCCGACGGGCTGAAGTCGATGTCTTTGGTATAGGTCTCGCGATCGAGCCGCGGTGCCAGCAACCGCACCACGTGCATGCGCGTCGAACAGCCATAGCTGATCAAGTCCCTCACCGCGGGATCATCGCGCTCGCTCTCGGGCAACCGTGCCGCAAGCTCGTTGATGACGTGGCGCAGCCGATGGGCCTGCTGCTGGCGCTCGATCTGGCTCGCGATCCGGCTGGAATACTGCACATCCTTGTGCCGGGTCAGGACCTCCCCCATCGTCGTCGGCTCCGCGCCGACGGGATTCCACAGATGCACGGAGAAGATCAGCGAATCCTTGCGCGGATTGTCGTCGAACACGGCTTCCGTCGGCGAGTTCGACAGGATGCCGCCGTCCCAATAGAGCTCCCCATCGATACGCACCGCCGGGAAGGCCGGCGGCAGCGCGCCCGAGGCCATGACGTGCTTCACCGTCAGCTCACCGTCGCGGCTGTCGAAATAGCGCATCTGGCTGGAGCCCACATGTGCCGCACCGACCGTGAGACGCGGCGAGCAGCGATTGGCAAGGCCGAAATCGACGAGCTCGCGCAGCGTGTTCTCCAGCGGCGCAGTCGAATAGTAGCCGGCCCGATCGGCGCCGAGCAGATAGGAATCGCCGGCATGCGCCAGCAGATTGGGCCGGAAGAAGCCGGCGATGCCGTTAGTGACGATCGACCAATAGGCCAGCTTGTCGTCGAAGCCAGGAACACCGGTGCGCAGAGGCCAGGCCGGATTTTGTTCCATCCGCTTCCAGAACTCCTTCAGGCGCGCGAGCCGATTCTCCGCCGCGTTGCCGGCGATCAGACTCGCATTGATGGCCCCGATCGAGGTCCCGATGACCCAGTCCGGCTCGATGCCCGCCTCGTGCAGGGCCTGGTAGACGCCCGCCTGATAGGAGCCGAGCGCACCGCCGCCTTGCAGCACCAGCACGATTTGTCCAGGCAGGTCCTTGGATCTGCACTCCCCGGCATTTCCCTGCATGCTCGTCGCACTCCTGCTCCAGAGAGCTTGCCTGTCTCTTCTTCGCAAAATCCTCCAACATTGTTACGCCCGGCGACCGTCAGCCGTCCAGCAACCGTCGTCCGGAAGGGGGTGACCGCGGAGCCGGCGGAGCGTTAACGCTTGGCCGGAGCTTCCTGGGGCGGGTCATCATCGGCGATGGCACGCCAGGCCGCGCCTTCGAGGTCGTCGTACTGGCCGCTTCGGAGCGACCAGAGGAAGGCCACTAGGCCGGCTAAACCGAGCATCAGTGCCAGCGGAACCAGGATGACCAGGATCTCCATCACACGATCTCCCGCGAGGCGCTGCGCGCGCGCAGCGAATTCAGCATGACCAGGATCGACGATCCGCTCATGGCAGCCGCAGCGATCAGGGGCGTCACGACGCCGCTGATCGCGACCGGCACGGCGAGGACATTATAGCCGATCGCAAGCCAGAGGTTTTGCCGCATCATGTGCAGCGCCTTGCGCGCGGAGTCGATGGCGGCCACGACCGGCGCCAGCGGCCGGCCGAGGAAGACGAGATCGGCAGTGGCCTGGCTGAGATGGGCGGCCGAGATCGGCGACATCGAGACATGGGCCGCCGCCAGCGATGGCGCATCGTTCATGCCGTCGCCGACCATCAGCACTTTTGCGCCGCGCCGCTTCAACTCCTCGATCCGCGCGATCTTGTCGGCCGGCGTCACGCCGGCGCGCCATTCGGCGATGCCCAGCGCATGGGCCGCGGCTGTCACCGCGGGCTCCCGGTCGCCCGAGAGGATCTCCATGCCGATGTTGCGCGCCTGCAGCGCCGCGATCACGGCCTGGGCATCCGGGC
Organism: Bradyrhizobium sp. NAS80.1; assembly: GCF_001908205.1. Classification (GTDB taxonomy): domain Bacteria; phylum Pseudomonadota; class Alphaproteobacteria; order Rhizobiales; family Xanthobacteraceae; genus Bradyrhizobium. The sequence goes on from NZ_LGHL01000026.1 coordinate 20,623, forward strand.
GCAGGCCCTGCCGCACCGAGAGGATGAATTTGTCGCTGCCCTTGCTGAAGGCCACGATGGAGGCCTCGGGATCGAAACCGGTCGTGTCAGCGACCAGCGCCTCGGCGCCGCAGAAGGACGCACGACCAAGACGGATTTCAACGCCATCGACCGTCGCGCGCACGCCCTGCCCGGCCTCCTCGACCGCGCCGACAACAGGCGATCCGGCGCCGGCGGCCTGCGCGACCGCCGCAGCCACCGGATGATGGCTCGACAGCGCGAGCCGGCCGGCGAGCTCGAAGACATCGGTGGGAATGTCGGCCGCGTTCATCACTTCGAGATCGGGCAGTGTCAGCGTGCCGGTCTTGTCGAAGATGACATGGTCGGCTTCGGCCAGCCGCTCGATCGCATCGCCGGAATTGAGCAGCACGCCCGCCCTGAACATTGCGCCCGAGGCCACGGTCTGCACGGTCGGGATCGCAAGGCCGAGCGCGCAGGGACAGGTGATGATCAGCACGGCAACGCCGGTGACGATCGCATCATGCCAACCCGCGCCGGCGATGACCCAACCGATGATGGTGAGCAGCGCGGTCGCATGCACGACCGGCGCGTAGAGCCGCGAGGCGCGGTCGGCGAGCCGCATGTAGCGCGAGCGCGCCTGCAACGCGTTGTCGAGCAGCCGCGTGATCTCCGCGAGCAGCGTCGCCTCCGACGCCGCCGAGACCCGCACCCGCAGCGTGCCCGAGATGTTCATCGATCCGGCATAGACCGGCGTGCCGTGCTCGGCCGTGACATAGAGCGTCTCGCCGGTGATCAGGCTCTGGTCGATCTCGGAGCGTCCCTCGATCACGGTGCCGTCGACCGCGCAGCGCTCGCCGGGCCGCAGCAACACGATGTCGCCGGGATGGATCGCCGCCACCGGCACCTGCGAGATCTCGTCAGGCCCGACGAACTTCGCCGCCGTCTCCGCCTTCAGCGCCGCGAGATTGCCCGCGACAGCGCGGGTCCGCCGCCGCATGTTCTGGTCGAGGAAGCGACCCACCAGCAGAAAGGTGAGCAGCATGATCGCGGCGTCGAAATAGGCGTGCTCGGCGTGATGGATGGTCTCGACCACGGACATGCCGAGCGCGAGGATCACACCGATCGAGATCGGGACGTCCATGTTGGTGGTCTTGGCCGACAGCGCGCGCCAGGCCGAGCGGAAAAAAGGCTGGCCGGCATAGGCCGCCGCCGGCAACGCGATCAGCGCCGACAGCCAGTGGAAGAAGTCGCGCTGCTCGGGCAGCATGTCCGAGACGTTGCCCGACCACACCGGGATCGACAGCATCATCACGTTCATGGTGGCGAACGCGGCGACGCCGAGGCAGCGAAGCAGGAAGCGCGATTCGGCGACCTCGGTCTCTTCCGCGCTCTCGGTCTCGAAAGGGTAGGCTTTGTAGCCGAGCTCCTCGAGCCGATCGATGAAGCGGGCCGGGTCGAGCGTGCCCTGCTTCCACTCCAGCGCGACGCGGCGATCGGTGAGGTTCACGCGCGCCAGCGTGACGTCGGGAATGGCGGACAGGCCGCGTTCGATCTTGGCCATGCAGCCGGCGCAGTGAACGCCCTCGACCGCGAGATCGATATGCTGGACGCCCTCGCCCGCGGTCCGGACGTAATGCGAAAAGTCCCGCGTGACCTGCATGACGAAATCCCTCAGTTCAGGATCACGCGGTTGCGCGACAGGAAGACGCGCGTCCCGCGCGCTTCGCCCTCGATCACCAGATCCCACTGGCCTGGCGCAACAGTCGCGGCGTTGCCGCGATAGATGCCGATGCCGGCTTCAGTGAGCTCAACCGCGAGATCGGCGCGCTTGTCGGTCGGCCGCTCCAGGCGTCCGCCGAACTTCAAGCCCGTCACCGGCCGGCCGGCCGCGTCGCGCGCCTCGACCTGAAGCGCGGCACCGCCGTCGGCCCGGCGTTCGATATGGGCGTTGACCTGCCATTGGCGCGCGGCCTGGTCGTGCGCCGCCGATATCTCGCGGTCATAGGTGAGACCTGCGGCGTAGGGGCTATCGACGTCGGTGCCGGGCAACGTCGCGATCGCGAGCTTCATCATGGTCACGTTGACGCCGATGACGACGCCGAAGAAGGCGACCAGCATCAGGAAGACCTTGGTTCCGGTCAGTGGCTTGGATGCCATGGCAGTCTCCTGGTCTTACGGCGAGACGAAATTGTCGGTCGTGGAAGCGGCCTCGCCGAGCCCGATATCGGTGACGCGGAAGCGGACCGGGATCGACTTCTCCGGATTGCTCTGGGCCGGCGCGGTGACGAGCAGGCGCAGCTCGCTGGTCGAGTCGCGCGGGATCACGATCATCGGCCGGTCGGGCGTCACCGAATCGACGCCGACGACATGGATCGTCGCGTTGACCGGGCCGTCCGCGTCGATCGCGATGACGCGATCATAGCCGCTCTTGTTCAGCAGCCGGACCGTGTAGGCGTTGCGGATCGAGCCGTCGCTCAGCCTGACCGCGACCGGGTTGCGGTCGTGCAGCACGTTGACGTCGAGCAGGCTGCGCGTCGCCAGCGTGTACAGCATGATGCCGCCGACAGCCGCGATGATGGCGCTATAGACAATGGTGCGGGGCCGCACGATCCGGTAGACCGGCGCCTTGCCTTCCTGGCGGCGCTGGATGTTGATGTCGTTGTCATAGCCGATCAGTCGGGTCGGCCGGCCGATCTTCGTCATGACGTTGTCGCAGGCGTCGATACAGAGCCCGCACTGGATGCATTCGAGTTGCGGCCCGTTGCGGATGTCGATGCCGGTCGGACAGACCGCGACGCACTGGTAGCAATCGACGCAGTCGCCGACATGCTCGCCGAGCGCGCGCAGCTCGGCCGCCTTCTTGACTGACGTACGCTTCTCGCCGCGATCGTAACGGTAGGTGACGTTGAGCGCCCACTCGTCGGTGAGCGCCGCCTGGATGCGCGGCCAAGGGCACATATAGGTGCAGACCTGCTCGCGCATGTAGCCGGCGAGCACATAGGTCGTCGCGGTGAGGATGCCGATCCAGATATAGGCGACCATCGGCGCCTGGAAGGTCAGGAGCTCCTTCACCAGCGTCGGGGCATCACTGAAATAGAGTACCCAGGCGCCGCCGGTCCACCACGCGATCATGAGCCAGATCGAGTGCTTGAGCGCGATCTCGAAGACGCGCCGCGGCGTCAAACCGGATGACTTGTCTTTCTTCATCCGCTCGCGGCGGTCGCCTTCGACGAATCGCTCGACCGCATAGAACAGGTCGGTCCACACCGTCTGCGGGCAAAGATAGCCGCACCAGATGCGGCCGCCGACGGAGTTCATCAGGAACAGCGCCACGGCAGCCACGATCAACAGGCCGGTGAAGTAGTAGACCTCCTGCGGCCACAGCTCGATGAAGAAGAAGTAGAAGCGGCTGTTGGGGAGATCGATCAGCACAGCCTGGCTGGGGGCGCCGAGGCCGCGATTCCAGCGCACGAACGGCAGGAAGTAGTAGACGCCGAGACAGAACGCCATCAGGCCCCATTTGATCCGGCGGAAGGTGCCGGAGGTGCTCTGGGGATAGACCTTCTTGCGGGCCGCGTAGAGCGGCCCGTAGTCGTCGTCCGATGTGAGTTCGTTCGGGTTCACGGTCTTGTTCATCGCTTGGAATTTCTCGACAAGGTGCGATTAAACGTTAGACCCGACGCCGCCGCGTCAGTTGATCCAGCTCAAGCGGGGGCACTATTGTTCGCCCCCGCTTGTCTCCAGTCGGCTATTTTCCACCGCCCAGCGAGTGGACGTAGACCGCCATCGCCTTGATGGTGGCGGGGTCGAGCCGCCCTTCCCAGGCCGGCATCACGCCCGCGCGGCCCTGGCTGATGGTCTCGATCAGGGTCGCCTCGTCAGAGCCATAGAGCCAGATCTTGTCGGTCAGGTTCGGCGCGCCCATCTCCTGGTTGCCCTTGCCGCCGTCGCCGTGGCAGGCGACGCAGTTCTCGGTGAAGATCTTCTCGCCCTTGGCCGCATCGTAGCCGTTGCGGGTCGGAAGACCCGACAGCGACCGCACGTAATTGGCCACCGTGACGATCTCGTCCGGCTTCAGGACACCGTCCTTGCCGAAGGCGAGCATCTGGCCCTCATGCGTCTTGGCGTGGCCGGAGCGCGCGCCGAACTGGATGGTCTGCATGATCTGTTCGAGCGTGCCGCCCCACAGCCAGTCGTCGTCGTTCAGGTTCGGGAAGCCCTTCGCGCCGGCACCGCCGCTGCCGTGACACGGCGCGCAATTGTCGCCGAACACAGTCCTGCCCTTGGCACGGGCGAGCGCCAGCAGCGCCGGATCCTTTTCGATATCGGCGAGCGGCGCCGCCGCCAACGCCGCCATCTTCTCGCCGCGGAGCGTCTCGAGATTGGAGAGCTCCACCGCGAGGCTGGCGCGCGTCGAGTAGCCGAGCAGCCCGGTCGTATGGCTCGAGATCAGCGGCCAGGCCGGATAGACGATCCAGTAGCCGATCGACCAGATGATGGTGAGGTAGAAGCTGATCACCCACCAGCGCGGCAGCGGCGTGTTGAGCTCCTTGATGCCGTCCCACTCATGTCCGGTCGTGGACTTGCCGGAGACGGAATCGATGTCGCTATGATGATCGGTCATGATCTCTTACTCCTCCCGCAACGGCAGGCGCGCCGCTTCGTCGAAAGCGGCCTTGTTGCGAGGCCAAAATGCGTAGGCGATGATCGCGAGAAAGATCGCGACGAACACCGGCGTCCAGATCGTGGTCACGAGACCGGACGCGAGATTGTCGAGTGTGAGGATGGCTTTCATCGTTCATGCCTTCTCAGCGAAGATTGGCTTTCTCGTTGTAGATCTTGAAGTCGACCAGCGTGCCGAGCATCTGCAGGTAGGCGATCAGCGCGTCCATCTCGGTCGGCGTGCCGGCCTTGCCGTCGAAATTGCGCACCGCCGCCTTGGCATAGCGCTTGCTGAAGGCATCGGCGCCGGGATTGTCCGGATCGGCCTGGGCCTTCAGGTCGGCGGCCGCGTTCGCGATCTGGTCGTCGGTGTAGGGCACGCCGACAGCCCTCTGCGTGCGCATATGGTCGGCGATCGTGTCCGGATCGACTTCATTGTGGGCCAGGAACGAATAGCCCGGCATGACCGACTGCGGCACGATCGCGCGCGGGTTGGTCAGATGGGTGACGTGCCATTCGTCGGAATATTTGGCACCGACGCGGGCAAGGTCGGGTCCGGTGCGCTTCGAGCCCCACTGGAACGGGTGGTCGTACATGCTCTCGGCGGCGAGCGAGAAGTGGCCGTAGCGCTCGACCTCGTCGCGCAAGGGACGGATCATCTGCGAATGGCAGAGATAGCAGCCCTCGCGGACGTAGATATTGCGGCCTGCGAGCTCCAGCGGCGTGTACGGCCTGACGCCGTCGACCGCCTCGATCGTGCTCTTGAGGTAGAACAGCGGCGTGATCTCGACGAGACCGCCGATCGAGATCACCAGCAGGATGCCGACGATCAGGATGATCGAGTTCTTTTCGAAGATTTGGTGGCGTGTCCAGAACGACATGGTGGAGCTCCTCATTCCGCCGGCTGAAGAGCGACGGGCATCTGGACTTCCGCCTCGCCGACGCGAACGGTCATCCAGAGATTGTAGGCCATGATCAGTGAGCCGATCAGGAACAGCGCGCCGCCGGCGGCACGGATGATGTAGAAGGGATGCATCGCCTCGACGGTCTCGATGAAGGAATATTCGAGGAAGCCGAGCGAGGTGTAGGCACGCCACATCAGGCCCTGGAGGATGCCGGACACCCACATCGCCGAGATGTAGAGAACGATGCCGAGCGTGGCGATCCAGAAGTGCCAGTTGACGAGCTTGAGGCTGTAGAGGCCCTTCCGATTCCAGGCCCACGGCACCATGCAGTAGAGCGCGCCGAAGGACACGAAGCCGACCCAGCCGAGCGCGCCGGAATGCACGTGGCCGATGGTCCAGTCGGTGTAGTGGCTGAGCGAGTTGACCACCTTGATCGACATCATCGGGCCTTCGAAGGTCGACATGCCGTAGAAGGCGACGGAGACGACGAGCATGCGCAGCACGGGGTCGGTGCGCAGCTTGTCCCAGGCACCCGACAGCGTCATCAGGCCGTTGATCATGCCGCCCCAGGAGGGCATCCACAGCATGATCGAGAAGGTCATGCCGAGCGTCTGCGTCCAGTCCGGCAGCGCCGTGTAGTGCAGATGATGCGGGCCGGCCCAGATGTAGAGGAAGATGAGCGCCCAGAAGTGGATGATCGAGAGCCGGTAGGAATAGATCGGCGCTCGGCGCGCTTCGGGATGAAGTAGTACATGATGGCGAGGAAGCCGGCGGTCAGGAAGAAGCCGACCGCGTTATGGCCGTACCACCACTGGAACATGGCGTCCTGGATGCCGCCCCAGGCGATGTAGGACTTCGAGCCGAACACCGAGACGGGCAGCGCCGGGTTGTTGCCAAGGTGCAGGACAGCAATCGTCACGATGAAGGCGAGATAGAACCAGTTCGCGACGAAGATATGCGGTTCCTTGCGCTTGATGATGGTGGCGAGGAAGACGAGGAGGTAAGCGACCCAGACGATGGTCAGCCAGAGGTCGGCGTACCATTCGGGCTCGGCATATTCCTTGGACTGGGTGACGCCGAGTAGATAGCCGGTGCCGGCCACAAGGATGAAGAAGTTGTAGCCGACCACGACGAACCAGGGCGCGAGATCGCCGGCAAGGCGCACGCGGCACGACTTCTGCACCACATAGAAGGACGAGGCGATCAGCACATTGCCGCCGAAGGCGAAGATCACCGCGGAGGTGTGCAACGGACGCAGGCGGCCGAAGCTGGTCCATTGTAGATCGAGGTTCAGCGCGGGCCAGGCCAGCTGCGAGGCGATAATGAGACCAACGAGGAATCCGGCAATGCCCCAGAACATCGCCATGAAGGAGGAGAACTTGATCGGACCCATATTGTAGTTGGGGCGCCCGTTGATCTCCGCCGGCGCCAGCTCCGGCGGGCGATCGAAGTAGCGGTTGACGATGCAGAACACCGCAACGAGGCTCGCCAACGCGCTGAGCCCGGCATGGAAGGCGAAGGGCCCGTCGAGCGCCTTGGCCGCGGCGATTACGCAGAGGAAGGCGGTGACTGCGAACACGACAGCCAAGCCGCTTTCACCGATGGTCATGGATTTTGAGTTGGAGGGCTGGCTCATGCGGATTCTCTCTGAAAGAACACGGGGCCAGAAACCACATTCACCCTCGCGGGGAATTGATTGAAATCAAGACAGATGGGTTTCTGTTAATGCAAGCCGGCCATGAGACAGAAAAATAAAATACTTGCGTGGCCCATTGCACGACGCAAATGGCCGCCACCTCCGTGAAATCACGGAGGTGGAAATCCCGTCTGCCAGAGATATCCCGTTAGTCGCGCGCGGTCGCCTTGAGCGCCGCGATGACGTCCTCGCGGGCGATGATTCCGACCAGCTTCTGCGCACCGTCGAGCACGATGATGCTCCTGATACGGTGCTCGACCATGATCTGGAGCACCCGCGTCAGCCGCGTGTCGGGGCTGACATAGATGAACTCGGGCGTCATGACGTCACGGATTTTGCGGCTCATCAGGTCGTGATAGCGCGGCAACATCTGGCTCGGCGTGAAGGCGAAGCACTTCAGGATGTCGAATTTGGTGACGATGCCGACGACCTGCCCGTCGTCCTCGACCGGATAGCTGTTGAAATCGTCGCGCTCGAACATCTCGCTGAGCTCGAGCACGTCGTGGTCAGGCTTCACCGTCCTGACGTTGCGCGTCATGTAGCCGTCGACGGTCTGCTCAAGAAATCTGTACACGGCGCGTCCTCCTCGCTTCGCTTTTGGCCGGTGGCAGTCAGTGCGACAGCAGCACGCAGCGGGCGGATTGAGTGACCAGATACTGGGTGACACCTCCGAGGATCAACCCGCGAAACCTCGAATGCCCATAGGCCCCCGCAACGATCAGGCCGGCCCCGACGTCGCTTGCGATTTTGTCCAATTGCGCGGCGGCGGATTCGTTCCGCATGGGCTTCGCGACGCGCGCAGTTGCAGTCACACCGTGGCGGGCGAGCCAGGCGGCAACGTCGGAGACACCAGCCATCACAGCCGAAGTGTCGTCATCCCGCTCCGGGATCTCGACGATAGTGACCTCCCTCGCCTTGCGCAGCATCGGCAGCGCGTCCGCCACCGCGCGCCGCGATTCCGGCGTGTCCTTCCACGCCACCAGCACGCTGCGCAGATCGAGCCAGTTGACCCGGTCGGGGACGACCAGAAGCGGGCGGCCCGTCTGCATCACCAGATCTTTGGGGCTTGCGAGCGCAAAAGCGTCGGAGAAGGCCGGGCTGTGCCCACCGCTGACAACGATATCGGCGCAGCGCACCTGCGCCAGCACGAATCGCGCCGGAAAATCCACGGCGCTACGCCACTCCGCCCGTCCGCCGAATGTCTTCGTGGCGGCGCGGAATTGCGCCTCCAGATCGGCAAGCCGCCGCTTGACCGAAGCTTCGCCCTGATCGATCAGACCCTGGGCCTCGGCGCCATCGGTGAAATAGAGCGGGGGGCGCGAACTGTGCCGCGGCGACCCCGACGATGGCCGCCTCGAATCGTTCGGCGAGTCCGCCTGCGACCTGAAGGCGCGAATCGTTGGGCTGATCGAGCGCCAGGCTGACCATCACGGTCGCATATGACATCGGGATTCTCCGGGGCATTGAACTGGCGCCAAATCTAGCCTCGCCGACAGGGGGCAGGATGAGGTAGATCAAATCGCCAGGCGGCCTACGGCGGGAAATCCACCAATAGAATCAGACATCCGAACTTGCCTCCGGCGGAGCCTTGGGCGAAATTACCGCCACGGTGGCGGCAAATCGGCCGGCCGCGAGAAGATTGGAGCTGCTGTTTGTCGCCGACCCGCGTAACGCATCCGCAAGACGATGGTCGCGGCGAGCACTTCCGGGTCCGGATCGAGGGGTTCGGGGTCGGCACCTGGGATCTCGACCTTACGACACGGGAGCTGGAGTGGTCGGAAACCGCCAGGATGCTGCTCGGCATCGCGCGAGACCGACCGGCGAGTTATGAACTCTTCCTGTCACGCCTGGAACTCAAGGATCGCGAGCGCGTCGAGGACGCGATCCGGCAGGTCGCGAAGCATGGCGGCGGCTTCGACGTCTCTTTCAGGATTTCCGGCCGTTCCGACCGGGGCAAATGGATCAGGGCCCGCGCCGGCCTGATCCGCGACGAGTCCGGCGCCGCCCGTCATCTCAGCGGCATCTTGCTCGATATCGACGAGGAGAAGCAGGTCGAGGAGGCGCTGCGCACGCGCGAGACCCATCTCCGCTCCATCCTCCAGACCATTCCCGATGCCATGATCGTCATCGACGGCCAGGGCATCATGCAGCTCTTCAGTACGGCCGCGGAGCGCCTGTTCGGCTGGTCGGAGCAGGAGGCGATCGGCCAGAACGTCAGCATCCTGATGCCGGAGCCCGACCGCACCCGCCACGACAGCTACATCGCGCGCTATCGCACGACGCACGATCCGCACATCATCGGCATCGGCCGCATCGTGACCGGCAAGCGCCGCGACGGGACCACCTTTCCGATGCACCTGTCGATCGGCGAGATGCAGTCCGGCGGCGAGCCCTATTTCACCGGCTTTGTCCGCGACCTCACCGAGCACCAGCAGACCCAGGCCCGGCTCCAGGAGCTGCAGTCCGAGCTCGTCCACGTCTCGCGCCTGACCGCGATGGGCGAAATGGCCTCCGCGCTCGCCCACGAAATCAACCAGCCGCTGGCGGCGATCAGCAATTACATGAAGGGATCGCGGCGGTTACTCGCCGGCAGCGCCGATCCGAACACGCCGAAGATCGAAAGCGCGCTCGATCGCGCCGCGGAGCAGGCCTTGCGGGCCGGCCAGATCATCCGGCGCCTGCGCGACTTCGTCTCCCGCGGCGAGTCCGAGAAGCGGGTCGAGAGCCTGTCGAAGCTGATCGAGGAAGCCGGCGCGCTCGGACTTGCCGGCGCGCGCGAGCAGAACGTGCAGCTCCGCTTCAGCCTCGATCCGGACGCCGATCTCGTCCTCGCCGACCGGGTGCAGATCCAGCAGGTGCTCGTCAATCTGTTCCGCAACGCGCTGGAAGCAATGGCGCAGTCGCCGCGGCGCGAGCTCGTCGTCGCCAACAGACGCGTTGGCGATGACATGATCGAGGTGGAGGTGTCCGATACCGGCTCCGGCTTCCAGGACGACGTCATTCCAAATCTCTTTCAAACCTTCTTCACCACCAAGGAATCCGGCATGGGCGTGGGACTGTCCATTAGCCGCTCGATCATCGAAGCTCACGGCGGCCGCATGTGGGCCGAGAGCAACGCATCGGGCGGGGCGACATTCCGCCTCACCTTGCCGGCAGCCGACGAGAGCTGATCCATGACGACCAAGGGACATGTCTACGTCATCGACGACGACGCAGCGATGCGGGACTCGCTGAACTTCCTGCTGGACTCCTCCGGCTTCGGCGTCACGCTGTTCGATAACGCGCAAGCCTTCCTCAACGCCCTGCCCGATCTCGCCTTTGGCTGCGTCGTCTCCGACGTGCGCATGCCGGGCCTCGACGGGATCGAGCTTTTGAAGCGCATGAAGGCGCAGCACAGCCCGTTCCCGATCCTGATCATGACCGGTCACGGCGACGTGCCACTCGCGGTCGAGGCGATGAAGCTGGGCGCGGTCGACTTCCTGGAAAAACCGTTCGACGACGACCGCCTCACCGGTATGATCGAAACGGCAATCCGCCAGGCCGAGCCGGCCGCCAAGAGCGAGGCCATCGCGCAGGATGTCGCCGCCCGGGTTGCGTCCTTAAGCCCCAGGGAGCGCCAGGTCATGGAGGGGCTGATCGCGGGCCTGTCCAACAAGCTGATCGCCCGCGAATACGACATCAGCCCGCGCACCATCGAGGTCTACCGGGCCAATGTCATGACCAAGATGCAGGCTAACAGCCTGTCGGAGCTGGTCCGGATGGCGATGCGCGCCGGCATGCTGAATGATTGAGGCAAATCGAATTGAGGCAAGTCAAGATCGCCCCTTTTCGGCTGTGCTAGCCAAGGCTACATGATCGAGATTGGCTCGCACCCCCAGCGACTCCAAATGGCGCCATCGGCAAAGCCCACCGTCTATGTGGTCGATGACGATGCCGCCGTGCTGGGCTCCCTGCAATTCCTGCTGGAAACCGACGGCTTCGCCGTGCGGACTTTCAGGAATGCGACGGCCCTGCTCAATGCCAGCGGAACGCCGGGCGCGGACTGTTATGTGATCGACTACAAGATGCCCGACATCAACGGCATCGAGCTGGCCGGCCGGCTGCGGCAGTCCGACGAGGGCACGCCCGTGATCCTGATCACTGGCTATCCGGACGGGAATATCTCGGCCCGGGCCGCGGCCGCGGGCGTCAAAGACGTGATTTTGAAGCCGCTTCTCGACGAGAACCTGGTCAAGCGCATCCGCCACGCCATCCAGGACCGGCGCTGAAACTGACCTACGGGGTTCTACGTAGGTAGACCTCCTTAAGATATCGCGCGAATTTTCGAAGCACCCGATACCGCGTACCAAAGCGCCATCACAACGGAGATGGCGCAGATGCTGACCCAGACGCTCAACACCCAGGCGATCAACACCCAAATCGGTGGCAAGATTGCCCCTGCCCATCCCGTTTCCGACCAGTTCGGCGCCATCACCGGCCATGCCGGCCTCATCGCCACGGAGTTCTCCTACCGCAAGGACGAGGAGATCTACGGCGAGGACGAGCCGGCCGAATATGTTTACCAGGTTGTTGCCGGCGCGGTGCGCAGCTACAAGCTTCTCTCCGACGGCCGCCGCCAGATTGGCGCCTTCCATCTTCCCGGCGACCTGTTCGGCCTCGAATCCGGCCCGACCCACCGCCTCGCCGCTGAAGCCATCATCGACACCACCGTGCGCCTCGTGAAGCGCGCGAGCCTGGAGAAGGCCGCCGGCACCGACGTGCAGGTCGCCCGCAAGCTCTGGGCCATGACCGCTTCCGAGCTGCGCCATGCCGAGGACCACATGCTGCTGCTGGGCCGCAAGACCGCGATGGAGCGTGTTGCGACCTTCCTCCTGGAAATGGACCGCCGCCTCGCCGTCGCCGGCATGATGGCGCTGCCGATGTGCCGCCGTGACATCGGCGACTATCTCGGCCTCACCCTCGAGACCGTGTCGCGCGCGCTGTCGCAGCTTCACGCCCAGGGCATTCTCGGCTTCTCCGGTGCCCGCCAGATCGTGCTGCGCAACCGCCAGCGCCTGCACAATCTCGACGCCTGATTTCTTCCTCCCCACCCACTTGGCCGGCTGGCTTCGCTCAGCCGGCCATTTCTTTTGTTGGGATCATTCCCGCGCGCCGGGTCTCCGGCATCACCAGCAGAATCAGCAGGAGCCCGGTCGCGGCGATGCCGGACAGGCCGACGAACGCGGTGGCATTGCCGAACTTGTCGCTGACATAGCCACCAAGCGCGGTGCTGAGCGATGCGCCGATGCCGGTCGCGGTGCCGACAATGCCCTGCGCAAGATTGAAGTGGCCGCTGCCGAAGGCGACGTCGGCGACGATCAGCGGAATCATCACCGCAAACACCGCGGCGGTGATGCCGTCAAACACCTGCACCATCACCAGCACATAGGGATCGCGTACGGTCGCGAACAGCAGGCCGCGAATCGTCAGCGCGCCGAACCCGACCAGAAGCAGCGGCCGCCGGCCCCAGATTTGCGCCCTGCGGCCGACTGTCGGTGACAACAGCGCCACGATCGCCTGCGGGACGATGATGCAGGCGGCGACGAGCACCGTCGCCCACTGGCTCGACCGCGCCGTCACCGCGCTCGCCATGAGCGGCATCATCGAAGCGTTCGCCAGTTGCAGCAGCAGCACGCTGAGCGCGAAGACGATGAGCGGCCGCTGCCTGATAAGGTGCCAGATATTGGTGTCGCCGGGAACCGGCGCTTCGCGCGGCATCTCGCCGTGACAGCGCGCGATGTCGACCTCCTCCTCGCGGATGCGCGACAGCGCGATCAGGGTGGGGATCGCGAGCAGGAAGGTGACGAGGAACACCGAACGGCTCGACAGGAGATAGCCGGCCGTTCCCATCACCGCCGCCGCGACGCCGTTGCCGAGCGAGGCGAAGCGGGCGTTGCGGCCGAGCCGCTCGCCGATTTTGAACGGACCGACGAGACCGAGGCTGATCGCCGCGATCGCCGGCCCCAGCACGCAGCTCGCCGCGGCATGCAAGGTGGCGGCTGTGACCACCACGGGGAAGATCGGCATCGCCGCATAGGCCAGCGCACAGCAGCCGATCGTCACGATCGCAAGCGCGGCCACCAGCCGCTCCGATTTTGCGGCATCGATGATGGCACCGCCCGGCATCTGCCCGATCAGGGCAACGATGCCGCCGATCGACAGCACGAGGCCGATCTCGACCTGGGTCCATTTCTGCGTCGTCAGATAGACGGCGATGAAGGGACCGAACCCGGTCTGCACATCGGCGAGGAAAAAGATGAACCAGTCGAGGCCACGCAGGCTCTGGCGCGACGGCGCCGGAATGCCCGCAGGTGATCGCACGGCAAGATTGCCCTGTTCAGCGCGATCATCGCGATCAGCATGCTTCGGCTTCCTCGACAACAGCACAGGCGGTCAGCCCTCCCTGTACCTCACTGGATCGCTTGCAGCGGCTGAAGGCTGCCGGACGCGCCGAGCACGACCATCGGCGTGTCCTCCTTGTATTCCGGTGCGGCCGCGACCTGGGCCTTGGTCAATTCCAGCGTGATGCTCCCCTTCTTGCTGGTGATCTTGCCGAAGCGCAGGGCGTTCCAGTCCACCACGATCTTGCGGCTGCCGACACCGAGGAAGCCGCCGAAATCGATCACGGCGGCGCGCACATGGCCGGTTCGGTCGACGATGATGTCGACGATGCGGCCCATGTCCTCGTCCGCGGCGCTGCGCACGTCGCGGCCGAGCACGCCATGGGCGTCGTTCGCGCCGATGATGGTGACCGACGGCGGCGGCGCGGCGTCCTTCGGCGTGACGGGCACGGTCGAGGCCGGCGGCGGTGCCGTCGCCGGCGCATTAGCTTCACTGGGAGCCGCGGGTTGCTCCTCCGCGGCACGTGATACGGCGACCGTCAATCCCGCGACGATTGCCGCACTCAGGACCAACCATCTGGCGGTACGCATGCACCCTCCTCGCGGCGCGCCGCTAGCGCGCCAGCACAATCGAAACCTGGATCTGGCCGCGCGTGCGCAGCACCTCCAGCGCAACGTCGTCACCATGGCGACTGATGCGCAGATCGACACTGGAATCGCAAAGGCACAGATCGTGCAGGATCACCTCGTTCAGGAACGCCGGCAGATGCGGATTGCGCAGCCGGATCTCGCGGCGCGCGACGTCGAACTCGATGCCCAGCGCCGCCTCCAGCAGCGTGAACGGCGTTGCGCTGGCCCAGGCCTGCGGCGCGCAGGCGACTGGATATAGAGTCGGGCCGCGCCGCTTCTCGCGCCGGAAGCCGCAGAACAATTCAGGCAGCCGGCGCAGGTCCATGTAGGTTGCAGCGTCGAACAATCCCTTGAAGACATGCGCCACCGCATGCTTGAGGCCATAGCGCGCGAGCCCCAGCGTGATCAGCGCGTTGTCGTGCGGCCAGATCGACCCGTCATGATAGGACATCGGGTTGTAGCGCGCCTCGCCCTGCGCGACCGTGCGAATGCCCCAGCCCGAGAAGAAATGCGGCTGCATGAGGTCGGCAGCGACCAAGCGCGCGCGATCTTCGCGGATCATGCCGCTGAACAGGACCTGCCCTGCATTCGAGGTTCGTACCTTGCAGGGCCGCTTCTTGCCGTCGAGCGCCAGCGCATAGGTGCCGAGCTCCTCGCACCAGAACGCCTTCTCGAAACGCTCGGCCAGCGCCCTGGCTTCGGCCTCGAGCTTTTTCGCGCGGTCGGCCTTGCCGAGCCGCAGCGCGCAATGCGCGGCAAGCTGCTTGGCCGCGTAGACGTAACCCTGGACCTCCGCGAGCGCGATATTGCCTTCCGCGAGCTGGCCGTCGGCATGGAAGATGGCGTCGTAAGAGTCCTTCCAGCCCTGATTGACCAGCCCCTTCTCGGTCGCGCGCTGGTATTCGACGAACCCGTCCTTGTCAGGATCGCCAGGACCATCAATCCAGCTCAGCCCTGCCTCGATCGCGGGCCACAGCTCGACCAGCGTCTTCTCGTCGCCGGTGCGCTCGAAATAGCTCCCGGCGAGCAGGACGAACAGCGCGGTGGAATCGACGCTGCCGTAATATTGCGCGAACGGCACCTCGCGCAACGCCGCCATCTCGCCGCCGCGCATCTCGTGCAGGATCTTGCCGGGCGCGGCATCGGCGAGCGGATCGACAGCCTTCGCCTGGAAATGCGCGAGCCGCCGCAAGACGCCCTTGGCGACGCGCGGATCGACCCACAGCATCTGGAGCGCGGTGATCAGGCCATCGCGGCCGAACGTCGTCGAGTACCAGGGAATGCCGGCATAGGGATAACGCCCCTGCGGCGTCTCCGTCATCAGCATGTTGAGGTCTGCCATGGCCTGGCACAGCACCTCGTTGAAGATGTTGTTCGACGTCTCGATGCTGGCGGCGCCGATCGTGGACTGGCGCATCTCGCGGCGATGGGCCAGCAGGCCTCTGAAAAACCGCGCCGGCTTTTCCGCTATGGGCCGGTTGCAGGACACGGCCACGAACAGCGACTTTGCCTCGTGCGGACCCAGCTCGAGCTGCCAGGTCGCGGCGTTCACCGAGAGCCGGGTCGGACGCGGATCGAAATGCAGGCCGGTGGTGCGCTCGACATCATCAAGGCCGCGATATTCATACAGGACGTCGGTCGGGCCAATCAGCCGGCTCGTGCCGGTCCCGCGGCGCGCGCGTCGCTCGCCGCGGACTTCGAACAGGTCGGCGAAATCATTGCCAAACAGAAGCGTCAACTCGAAGCTGGCGCGCTGCTCGCCATGATTCTGTACGCCGATGCGCTGGTACGCCGTACCGCGCCACAGGAAGATCGTGCGCACGATGTGCAGCAGATCCCTTTGCAGCACAATGCGCCCATGGCGATAGATGTCGGGATTGGTGAGATCGACCGTCAGTCCCGAATTATCGTCCCGCAGGTTCGAGCCGAGCAGCAGTGGCTGGAGATCGTCGAGCACAAGCTCCAGCCGCGCCAGATAGCGCGTATCGTGATGAAACAAGCCATCCGGCCCGCCGGCCGAGGCGCCGATGTCGCCATGGCTGTCGAGGACGATGAAGGTGTCGTCGTGCTTGAGCGAGCGCCTCGGCCGCGCCGCAGGGCCTGTCATTGGAATGTAGAACGCCTGCTCGGCGACGGCCTCCACCGTCTGCGATACGGAAACCATCTTGGTTATGGCTTCGGCTGCCATCAGCTGCTCCCCTGCGGCTTGTTTCGAAACGCGACCAGCGCAAACGCAACGGATGGATTTACGCGGCGACCTTCGCGAGCCGGCTCATCTCCTGCGTGACAAGCTCACGGTAGGGACCGTGGCCCTGCATCAGTCGGTCGGGCGCACCGTCCTCGATGATCTTGCCATTCTTCAGCACCACCACACGATCGAAATTGCGTAGCGTCGCGAGCCGATGCGCAATCGCGACCACGGTGCGGCCGCGCATAAGTCGCGACAGCGCCTCGCGGATCGCTTCCTCGGATTCGCTGTCGAGCGCCGCGGTTGCCTCGTCCAGCAGCAGGATCGGCGCGTCCTTCAGGAAGGCGCGCGCGATCGCGATGCGCTGGCGCTGGCCGCCCGACATCTTGACACCGCGGTCACCAACCATGGTGTCGAGGCCGTCGGGCAGGCTTTCAACGAAGTCGCAGCGCGCCGCGATCGCCGCGCGCAGCACCTCGTCGTCGGTCGCATTCGGCCGGCCGTAGCGGATGTTCTCGCGGATGGAGCGATGGAACAATGAGATATCCTGCGGCACGACGGAGATCGCCTCGCGCAGGCTCTGCTGCGTCACCATGGAAATGTCCTGGCCGTCGACAGTGATGCTGCCCTCGTCCACATCATAGAAGCGCTGGAGCAGCGTGAACAGCGTCGACTTGCCGCCGCCGGACTGGCCGACCAGGCCGACGCGCTGGCCGGGCTGCAGCCGCAAGCTGAATCGCTCGAAGATCTTCGCGCCGCCGGGATAGCCGAAGGTGACGTTGTTATACGCGATCGCGGCACCGCTCTTGACGAGGGCCTCGGCCTCGGGGTGATCGCGCAATTCGTGCGGCACCAGCAGCGTGGCTAGCGCCTCGGTCAACCGCGCGACATGCTGTGTGACGTCGACCAGCGCAACGGCCAGATCGCGCGTTGCATTGAGGATGGAGAGGCCGAGCGTACAGACCAGCACGACATCGCCCGTGGTCGCCTCGCCCTGCTGCCAGAGCGTGATCGCCCAGGCCATTAGCGCCACCGTTAACACGACGGTGACGCCGGCATGCGTCAGCCGCAGCTTTTCCAGATAGCGCAGGCTGCGGCCGCGCGCGGTGAGCTCGCGATTGACGGTTGCGTCGAACCGCTCATGCTCGTGGCCGATGCCGCAGAAGGCACGGACCAGCGGCATGTTGCTGATGACATCGATCATCTCGCCATCCACCACGGCGGCCTTGTCCGCGAAGTCATCATGCAGCGGCTTGCCGGCGGCGGCCAGATGGAACATCGCGATGACCATCCCGCCGGCGATCACGATCAAGCCGAGCGCCATATAAGGGCTCACGGTTCCAATCAGCATGATTGCCGCAATTGTGGCGATGCATGGCGGCAACACGTTCCAGACGAACATGTTCTCGACGGTGAACACCGCGTTCGAGGTCGCCGTGATGCGGCTCGTCAACATGCCCGGCATCCGGTCAGAGAAGTAGCTCGGCGCGTGGCCGGTCAAATGCCGAAAAATATCACGACGCAAATCGCCGGTGACGCGCACGAAGGTGAAGCTTGCTGTCCAACTCGCGATCCGCCAGAGAAAGTTGTCCGCTGCAATCAGCGACATGAGCAGAATGAATGCCAGCCATACGCTGCCACCATGCGATGTTCCGGCTGACAAACTGTCGACAAGAGATTTGACGCCGTACTGCGTGCCCACGGAACAGGCAACGGCTGCAACGACAGCGCTTAGGATCACCAGGTGCGACGCTAAACGTCGCCTAAGATAGCGCAAGACAAAGGCAAATGGCCTGCGCGCGTATCCAGAAAGCTGATCCATGTGACTGCGACCCCGTCGTGAGATTTTCAATTTTGTTGCTGATCGACTGAACATCGACCAGTTCGCCTCGGTTCCCGGGCAATTCCATCACGACATGCGGATGCGGACGATATGAGTTGAGGTGATGGCATCATCGCGACACAGCGCCCGGATGTGTCCAATAAGTAACGTTTGTTAAGAGGAACTTCGCAACTGCGGGAACGTTCCCTTAGCTGGCATTGCCGGTGCCGTGCACGCTGGGGGTTCCAACGTTCATGATCGCAGAGGAGAAGATGAGATGCGCATTGCGCAGGTAGCTCCGTTGACAGAGGCTGTTCCACCCAAGTTGTATGGCGGCACCGAGCGGGTGGTGCATTGGTTGACGGAAGAGCTGGTTGCCCTTGGACACGACGTGACGCTGTTCGCCAGCGGCGACTCGAAGACGTCGGCGAAGCTGGACGCACTCTGGCCGCGGGCGCTTCGCCTCGACGGTTCCGTACGCGATCCCAATGCGCTGCACATGGTGCTCCTGGAGCGCGTGCGGCAGAAATGTGACGACGAAGAGTTCGACTTCCTCCATTTCCATCTCGATTACTATCCGTGGTCATTGTTCCACCGGCAGCCGACACCGTTCGTGACCACGCTGCATGGCCGGCTCGACCTGCCGGAGCATCAGCCGGTGTTCAATACCTTCACCAAGATGCCGGTGATTTCGATTTCGAGCGCACAGCGGCGGCCGGTGCCGCAAGCGAAGTGGGTGACGACGATTCACCACGGCCTGCCGGAGAACCTGCTGACGCCGAAGCCCGCGAAGCAGGAATATCTCGCCGTGCTCGGCCGCATCGCGCCCGAGAAAGGCGTCGATCGCGCCATCAAGATCGCGACCCATTGCGGCATCCCGTTGAAGATCGCGGCCAAGGTCGATCGCGCCGACCAGGATTATTATGACGAATTGATCCGGCCCATGATCGAAAAAAATCCGCTGGTGGATTTCATCGGGGAGATCAGCGATCACGAGAAATCGGACTTCTTGAGCGGCGCGCTCGGGCTCTTGTTGCCGATCGACTGGCCGGAGCCATTCGGCCTGGTGATGATCGAAGCCATGGCCTGCGGAACGCCGGTGATCGCGTTCAATCGCGGCTCGGTGCCGGAGATCATCGACGAGGGCCTCACCGGCTTTGTGGTCGAGGACATCCTCAGCGCGGCCGGGGTCGTCAACCGTCTTGCGCAACTGGACCGGACGGCCATCCGCAAGCAGTTCGAGAAGCGCTTCACGGCGCGGCGGATGGCGCTGGATTATCTCGCGGCCTATCGTGCGCTGACCGAGGCACAGGCGCCGCGGATCAAGCTGGTGAGCAGCGCGGAGTAGGCTTACGGCAATCTCGTGTCCCGGACGCGCTGCAACGCCCTTGGCGTTGCGACGCAGAGCCGGGACCCACCGGACTCCACGGAAACATGGGCCCCGGCTCAGCAGCGCACCGCTGGAGAAGCGCTGCGCTGCGTCCGGGGCACGAGCAGCTTACGTCACCACCGCCCGCTTCGGCTCGACGATCTCGAACATGCGCGGGAATTCATCCATCATGCCCATCAGCTCGGCGAGCCGAAGCGGATTGCCGGCGAGCTTGATCTTGCCGGCCGCCACTGCCTCCGGGAAGCTCGTCAGTTTCGCGATCACCTCATCCAGCGTCGCGCGCGCGAGCGTGAAGCTTGCATCCGCCCCTTCCGCCTGCACGCCCTCGGTGTAGGTGAGCGCACAATTCTCCAGGTTGAGCACGAAGGTCTCGCTCGTGTCGGAGAAGCTCCAGTTCAGCACGATGTGCTTACCCTCGGCCTTCGGGCCGTTGAGGCGGATGCCGAGCACGTCCCAGAGCTGCTCGGTGCGCAGCACCGCCAGCGTTTCGCGCGGCATCGACGCACGCGCCGGCGCCTTGGGCATGCCCTGCCGCAACTCCTGCGCTCCGAACAGATAGGCGTTGCGCCAGGTCGAGCTCTCGGCGGCATAGCCTAGCTGTTCCAGGGTATCAGCCAGCAATGCACGCGCCGCCTGGTTATCCGGCTCGGCGAAGACGAGATGGCCGAGCGCCTGCGCGACGAAGCGAAACTCGCCTTTGTCAAAGTCCGTCCGCGCCCGCGCCAGAATGGCATCGGCGCCACCCATGTACTCGACATACTTCTTGCCGGAAGCCACCGGCGGTAGCGGATCGAGATTGACCGGATTGGCGTCGTACCAGCCGAGATACTTCTGATAGATCGCCTTCACATTGTGTCTGATGTGACCGTAATAGCCGCGGCCATGCCAAGCGCCTTCGAGGCTCCTCGGCAACTGGATCGTCTCGGCGATCTCGGCCGCGGTGAGGCCGTGGTTCATCAGGCGGATCGTTTGGTCATGGGCGAACTTGTAGAGATCACGCTGCTGCCGGATCATCGTGCCGATGCGCTTGCGCCCCCACACCGGCCAGTGATGCTGGCCGCACATCGCCTCCGCCTTGCCGTCCCAGAGCCGCAAGGCCTCGCCCAGGTACTTTGACCAGGCCAGCGCGTCGCGCACATCGGCGCCACGGAACGGCAGCAGGTTGTGGAAATTGTGCGTGCAGTTCTCGGCAAGGTTCAGCAGCTTGTAGCGCGGGATAAAGAAATGCATCTCCGCCGGCGCTTCGCTGTTCGGCGCCATCTGGAATTCGAACTCGACGCCGTCGATTACGCGCTTGTCACCGGTCGCCATGATCAGGTCGGTCGGTCGCAGCAGCGCGACCGAGCCCGCCGCCATCGATTTGCCGAGGCCGCAATCGACATGCCCGCGCACGCCCTTGGCGAGGAAGGGGCCGAACTGGTACTGCGCCCGGCGCAGCATCGCAGGTCCTGCGATGATGTTCTCGGAGACGGCGTGCTCCATGAACAGGTTCGGCGCGATGATCGGCACGCGGCCGGTGGCGAGCGCATCCTCCTCCAGCACGCCCCGCGCACCGCCCCAATGATCGGTGTGGGTGTGGGTGAAGATCACGGCCGCAACAGGGCGCTGTCCGCGATGCCTGTAGTAGAGATCCAGCGCGGCCCGCGCCCCCTCGATCGAGGTCAGGGTGTCGACGACGATGACGCCGCTGTCACCCTCGATCAGCGTCATGTTGGCGATATCGAGCCCACGCACCTGATAGACGCCGGGCACGACCTCGAACAGGCCGTGCTGCATGTTGAGCCGCGACTGCCGCCACAGGCTCGGGTTGACGGTCGGCGGCGCCGGTTCCGCCGACAAAAAGCCGTAAGGCTCAAGGCTCCAGACCGTGCGCCCTCCCGGATTAGTGATCCTTGCGTTCTCGATCGTACCTAGAAAGCCGCGCGCAGCGTCGTCGAAATCACTGGTATCGGAGAACGGCAGCGCGTTCAGTACCGCCTTGTTCTGGGCGATGACGGAGGCGGATGCGTCCTTCGGCGTTTCTGCGGTCCCGGTCATATTCTTCCCTCCCTGACGTCAAACGACGTTCTTGTTCTTGGATACACTCAGCGGAACGCCAGCCCTTCGAACTGGCCACTGCTGCGCCATTCATCGATATATCTGAAATAGGCATTGGGGCCGGCGGGATAGCCGACGTTGAGCCGGGCCTGTGGACCAGGCTCACGTCCCTCGTTGTTGTAATAGCCGGGTGTGCAATCGGGGGATCCGATCATGCGGCCGACGCCGGTGAGCAGCAGATCAATCCAGCGATCTTCGGCTTCCTTCGTCACCTCGACCTCTCTAAAGCCGCTCTTGCGCGCGTGATTGACCGTCAACGCGATGGTGCGGGCAGAATCGGTCAGATTGTGCGGGACGTTGGAGATCAGGTTGGCGCCCTGGGCCGGCTGCACAAAGAATGCGTTGGGAAATCCGTGGACGTGGACGCCGTGCTTGCTGCGCATGCCCTCCGCCCAATAGTCCGACAGTTTTAGGCCACCCCGTCCCGTCAGGTCGAAGCCGGCGCGGCGCTTGTACTCGGTGCCGACCTCGAAGCCGGAGGCATAGATGATGCAGTCGAGCTGATATTCCTTGCCCGCCACGACTACCCCGTTCTCGGTGATCTCCTCGACGCCCTTGCCGTTGGTGTCGATGAGATGCGCGCCAGGCTTGTTGAATGCCTGAAGGTAGGAATCGTGGAAGCACGGCCGCTTGCAGAGCTGTCGATACCAGGCTTTCAGCTTCGCCGCGGTGTCGCGGTCATTCACGATGGCATCGACCCGCGCGCGGATCTCCTCCATCTTATCGAAGTCGGCATCCTCGAACGCGGCGAGCATGTTCTGCGGCGTCCGTTGCTCGCGGGGCAGCTCGATGATCTTGGCGCGAATGCGCCGGTTAAGGTCGGTCCAACCGTCCTGGACCAGGTCGATTTCGGCAGTGCCACCGGCCTGGTTGGCGGTGAAATTCTCTAGCCAGCGCTGCTGCCAGCCTGTCGTCGCGATCCCGGAAAACCAGTCGGGATCAATCGGCGCGTTGCCACGCACGTCGACCGACGAGGGCGTGCGCTGGAAGACGTAAAGCTCCTTGCAGGCCTGCGCGAGATGCGGCACGCACTGAACGGAAGTTGCGCCCGTGCCGACAATGCCGACGCGTTTGTCTGCAAGCTTGTGCATCGGGCTGCCTGTGGGATCGCCGCCCGTGTAATCGTAGTCCCAGCGGCTGGTGTGGAACGAGTGCCCCTTGAACGACTCGATGCCGGGGATACCCGGCAGCTTGGGCACGTGCAGCGGTCCCGTTCCCATGCCGACGAACTGGGCCGTAAAGTCGTCGCCACGGTTGGTCCTGATCTGCCAGCGGGAATTGGCCTCGTCCCAATCGATGCTCACGACCTCCGTGTGAAGCAGCGCATTGTCGTAGAGACCGAACTGCCTGCCGATTCGCTGGCAGTGCGCGAGGATTTCCGGCGCGTGCGCATACTTCTCCGATGGCATGTGGCCGGTCTCTTCGAGCAACGGCATGTACACCATGGACGCCGTGTCGCACTGCGCACCCGGATAGCGATTCCAGTACCAGGTGCCACCGAAATCTCCGCCCTTCTCAATCACGCGAACATCTTCGATACCGGCTTCCTTGAGCCGCGCCGCGGTCGCGAGCCCCGCAAAGCCGCCGCCGACAAAGGCAAAGGTGACGTGATCGGTCTTCGGCGCGCGCGGCGTGACGAGCGTATAGGGATCGTCCAGATAATGAGCGAGCTGCCCCTTGATCTGGATGTACTGGTCGTTGCCATCGGGCCGCAGGCGCTTGTCGCGCTCCTCACGGTACTTGTTGCGCAGCCACGCCTTGTCGATCGGAGCAGCCTGCGGGACCCGGGATTGATCCGCCATCGTCATAGGGGAAAGGCCTTTCTGGACGTCTGTCGCGCCCTTCGTTGTCGCTGTTGGCCGCATCTAACCGCATCTTAACCCGGGTTCCAACCGGTCCGTTGTGTCCGTCGCGGCACGAAGTGCCATCCGTCCATAAAAATATGCCGAGCCAGGAGGAAGGCATGGGCTGGAAGAAGCTCGCGGTCACTGACAATCTGGGCGTGCCGATGGTGCCCGGCGAACTCGCGAGGATGATGAAGAGCGGCTACGACAAGCTGGCGGCGATTGTGAAGACGAGCGGCATGGCCGGCCAATGACTTGGCCTTGCGCGACGAGCCCTTCGGTAACGGGCTGGCCCGACGGCGTGGCCACACCCGGCGTACGCAGCTCGCGGGCAAAAACATAGCCGTCGCGCCTTTCCTTGGCCCGGTAAAGTGCCGCATCCGGACAGGAGATCCTTGCCGGCCGCGAGCCCCTGCAGCCGCGCGGCGACAGCATCTGAACGGGCGGCTTGACCACGCGTTAGGCAAACGTGCAGCGCACAGGCGCGCGCATCCCAATCACTAATGCATCCCCAGCACCCTTGGCAGCCACAGCGTCAGGTCGGGCCAATAGGTCACGATGACGAGGAAGCCGAGCATGGTGAGCAGCCACGGCATCACGGCTCCCGCCAGATCGGTGATCCGCATTCGCGCTATCATGGACGCGACATAGAGGTTCAAGCCGACAGGTGGATGGCAGAGGCCGACCTCCATGTTGACGTCCATCACGATGCCGAAATGCACGAGGTCGATGCCGAGCTTCTTGGCCGCGGGCGCCAGGATCGGCGCCATGATCAAGATGATCGAGTTCGGCTCCATGAAGTTGCCGGCGAGCAGCAGCAGCACGTTCACGAGGAGCAGGAAGCCGACCCAGCCGAGATTCTGCGCCGCGATCCAGTCGGCGAGCGTCGCCGGCAGGTTCTCGTTGGAGAGCACGAAGGAGAACAGCACTGCGTTGGTGACGATGTAGAGCAGCATCGCGCTGGTGTTGGCGGCGCGCAGCAGCACCCGCGGCACGTCCGCAAACTTGATCGCCTTGTAGACGAACACAGCGATGATGAAGGAGTAGACCGCGGCCATCGCGGCCGCCTCGGTGGCGGTGAACAGGCCGCTGTAGATGCCGCCGATGATGATGACGACCAGCATCAATCCCCAGATGCTCTCGCGGAAGGTCCGGACGGTCTCGCCCCAGCTCGCCTTCGGCAGTCGCGGATAGTCGCGTTTACGTGCGAGCCACCAGGTGACGATGCAGAGCATCGTCGTCAGCAGGATGCCGGGCACGAGGCCTGCGACGAATAGCGCCCCGATCGAGGTATTGGTCGAGACCGCGTAAACGATCTTCGGGATCGAGGGCAGCATCAGGATGCCGAGCGAGCCCGCAACCGTGATGATGCCGGCGCCGAAGCGCATCGGATAGCCGTGGCGGACCATTTCGGGCAGCACGATGGCGCCGATCGCGGCGACGGTCGCAACGCTCGAGCCGCAGACCAGCGCGAACATCGCGCAGGCGACGATGCCGGCAAGGCCGAGGCCGCCATGCCAGTGGCCGATCAGCGACGTCGCGAAATTGATCATGCGCCGCGCGACGCCGCCGTGAGTGAGGAAATTGCCGGCGAGGATGAAGAACGGGATCGCCATGATCTCGAAGCCCTCGATGCCCGTGAAGAGCTTCATCGAGACCGCTTCGATCGGCACCGTGGTCAGCGTGAACAGGAACGTCATCACGGTGAGGCCGAGCGCGATCGAGACCGGGATGCCGGTCAGCATCAGCGCGATCAGCAGCGCGAACACCGTCGCCGCGCGCATCCAGTGCGGCAGCACGATGAAGCCGGTCTTCTCGGCAAGGCAGAGCATGAAGATCAGGATCGGCGCCATGATCAGGATCACGCCGAGCGGCGAGACCTTTTGCACGGCGGCCTTGGTTGCGGCGCCGGCGGGCTGGGGATGCAGCGCGGGCGAGCTGTCGGCCTCCACGCCCTCGACATGGGCCTCGTCGTGATGCGGCAGCTCGCCGGTCCAGTAATAGGACCACGAGACCTGGAGGAAGCGGAAGCACATCAGGCCGGAGCCGAGCGGGATCGCCAGATAGACGAACCACATCGGCGCTTCCAAATCGTTGGACTGCTGCCCCGTGTGGAACATCTCGCGCACGAAGGACGCGCCGAAGGCGGCAATCATGCCGGTGAATAGCGCGCCGCACAGCAGCGAAAACAGGATCACGTGCTTGCGCGAATGTTCAGGCAGGCGGTTGACGAGCAGGTCGACGCCGACATGGATGCCGGTGCGCACGCCATAAGCCGCGCCGAACTTCGCCATCCAGATGAACATGTAGATGCAGAGTTCCTGCGCCCATGAAAGGTCGAGCTCGGACAGGAAGGTGAACACCGCCATCGACAGCGTCGCGAGCCAGGTCATCCCGTGCGCGGCCGCCCATCTCGAGAGGGCGATCGACTCTCCCGCGCCATAGCGGTGCACCACGGCGATGAAGATCAGGCCGGTTGCAGCCGCAATGAGCGTTGCGATCAACCACTCTTCGAGATGATTGAGCGCCTGGTTGAGCACGCGAAGCAAATCAAAGTCCCCCCTATCGATGCGAAACGGCCGGGAGTGCACACACTCCCGACCGTTCGTATTTGTTCTCCCGGAAAACGCGTCAGTTCATCTTGACGTCGAGTTCCTTGGCGACGAGATCGAGCACCTCCTGCCCGACTCGGCTCTTTGCCCATTTATAAGTCGGCTGCATCGCTTCCTGCCAGGCCTTGCGATCGGCGTCGCTGAGGTAATGCAGCGTGGTCCTGCCCGTCTTCTTGATCTCGGCGAGCGCGTCGTCGTTCTCCTGGCGCGCGATCGAGTTGGTGTACTCGGTCGCATCCGCCATCGCCTTCTCGAGCTGGGTGCGGATATCCGGCGGCAGGCCCGACCAGAATTTCGAGTTGACGATAACAGCATATTGCAGATGCGCGTGATAGGACACGGTGATGTCCTTCTGCACCTCGTAGAACTTCTGCGTCAGATAGTTGGACGCGGTGTTCTCGCAGCCGTCGACCACGCCGGTCTGCAGCGCCTGGTAGACTTCAGAGAACGCCATGATCTGCGGGATCGAGCCGAGAAGGCGGAAATACTGGTCGGCGATCTTCGATCCGGAGATGCGGAATTTCAGGCCCTTGAAATCCTCCGGCTTGATCAGCGGGCGGTTCGCGGAGACCATGTGGAAGCCGTTGTCCCAATAGGCCAGCCCGGTGATGCCCTTGGGTTCGAGCTTCTGGAACAGCCACTTGCCGATCTTACCCTTCATCGCGTTGGAATAGGTCTCTTCGTCCTTGAACAGCCAGGGCAGATCGAGCGCCTCGAACTCCTTCACGCCGAGCGGGGCGAATTTCGCGGTCGAGGGCGCGAGCATCTGCACCGAACCGAGCTGAAGCGCCTCGATCTCCTCCTTGTCCTTGTAGAGCGAGGAGTTCGGATAGACTTCGATCTGGACCTTGCCGTTGGTGTACTTCTCGGCGAGTTCCTTGAACTTCAGTGCGCCCTTCCCCTTCGGGGTGTCGTTGGCGACGACGTGGCTGAACTTGATGACGATCGGGCTCTGGGCCTGGGCAACGGCGGGGGCCAAGACAAGGGCCAAGACAGGAATCAAGCTGAGCGCGGCCACGGCGACCGCGAGAAGCAGTTTGCGCATGCAGTACCTCCCCAACAACCTCGAAAACCGGTCTTTTTGTTTTACGGTTTCAGTAGTGGCAGCAATCCGCACCCCGAACAACTAGACCTAAGCCCAATTTGCCGCAGCCAAGCTATCTTGATGGCTTGTAGATGCATTCCGGCACCCGGTCCTGGGAGCGAGCGTTCATATCGCATTGCGGCAGTGCAATCAGGCCTTGCGCCGGGCGACCATGAAGAGCCGCCGGAACGGGAACAGCGTCTGCCCCGCAGCATTCTTCGGATAGGCTTTTGCCACCCGCTCGCCGTAGGCCGCTTCAAAAGCGGCCTTCTCGTCGCCCTGCAGGATGTCGAGATAGCGCGTCAGCCAGGTCCCCTTGGTCCATTCCTTCACGGGGTTCTCGCCTTCGAGCACCTGGAGATATTCGGTCTCCCAGATGTCGATGTTCTGGGAAAGCGGGGCAAGCAGATCGTGATAGAACGCCGGTCCCTCCACCGGCGGCGGGGTGACGAGATGCTCGACCTTGGACCGCCACGGACCGTTCAGCGCGATCTCGGCAATCAGCACATGCGAAGGCGCGGTAAAGTTGCGCGGCATCTGCACTGCAAGCATGCCGCCGGGCGTCACCCTCTCCATGACCGACGGAAACAGTGTCGCGTGATTGGGCAGCCAGTGCAGTGCGGCATTGGAATAGACCACATCATATTGCTTCGCCGGGCGCCATTGGCCGAGGTCCTCATGTGACCATTCCACGTCGGGCGCCGCCTTCCGCCCCGCAGCAACCATCTCTGACGAGCCCTCGACGCCGGTCACGGTCGCATCCGGCCAACGCTCCTTGATCAGCTTCGTGACATTGCCGGCGCCGGCGCCGAGATCAGCGATCGCGCGCGGGCCAAAATCCGGAATCCGCATCAACAGGTCGACGGCCGGCCGGAGCCGGTGGCCGGAGAATTTCAGATATTGCTGCGGATCCCATACCATCGCCCAACGCCTTTTCTTTTTTCGTGTTTCCTTCGCGGTGCCTCTTCGTTACCACTGCTCCTCCGGGTCGGGCAAATCGCCGCACCCGGGACAGGGCTGGAAACGAACCGCAATCAAAAGAAACAAGAGAGCGTGTGACCATGGACCTCGGGCTCAAATCGAAAACCGCTGTTGTCACGGGGGCGAGCATCGGCATCGGCCGCGCCATCGCCAAGGGTCTTGCGGCCGAAGGCGTGCGCGTCGTCGGCGTGGCGCGGCGCACCGACCTGCTCGCCGAGCTGGTGAAGGAGGTCGGTGGCGGGCTGATCACGCCGCTCGAGCAGGACGTGATGGCCAAGGACGCAGCCGAGAGGATCGCGGCCTTTGCGCTGAAGGAGCTCGGCCATGTCGACATTCTCATCAACAACGCCGGCGGCAGCCGCCCGCTGCCGGTCGATGCGCCCGACAGCAAATGGGACGAGGCGATCGCGCTGAATTTCACCAGCTACCGCCGCATCGCGCATGCGCTGCTGCCGCAGATGATCGCGCGCAAATGGGGTCGCATCGTCAACATCACCGGCAAGTCCGAGCCCGAAGGGCTGAACGCCGCGTTCGCCGCCAAGGCCGCCGTGCACGCCTGGGCCAAGGGCCTGTCGCGCGAGATCGGCGAGCACGGCATCACCATCAATTGCATCCCGCCCGGCCGCATCATGAGCGAGCAGATCCGCCGCAACTATCCGCCGGATTATCGCGAGCGTTTTGCGGAAGAGGAAATTCCGGTCGGCTATTGGGGCGAGCCGGAGGACCTCGCGGCGCTCGCCGTGTTCCTGTCCTCGCCCGTGGCGCGGTACATCACGGGCACGGTGATCCCGGTGGACGGCGGGCTGCGGCGGTATCAGTTCTAAGGCGTCGTGGGGCTACGCGTAGAGGCGGGCGCGGCGTAGTAATAGCGAAGGCGCGGTTGGTGGCCGCGCCTTTTTATTTCCCGCACATCTCTCATGTCCCGGACGCGATGCAGCACGAAGTGCTGCTCCGCAGAGCCGGGACCCAGTCATGCCGCCAAGGAATTCAGCTCATGCCCATGCAACCAGCGTCGAAGCTCGCGACTTAAATTGTATATTTGAATGGCGTCGCCAAGCGTTTCTGGGTCCCGGCTCTGCGGCGCGTCACTTCGTGCCGCACCGCGTCCGGGACACGAGCCTTAGTTTGCAGCTCGATTTAGTCTTCGTACTCCGTAGGATGGGTAGAGCGCAGCGAAACCCATCGACAGCATACCGTGAAACGTGATGGGTTTCGCAAGTGCTCTACCCATCCTACGGCCTAGGCATGGCCCTTAGGATCCGATCGACGATGCCTGACGTCTTCAGGCACCGTCGTGGTCATCAGCAGTCTATTTTTCGGTCTTGTAGGACTGGTTCTTTGCGATCGTCACCCAGCGGCCGTTCTTGATCTGGCCGATGGTCGCCGCGGAGACGCCGAGATGGTTGTCCTTGGAGAAGGACACCGGCGCGCCGCCGAAGATGTCTTCGAAGACCTTGCCCGACTCCATCGCGGCGATCAGCGATTCCGTGGTCAGGTTCTTGCCGGCAAGGCCGGCGTAGAACGCAAACGCCATGGCGCCGTCATATCCCGAGGTCGACTGCAAATTGGGATCGACGCCGAACATCTTGCGATAGGCTTCAATGAATTCCTTCACCTTGCCCGTCGCGGTGTCCGGATAGAAAATCTCGGTCTGGCCGACGCCATAGATGCCTTCGGCCGCATCCTTGCCGAGCTCGTGCAGGTCAGGCACGTAGCTCGGTGACGATACCACGAAGGTCGGCGCCCAGCCGAGCTTCTTGGCAGCCGTGACGATGCCGACGGACTCACGGACAACGGACCCCAGCGCCACAAGATCGCAGCCATCGGCCTTCATGCGCGCGACCTGCGAGTTGAAGTCGGTCGCACCGCGCTTGAACGACACGCGCGTGGCCTCCGGCATCTTCAGGTCCTTGAGCTGGTCGGAATAGGCGTCGGTAAAGTTCTTCCCCATCTCGTCGTCCTGATAGACGATGCAGGGCTTCTTGATGCCGTTGTGCTCGATCACGTATTTGATGCCGAGGCGCATCGTGTCGTAGTACGGGCTGAAGATGTTGAACTTCAGCCTGTCCTCGGGCTTGGCCGGATCCATCTTGAAGGTGAACTCGGCAGCCGTGATCGGGAACAGGTGCGTCAGGCCGGCGCCCTGCACCAGCGGCATCGGAGCCAGCGTGGTCGCGGAGCCCATCGCCGATACGATCGAGAAGGCCTTGTCGAGCTCGATCAGCTTTTGCGTCTGCAGCACGGCCTTCTTCGGATCGTAGCTGTCGTCCTCCAGAATCAGCTTGATCTTGCGGCCGTTGATGCCGCCGGCGGCGTTGATCTGCTCGACCGCGAGCTTCATGCCTGACGAGGCGGGAACGCCCCACGACTTGATCGGCCCGGAGAGGTCCATGTGCGTGCCGATCACGATCTCCGTGTCGGTGACGCCTTGCGTCTTGAACTGTGCGAGCGCGGGCTGCGCCGCCAGTCCCGTGAGCGCGACGATCGCGGCTGACAAAAGAAAACGTGACGTCATGACAGGTAATCCTCCCTGAGGCTCTGGTTATGCGCTCTCTGAAATGGCGCTTTCTTCAAAGGAACGGTTTTCGGGATGCAGCAGCCGGCGCCGCAGCACGAGCATGGCGCTAATTTCAGGATCACCGGGACCGAGCGAGCGCTCGATCAGGATGAAGTCGTCGATCCTTACGGGCGCACGCGTGTTGGTCTCCGCAATCACCCGGCCGATCAGTGCGCGGATGTCCTGCGAGCGGCAAAGGCTGAGGAAGTGCGTGAACGGGATGCTGTTGTCCTGCGCAAACTTGATCACGGGATCGGGGTCCATCAGGACCGCGGCAATCACCTGCCCCCGGGCGTCGCGATGCAGGAAGGCATCGGCGACGTAGGGCGATTTCACGAGATCGGCTTCGCTCTTAAGCGATCCGGCGCCGCCGTCACGGTCGAGCAGATCCGCGACACGGCCGGCGGGATGCGCCTCTCCGGCTGCGTCGGCATGGACGACATCGCCGCTATGCCACCAGCCGTCTCGAATTGCGTTCGAAGTCTCGCCGGCATAACCGACGAACAGCGTATCAGACCGCAGCCGGATTTCGCCGGACGCAAGCGTCTCCAGCTTCACGCCATCGAGCGCTCTGAACGCGCCGCGGTGGGCGGCGAGAGTCACGGCCCCGCCGGACTCGGCATGACCATAGGCATCGGTGAGCGGCCGCCGGATCGCCGCGAACCAGGCCCCGACATCGGAGCGCGCCGGCGCTCCGGTGGTGATGCACAGGCGCGCCCGCGACAGACCGATGCGGTTGCGGACCGGCGCCAGTATCAGGGCATCCAGAAGCGGATTCGGCCCGTCGTCTCCGGGCTTCAAGGCCATCCCGATCATGCGGCGCTGAAAGGCGGTCGCCTCAGCTGCGGCGAGTTCGACGCCGGACTTCAGCTTCGCCCACAGGCGCGGCGGCGCCTGCACGACGGTCGGCTGCAACTCCCTGAGATCGCTGAGCGCGGTCTCGCGGCTTTCAGGGAAATTGAGGATGCACCCCGCCAGCAGCGAGGCGTAAACGCCGACCACCCGCTCCATCACATGATGCAGCGGCGTCAACGACAGGCGCTCGTCGTTCGGGCTCAATTGAAGCTCGCGGGCGGTGCGCGCGGCCTGCCGGCCGAGCGCGGCTTGCGTGAGCAAGGCGCCGCGCGCCGGCGCCGTGACGCCCGACGTCATCACGATCGCGGCGATCGCAGCGTCGGCAGGTGCAGCAAGAGGCTCGGCGCCTGCGCCACGGGCCTGCAGCTCCGCCAGGGTCATCACGTGATCCACGCGCGCGCCGTCGTCCCATTGCTCGTGCATGACGACGATCAGCCGCAACTTCGGGCAGCGATCGCGGATGCCGAGCGCCCGATGCAGATGCGCATCGCCGGCGACGAAGAGAACGGTGACCTCGAAGAGATTGACCAGACGCGCCAGCTCGTCGCCATCGGCATCGGCGTCGAGACCGGTCGAGACCCCGCCGGCAGCCATGATGCCGAGATCGGCGAGCACCCAATCCGCGCAGGTGTCGCCGCAGATGGCCGCGACGTCCTTGTCCTGCAGGCCGACGGCGCGCAAGCCGCGCGCGATCGCAGCGATGCGTGTCGCGGTCTCCGTTCCGCTGAGCGGCTGCCAGAGCCCGTAGCGCTTCGAGCGCATCACCGTCGCGCCACCATGCGCCGCGAGGGCGGCGGTAAGACGTGCCGAGAGTGCCTCGGTTTCAGCGCCGCCCGCCATGACCACCTTCACTGTGCATACCAAGATAGAATTCCCGGACCTGATCGGACTGCAGCAGGTTTGCGCAGGTATCGTGCATCACCACGCGGCCGACCTCGAGCACATAGCCGTAGTGCGCCGTCTCCAGCGCCATCTTCGCGTTCTGCTCGACCAGCAGGATCGAGACGCCCTCCTCCGCGTTGAGGCGGCGGATGATCGTAAAGATCTCCTTCACCAGGAGCGGCGAGAGCCCGAGGGACGGCTCGTCGAGCAGCAGCACCTTCGGACGGCTCATCAGGGCCCGGCTGATCGCCAGCATCTGCTGCTGGCCGCCGGAGAGCTGGCCTGCGATCTGGTTCTGCCGTTCGCGCAGCACCGGAAAATAGTCGAACACCTTTTCCAGATCGCTGGCGACGGCCTTGCTGTCGTTGCGGATGTAGGCGCCCATCCGCAGATTGTCGCGGACGGAGAGAAACGGAAACACCTCGCGCCCTTCCGGTACATGGCTGATGCCGAGCCGAACGACCTTGTCGGGCTCCATCGAGCGGATTTTCCGTCCCTCGAACTCGACAGTGCCCTTCACTGGATCGAGCACACCGGAAATGGTCTTGAGAATGCTGGTCTTGCCGGCACCGTTGGCGCCGAGCACGGTGACGATCTGCCCCTGCATCAGGTCGAGGCTGATGCCGCGGATCGCGGTGATCGGGCCGTAGGTGCTCTCGACATTGGCGAGACGGAGGATCGGTTGCGCGCCCATCGTCATGCCCCGAGATAGGCTGCGATGACGTCGGGATGGCCCTGAACCTCGGCGGCAGTTCCGAGCGCCATCATCTTCCCGTAGTTCAGCGCAAGCACGCGGTCGGAGACGCGGCTGACCAGCGACATGTCGTGCTCGACCATCAGGACCGTGACACGCAGACGACGGTTGATCTCCAGGATCCACTCCGCCATCGCATTGGTTTCGTCGACGTTGAGGCCGGACGAGGGTTCATCGAGCAGCAGCAGCGTCGGTCCGACGCAAAGCGCGCGCGCGACCTCGATCACCTTGCGGACACCGTAGGGAAGATTGCCGATCGTGGTGTCGCGGTATCTTTGCAGCCGCAGCACGTCCATGACCTCCTCGGCCGCGCGCCGATGCGCGACCTCCTCCTCGCGGACCTTCTTGGTGCGCAGGATGTCCTGCCAGGCGCGCGTGGTCGAATGCCGGTGGCGGCCGACCAGAAGGTTCTGCAGGGTGGACGCGCTCTCGAACAATTCGATGTTCTGGAACGTGCGCGCGATGCCGCGCCCGGCAATCTGCTGGGCCGAGAGCCGCGTGACGTCCTCGTCGCGGAAGATGATCTGGCCCGCGCTCGGCGTGTAGAGCCGGCTGATGAGATTGAATAGCGTGGTCTTGCCCGCACCGTTCGGCCCGATGATGGTGAAGACCTCGCCCTCGTTGATGCCGAACGAGACATTGTCCACGGCCGTAAGGCCGCCGAACTTCACCGTCAGGTTCTTGACGTCGAAGAAGGTCATCGTCGCTCGGATTTCAGGAACATGCGGGGTGGACGGGCGCTGCGTTGGCGCGCCAGCGGGAACTGCTTGGAATAGGCTTTCACGCGCTGCCAGCGGCCGTCGAGGCCCAGCGGCTCATAAATGATGAAGACGATGATGATAATGCCGAAGATCAGCGACTTCAGGCCCGGCGCGTTGACCACGCGCGACACACCGGCCTGAACGGCCTGGGTCACGGTATCAGGCAGGTACAGGCCGTGCGTCACCACGTCGGCCCACAGCGGCAGCTTGTCCTTGAGGATGATGAGCAGCGGATCGGCCATGATCATGAAGATTGCGCCGAACACGGCGCCCCTCAGGCTCACAAGTCCGCCGATGATGATGATCATGACGAAATCGATCGAGACCGACAGGCTGAACATCTCGGGCGAGATAAACGACATCTTGTGCGCATAGAGCGAACCCGCGATTCCGGTAATGCCTGCGGACAGCGCGAAGGCGGTGGTCTTGTAGCGGGCGGTGTCGATGCCCATGCTGCGCGCGGCGGTCTCGGAGTTCCGGATCGCCATGAAGGAGCGCCCGGTCGAGGACCGGATGATGTTGATGGCGGCGAGCACCACCAGCACGGTGACGAGCAGGCAGAGGTAATAGAAGCCTTCCGTGCCGAGCTTCAACCCGAACAAGGACGGCGGCGGAAGCATCAGGCCTTCGTTGCCATTGGTGACACTCTCCCACCGCGCGATGATCTCCTCGACGATGAAGGCAAAAGCGAGCGTCGCGATGGCGAGATAGATCCCGTGCAGGCGCAGCGCCGGCAGGCCGACGAGGTAGCCGGCGATCCCGGTGAAGACACCGGCGAGCGGGAGATAGAGCACCAGCGGAAGACCATGCTTCTGGGCAACGGCGGTGAAATAGGCGCCGATCGCGAGGAATGCGGCGTGACCGATCGAGACCTGTCCGGCCTGGCCGGACAGGATGTTCAGCGCCACGCCGACGATGGCGTAGATCATGATGAAGACCAGCTGGCTCAGATAATAGGATTCCAGCAGGTAAGGCGCGGCGATCAGGCCCGCGATCAGGACGGCGTACCAGAAGACTGCAGCCTTTGACGGAAACAGCGGATCGCTATCGCCGTAATCGGTGCGGACATGATGGGCCATGCCTTACACCTTCTTGACGGCGTTGAGGCCAAACAGGCCCTGTGGCTTCCACAGCAGCACCGCGAGCAGGACGACATAGGCCGCGACGTCCTTGAAACCTTCCGGCAGATAGAAGCCGGACAGCGACTCGACGATGCCGATCGTGATGCCGCCGGCCACCGCGCCGGGGATCGAGCCGAAGCCGCCGAGGACGGCCGCCGGAAACGCCTTGATGCCGAGAAAGCCGAGATTGGCGTGGATCAGCGTGATCGGCGCCAGCAGGATCCCGGCGGCGCACGCGACCATGGCGGAGAGGCTCCAGATCAGCGAGAACATCCGCTTGACCGGAATGCCCATGTAGTAGGCCGCGAGCATGTTCTGCGAGGTTGCCTGCATCGCAATGCCGACCCGCGTAAAGCGGAAGAACGCGTAGAGCGCCGCGCAAAGCAGTATCGTCGCGACGATGATCGAGAGCGCGTCCCATGCAATAACCAGCGCGCCGATCTTGAACACGCCGTCGGTGAAGGGGGTCTCGATCCGTAAGTCGTCGGTGCCCCAGATGATGCCGACGAGCGCGCGAATGACGAGCCCGAGGCCGATCGTCGCCATCACGATCGAGAATTGCGGATAGCCGAGGATGGGGCGGAGCACGAGCCGCTCCATGATCGCGCCGAGGATCGCCATTGCGATCACGCACAACAGGAACGATAGCCAGTAGTTCAGCCCGAGCGTCGTGATGAAGGTGACCGACATGAAGGCGCCGAGCATCATGATCTCGCCCTGCGCAAAGTTCACCACCTCGGTCGCCTTGTAGATCAAGACGAACCCGAGAGCGATCAGCCCATAGACGCACCCGAGGGCGACGCCGCTAATCAATTGCTGCGTGAAGTCCAGCATTTCCGTCCCAGCGGCGCGCTGCGCCTGATGTTTTTTTGGATAAGAGAGTGGTCGATGGTGTTAGTCAAGCAGCTAATTAATTCGACGCTGCGACCATCGAATGAGACGTAAGACCGCGCTCAATCGTCTCGTCTAGCGCCTTGCCACAAGACTTGCGGACAGCGGCTGCTCGCGTGCGACTGCTGCGAACTTCGAGCTTCGCTATCAGTACCGGCCTCCAACACAAACAACTATGGGTGGTTGGCCTCGCTTCGCCGCAGCGCGATCGCGCTGTCTCAGTCGTAATGCGTATCGGGAGATTCCGGGCGGCACATCGTGGCGCGGTTTCTTGCTCGCCCATCGCTGTCAGATGCGTCATGACTCGGAAAGAAATTCGCACCTGGGACGCCCAGACCCAGGTCGAACATTGGATAGATGCAATCGGCGAGTCAGAAGAACCGTACGGCAGTCCTGGGAGTCCAAGATGCTGCATTGGTCAACATTGCTGTCCACTGTCACTCGGCAACCACAACCATCGACAAATTCGAGTCATCCCACGTCGTGCCACGATTGCGGCAAAATTTCCTAAGACAAAATTCCCAGAGAGTTATGCCAGTTGTACAAGCTTTGATTGAGCGACCCGCCTACGAGCTTGGATTGAGGGAAGCGGTTTTTTTTGACGCAGCGCCGTCTAGAACGATTAAGGTGTGGCGCCGCTTAGGGCATTTGCACTTTCGAACCAATTGGCGTGCCCAACTTGTCACCGTGTCATCTTGGCTGACTCCCGGAGCAGTCCGCTACCGGGACCTTCCAAACTCAGGGAGGAAAATCGATGAAGGTCCTTATCGCGACGCTGGTGCTGCTTGTTTCAAGCCCGGTCGCCGCTCAAGAGTGCAAATCGTGCTCCGAGGCTGACGCCTGCATACAGACGTACGCTAAGGCAGTGTCGACAGCCCAAAGGGCCACGAAAGTGGCAATCCGGGATTGGCAGCAAAATCTGGATAAAAAGGCTTCTGCGGAGTTTTCCAGCAGAGGCATGGCCGCACTACAAAGCGTTCTGGATTCGCAGGTTCGCTCGGAGCTAGAGAAGCTGCAGGCGTGCCTGGCTAAAATCAAGTAACGGGCGAAGCCTCGGCTGCGCAGAACTAAACAGAACTAAAGAGTGCACCTTCTGCTCTCGTTCAAAGTCGGCCTTGGGGTAACAGCGGTCAATGACCGAAGCTGACGCAATGTCAGTTGCGGGGGCCATGAACAGACATTGGTCATAACGCCAGTTCGTCGAGCAAAGCTTTGGCCTGCTTCACGTCCAACGTGTCGAAGCCCTCGGTGAACCGGCCGTAGACAGGGACCAGAAGATCTCTGGCCGTTTCCCGCTTGCCCTGGTCGCGCCACAGCCGAGCCAAGTCCATGGCCGCGCGCAGCTCCCACGTTCTTGCTCCCTGCCGCTGGGCGATGCCCAGGGCACGGCGGAGCCGCCCTTCGCGTTCGGATGCCGGCGCGTTCAGCGCACAAAGAGCAGTGGCGTGCAGCCGGTGGATCTCGGCCAGCATGAAGCCTTCGTCGAAGCGCTCAGCGTGCTCCTGCGCCGCCGCGAGATGCTCAAGAGCCGTCTCCGGTCTGCCGGCCAGCACGCCGGCCTCGGCAAGCACCCAGTTGCTCATGACCGTGAACAGAACTGCCCCTGTGTCACGCAGGCGGCGCTGCGCCACTTGGAGCAGCGCCAAACCTTCTTCTCTCTCGCCGAGCCTGCCCAGCGCCCAGCCGAGCCATAGCTCTGCGAAACCTCGCCACTGTGGCAAGTTATGCTCCCCGGCGACCTCGACCGCTTCCGCCGCAGCCCGCTTTGTTGAGGGAGCGTCGCCCCTCAGCTTGTGGACTAAGGCCAAGATACCCAACGCCCAGGAGATGGGATGGGGATTACCGCTGGCACGAGCCCGGGCGAGCCCCTCACCAATCATGCGCAGTGCCGTGTCCCGGGAGCCCATCAGGCTGCTGACCCATCCCCCGCCAAGGCGGCAGAGAATGCTCGGGTTCTCACCGTAGGCAGCAAAGTCGGTCGCTGCCACGCCATCGGCGTGGATCGCGCCTCGCGCCAAAAGTGGATTGGCCTCAACCAGTTCGCCGGCAAAAAGAAGAGAGAAGCCAAGTGCCCGGCAGGCAATCGCGGTCTGCACCGGATCGTCACTCCGTTCGGCGAAGGAGAGCAGATCACGGGCGAGCGAGATCGTCCTCGGCATCGGATGGCGTAACATATGAGAATTCCAGGCCAGGCGGCGCACGGCAAATTGCCCCGCCCAGCCGGGAAGGTGCTGTCCCAGTTCCTTGGCACGCGACGCACAAAGCTCCACCGCCTGCGCCCCGTAACCATGGACCGCAATGATAGGCACCGCCTGGGCCAGCCGCAGGTCAGCTTCCAGCCGATCCCTCTCCTCGCCCGGTGCCAGCATCCCAAGCTGCTCAAGCGCCCGCTCAAAATGGCCGATGGCCTCGCGGTTGGCATAGCGTGCAATGCTCTGCTCGCCCGCCCGCCGCCAATGCCCAACGGCCGGTCCGGCCTGGCCCGCCCAGGTGCAGTGCCAGGCCAGAAGCTCGGGCTCGCGCTCTGCCGCCTCCGGACGCAGCCGTCCGATCGCCTCCGCGATCTGCCCATGCAGTTGCTGGCGAGAGTTGCGCAGAAGCGTGCCGTAAGCCGCGTCCCGCACCAGCGCATGCTTGAAGGTATAGACAGCGTCGAGCGGAGTGCCGCGTCGGACAACAAGCTCGGAGGCCACCAGGTGAGCGAGAGCGTCTTGTAGTTCGTCCTCGGGGAGACGAGAGACGGCGTGCAGCAATGTGTAGGGAAACTCGCGTCCGATCGCCGAACCGATTTGCGCCACCAGCCGCGCCGACCCCAAGCGATCGAGTCGCGCAAGCAGCGACGCGTGGAGCGTCGTCGGGATTGCCAGCGGCGGCAGCGCGCGATCAAGAACATAACGATCGCTATCTTCGCGCAGCAGGCCGCTCTCGAGCAATGTGCTGATCAGCTCCTCGATAAACAGCGGCACGCCGTCGGCGCGGGCAAGCACCTGCTCGACGACCGTCTCGGGCAGCGTCCTGCCTTTGGTGACGCCATCGATGATGCCGGCGCTATCGCGACGGCCAAGCCGGCTCAACGGCAGCATCGTCACGTGCGGCTCGCCGATCGAGGCCGGCTGAAACTCCGGCCGGAACGTTACGACCAGCATGACCGGCAGATTGGCGATCCGAGCGACCATTCGATCGAGCAGGTCCAGTGATGTCGGATCAATCCAGTGAACGTCCTCGAACACGATCAGGATGGGCTTTTCCGCCGCCGCGCGATCGAGCTGGTCGAGAAGCGCTGCAAGCGTCATCTCCCGCTTCTGCTGCGGGCTTGCCGTCGCGGGCGGGTAGCGCTCGTCGGCCGGCACCCCCAACAGCTCGGCGATGAGCGCCACGTCTCGGGAAAAGTTCGTCGCGATCGGCTTGAGCAAAGCCTCCAGCTTGTCGAGCTTCGCACTGGCGCTGCTGCCTGGCTCGAAGCTGGCCGCTCGCTCCAGCCGCGTCATGATCGGGTAAAGCGGGCTGTGCGTATGGTGGGGCGAGCAGAAATAACGGATCACCTGGGGGTCGCCCTCGAGCTTCATCAACAGGCTCTCGGCAATACGCGACTTGCCGATCCCAGGCTCGCCGGAGAGCAGCACGACCTGGCCTTCGCCCGCCTTGGCCTGGTCCCAGCGCAGCATCAGCCGTTCCATCTCCTCCCAGCGGCCAACAAGCGAGGACAGCACGCCAGCGCGCCGCGCCTCGAACCGGCTGATGCCGGGTGTCTCACCACGCACCTGCCAGGCCTCTACCGATGGCGGCAGTCTCTTGCGCTCGTTCGCACCCAGCGCATGGAAGTCGAACATCCGCCCCACGAGCCGGCGCGTGCTGGCGGCAATGACGACGCCGCCCGGCGCCGCGACGGCCTGCAGCTGCGCTGCCAGGTTTGGCGCTTCACCGACCGCAATATGCTGCCGGGTGCCCGCGGTCGCCGCCTGCTCGCCGACGACCACCAGGCCGCTGGCAATGCCAGCGCTTGCTTGAAGGGGCACGTCGCCCTTCAGCGCGCCGACGGCGTCCATAAGGGCGAGGCCCGCGCGCACGGCTCGTTCGGCGTCATGCTCATGAGCTGTGGGATAGCCGAAATAGACGAGCACGCCGTCGATCAGATATTGGGCGACAAATCCGTCAAATCGCGCAGCGACATCGGCGACGGCTTTGCGGAACGCACCGATCCGGTTGCGCAAATCTTCCGGATCAGGGCTTGCAGCGTCGGGCGAGCCGACGATCGTGCAGGCCATGATCGTGAGCTGCCGCCGCTCGGGGTCGGCCGAGCCGGCCGGCAGGACCGATGACGACTCATCGGCCCGGGCCGCGGGCCTTCCAGTGTTCAACGCATCCTTCGTACTGCCATTGCTGTCGAGCCCGCGCTCGGCGGCCTCCTTGACAGGCGGCTGGGCGCTGCGCAGCTCGGCCACAAGCGACCTGGTCACCGCATCGGGCGCCGCACTCAGCTCCTGTTTGAGCAGCGTAACGAGGGCTTGGTAGTGCTTGAGAGCCTCGGCCTTGCGCCCCTCTGCGGCGAGAGCACGAACGATCAGCCGATGCGCATCCTCACGTATGTTGTTGAGCGCGACGGCGCGCTGGCCAGCCCTCAGGGCGTGCTCGGCGCGGCCAGCTGCCAACTCCTGCTCGCCGAGCCCCACCATGGCGCCAAGGGCAAGCTGCAGCAACCTCTCGCGCTCGGCGGTCAGCCATTCGCACCAGCCCTCCTCGCTGACCGCAACATCGTCGACGAGGGGCCCCCTGTAGAGGTCCGCTGCCGCG
Source organism: Bradyrhizobium sp. NAS80.1 (assembly GCF_001908205.1). Classification (GTDB taxonomy): domain Bacteria; phylum Pseudomonadota; class Alphaproteobacteria; order Rhizobiales; family Xanthobacteraceae; genus Bradyrhizobium. Next base: position 61,526 of record NZ_LGHL01000026.1, read on the forward strand.
CTCAACGCATCCCGGCTGCCCTCACGGATCAGGGCCTCGAACCGGCCAACATCGCAATGAACCACCGCCCCGTTCAGTGATACGAGCTCGCCGTCGCTCGCAAGAGCGTCCTCGCCGAGCAATTTGCGCAACCGGAAAAGCGCCTGGCGCAGGTTCTGCTTGGCCTGCGTATCGAAATGGGAGCCCCACAGCAGGCTTGCCAGCCTGTCGCGTGGCTGCGGCCGGGGGGCGGTGCAGGCCAGATAGGCCAGCAGTCCAGCAAGCTTCTTGCTTGGCAGGTCGACAAGGCCCTCCGGCCCGGTCAGCTCCAAACGCCCCAGCAGCGAAATACAAAATCTTGGGGACGTCGCTTCGGCCATCAATACCCCACCGGGATCTCCAGGTAGCACCCTCCCGGCGCCACATCTTACACTTTTCACGGCGCTCCAAAGAAAAATAACGCCTCTGTAACGCTCGGACGGCGCGGGTGATGACGGCGGCAGCCTAATTCACATCGTGCAAGCAAATGCCGGGGCGCGCTCCTCTTGAGGTAAGCCCGGCGCACGTCGGAGGCCAAAATGGGTACCGAGCTCGTCGGTTATCTCGCATCAGGCTTGGTCCTGAGCACTTTTCTCGCGACCGACATGCGTCTTCTGCGACTTGTTGCCATTCTGAGCAACGTCGCCTTTCTTGCCTATGGTGTGCTCGCCGGAGCAGATCCCGTCATTTGTCTTCATGCGCTCCTGCTGCCTCTGAACATTTTCCGTCTGTGGCAGCTCACCTCTACAACTGCCGGCACAGGTTCCGCAGTCCGCTCGCCAATACGCATGGCGAATCCGGCCGCTCACCAGGTCGAGGCGCAGGCCTTCCAAGATGGCAGACGCGTCCGACTGCCCGCGCATGCTCCCTGCACGCAAGGGGCGGCGGCGCAATCAGGCGCGGCACGTCGAGATCAAGAAACAAGCTGTAGCCGTCTAGCGAAAAGGAGACTCGCCCATGGGAGATCACCGCAACTTCCTGTTTCGTCTGCTGGCTGCGTTGGAAGAGCGTCGTCAGCAACAGGCCGAGATAGTGATCAAGCGCTATGCGCGCTTGATCAACAGAGCCGCCGATCGCAATGCGCGGCGTGCCGATAGTCCGCAGCCCGCGACGAAAAATCTCGCGCAAACCTTCAGATGACTCAGCGGGCGATCGCGCGCCACCTCGAGACTTCCGAAGCGCAAGCGGAGTCCAGGCGATGGCGTCCCGGATTCTTCATCGTTCTGTTATGCGCTGTGTTGATAGCGCTCGCGGCCTTCGCGCAACCGCCGGCGAAAGTATTGATCCGGCCTACCAGCTCATTGCCGGCGGTTAACGTTCCCTAATCATGGCGAATTCCGTTTGACCGGTTTGTTGGCGCGTGAGAAGCGGACATCACGCACGCACGAGGGCACACGCCGATCTCTTCGCCGATCGGTGCCAGGATAGTATCGTGCCGGTGTTTTGCCCGACGTGTCAATGTCGTCGAGGCACGGAATGTCGTCGGCCGCGCAGTTCGAAAATCCCTTGTCGATCAAGCTCACTTCTACTTTGCATGGGGTTGTTTTCGACTTTTCTTCTCCCTCTCCCCGTTCTTACGGGGAGAGGGTCGGGGTGAGGGGCCGCTTCCACACGGTGGCAGACGGATTCGCGGAGAATCCCCCTCACCCGGAATCCGCGCTATGCGCGAATTCCGGCCTCTCCCCGCAAGCGGGGAGAGGCGAAGACGACGCTCACTCCGCCTGCACGATCTCCGCGATCGCGGCACCCGCCGCGATCGTGCCGAGCTTGCCGCCGACGTCACGTGTCGCCCTGCCCTCGCTGATCGCCTTCGCCACCGCCGCTTCGATCGCACGCGCGGCCTCCTCGTAGCGGACGGCGCCGCTCTTCTCGCCGTGCCAGGCCAGCAGCAGCGCGGTCGACAGGATCAGCGACACCGGATTGGCGACGTCCTGCCCCGCGATGTCCGGCGCCGAACCATGCGCCGCCTGCGCCATGGCATAGCGATCACCGACATTGAGGGAGCCGCCGAGACCGAGGCTCCCTGATAGTTCGGCTGTCAGATCGGAGAGAATATCGCCGAACATGTTGGTGGCAACGATGACGTCGAAACGGCCAGGGTTGCGCACCACATGCGCCATCATGGCATCGACGAGGATGTCGTCGACCTCGAGGCCAGGATAGCCCTTGGCCGCCTCGCGACAGATGTCCAGAAACATCCCGTCGCCGATCTTCAGCACATTGGCCTTGTGCACGAAGGTGAGGTGTTTACGGCGCTTCATCGCAAGCCGGCAGGCGGCGCGCGCGATGCGCTCGCAGCACAGGCGCGTGATCCGGCGCAGCGAGATCACGACGTCGGGCGTGACCAGGAGCTCGCCATTACCCTGCTCCATGTTGCGGTCGGCGTAAAATCCTTCCGTGTTCTCGCGCACCACCACGAGATCGAAATCTCCGAGCCGGCCGGGCCGCCTCGCATAAGTGCGCGCAGGCCTGACATTGGCGTAGAGGTCGAGGCTCTTGCGGAAGTGCCGCGACGGATTGATCTCGCCATGCGCCTCGTCCTTGAAGTCGAAGGTCGCGGTCGGCCCCAGGATCACGCCATCGGCGGCACGGACGATATCGAGCAGCTCGGGGCGCACCGTCGTGCCGAACTGCTTGAGGCTCGCATGCCCGACCGCGTGCTCCTCCAGGCGCAGATTGAGCTGGAAGCGTTCCGAAGCCGCGCGCAGCACGCCCGTTGCGGCGGTCGTGATCTCCGGCCCGATGCCGTCCCCCGGCAGAACGACGATTTGCATGACGATCCCCTGAAATTGCAGCAGCCAGCGCGATCATACGCTAGCGCCCGGCGTCATCGCCCGACCTTCGCGCATACAATGCATGCGTGCAGATGCCTGTGGAAGTGGCCTTGACCGTAGTACATGCCGGAAGTCCCTTTAGCCACGCCGCCGGAGCAACGCGCAGGCAATGACAATCACGTTACCTGCCGCCGCGCGCGAACCCGACCACCCGATCGCCGATGGCCTGCCCGAGGTGCAGCGGCGCTGGGCGATCGCCGCCATCTTCACCGCACTGGCGATGGCCTCGCTCGACACCGCGATCGCCAATATCGCGCTGCCCGCCATTGCCGCCGACCTGCATGTCAGCCCGGAGCAATCGGTCTGGGTGGTCAACGTCTACCAGATCGCACTGGTGGCGACGCTGCTGCCGCTCGGCGCGCTCGGCGAGATCGTCGGGCACCAGCGCATCTATCTCGGCGGCCTCATCCTGTTCACCATCGCCTCGCTGTTCTGCGCGGTGGCGTGGTCGCTCGACAGCCTGCTGGTCGCACGCACGCTGCAAGGCATCGGCGCCAGCGGCATCATGAGCGTCAACACGGCGCTGGTGCGCTTCGTCTATCCCGGCCGGATGCAGGGCCGCGGCTTCGGTCATAACGCGCTCGTGGTCGCCACTGCCTTCACCTTCGGCCCCTCGATCGCTTCCGCCATCCTGGCGATCGGCCCGTGGCCCTGGCTGTTCGCCGTCAACATTCCCTTCGGCCTCGTCGCGATCGGCATCGGCTTTGCGATGCTGCCGAAGACGCCGCGGGCGGATCACGGGTTTGATTTCCTCGGCGCACTCCTCGCCGCGATCTGCCTCGGCCTGTTCATCACCGGGATCGGCAGCGCCGCGCATAATCTGTCGCCGACCCTCGTGGCGGTGGAGTTGGTCACAGCGCTCGTGCTCGGCTTCATCCTGACGCGGCGCCATTCGGACCATCCCGCGCCGATGCTGCCGATCGACCTGTTCAGCCGGCCGATGTTCGCGCTGTCGGCGGCGACGGCGGTCTGCTCCTTCGCAGTGCAGGGCCTCGCCTTTGTCTCGCTTCCCTTCTACTTTGAGGACGTGCTCGGCCGTTCGCAGGTCGAGACCGGCTTCTTCATGACGCCGTGGCCGCTGGTGGTCGGCATCATGGCGCCGATCGCCGGCCGCCTCTCCGATCGCCACGCAGTTGGATTGTTGGGCGGCATCGGACTGGTGCTGCTCGGCCTCGGCATGGCGCTGCTTGCGTTGCTTCCGGCCAGCCCGAGCATTCCTGACATCGTTTGGCGGATCATGATCTGCGGCATGGGGTTCGGCTTCTTCCAGGCGCCGAACATGAAGGCGATCATGTCAAGCGCACCGCCGCACCGCGGCGGTAGCGCCTCGGGCATCGTCGCTACCGCGCGTTTGACGGGACAGACGACCGGCGCAGCGCTCGCCGCGGCCTGCTTTGCCATGGCTGGACACAACGGCGCCACCGTCGCACTGGCGCTCGGCGCAGGCTTTGCCGCCCTCGGCAGCGTGATGAGCTTCTTGCGGCTGGCGGTGAAGTAAGCCCCTCAAGCCGGGTGTCGGACTGCCGTCGCCTCGATCATCGCCGGCGGGATGACGTTCTCGTCGTCGAGCGCAGCGAGGCGCGCGTCGATGGCATCGATGACCTTGCGCGAGAACGGTCCGAGATGCGCGTAAGCGGCGATCATCTGCACTGCGATCCGCGCCGATGACGTGTCGCGCTTGGCGCAGTTGAGGAAGGTTTGCCAGAGCGGCCCGCGCGCTTCCGGAATCGCCGTGACCACGCGGTGCACCGTCTCCATCGCCCCGATCCTGGCGCGGATATCGCCCTCGGCCAGCTCCTGGCGCTGCTTCGACCGGTCGAGCAGCGTCATCAGGCGGTCGATGCGGCTCGCATAGGCCGCCGGGCTATAGACGCGCTCCAGCACCGTCTTGTAGTCCATCAGGATGTCGCGCAACGGGCGGACCGGATCGAAGTTGATCCCGCCCATGCATTGGTCGGCACCGACCTTCGGCGTCAGATCGTGACCCGGATGCAGCCGGCCTTCGCGAGCGAGGCGGCGCGTGAGCTGCGTGTTCGGCAAGGCGTAGAGCAGGCCGACCATGCAGACGGGAATGGCCGCCTCTTCGATGAAATCGACCATGGCATCGGCCATCGCGACCTTCTCGCTGTCGAAGCCGACGATGAAGCCTGCGGTGACGAGCATTCCGGCGGCGTAGATCTTGTGGATGCTCTCGGCGATGTTGCGCCGCGTGTTCTGCTTCTTGCGCATCGCGACCAGCGTCGCGGGATCCGGACTTTCGATGCCGACGAAGATGCCGAAGAAATTCGCCGCACCCATTAGCTCCAGCAACTCGGGATCGTCGGCCAGATTGACCGAGGCCTCGGTCGACAGTTCGAAGGGATAGCCGTGGGCGCGCTGCCATTCGGCGAGCTTGGGCAGGAACTGCCGCAGCGATTTCTTGTTGCCGATGAAATTGTCGTCGACGAAGTCGAGATGGCCGCGGTAGCCCATCTGGTAGAGGGTCTCGAGCTCGACGAACATCTGCTCGGTCGTCTTGGTCCGCGGCACGCGTCCGTAGAGCTCGATAATGTCGCAGAACTCGCAGGTGAACGGACAGCCACGCGAGTACTGCACACCGAGATAGAGATAGTCCTCGAATTTGAGCAGGTCGAAGCGCGGCACCGGAGTTTTGGTGACGTCGGCCTGGAATTTCGGCGCGGTGAAGACGCCGGACCTTGCCCCGCTGTCCCAGGCAGCGATGAACTCCTCGATCACGCCTTCGGCCTCGCCGAGGACCTGGAAGTCCGCACTTTCGTAAATGTGGGGGCTGGAGGTGGGATCGGGACCGCCGACGACCACCGGCTTGCCGGCCTGGCGGCACAGCTCGATCAGGCGCAGCGTATCGACCTGCTGCGACAGCATTCCGCCGGTGAAGACGACGTCGGCCCAGGCAAGATCCTCGTCACCAAAGGGCGCCGTGTTGCAGTCGATCAGCCGGACCGTCCAGTCCTTGGGCAGCATCGCCGCGACGGTGATCAGGCCGAGGGGAGCAGCCGGGCGCCGGACGCCCATCAACTTGCAGGACTCACCAAAACTCCAGAACGACTCCGCGGTGAAGAGCGGATAGAGCATCAGCACGTTGCAGGGGCTTGGCACGTTGATGGAACTCCTTTTGGCGTGGACCCTAGTCTACCAAAGCAAATACGTCTTGCACCGGCAAATAGGACACACTGTCGCCTGCTCCCGCGTGGAAAACGCTGGACGTCGCTTTAAGCCGGACGTTTGCGGCCGGAGAGAGGCCGCGCCCCCCGCAGAGACCGGGCCAGGCGCAACACCGCCGGTCCCATAATCTTCCCGCACCCGTCAGATTCTTGAGAACCTAACCCTCACACTATTGATTTGAACAGTTCCAATTTGCCGGACACATTGCGCCCCTGAGTCCAGTCGGTGGATTGGCCAATCAGGGGACTTGCGATGGCAAACCTAACAATCAACGGAAAAACCTTCACCCTCGACGTCGAGCCGGATACCCCGCTGCTCTGGGCGATCCGCGAAAATGCCGGCCTGACCGGCACCAAATATGGTTGCGGCATTGCACAATGTGGCGCCTGCACCGTTCACATCGACGGCGTCGCCACCCGCTCCTGCGGGGTTTCGGTCGGCGAGGTCGCGGGCAAGAAGATCACCACGATAGAGGGGCTCGCCTCCGGCGACACGCTGCACAAGGTGCAGAAGGCCTGGATCGCCCAGGACGTACCGCAATGCGGCTATTGCCAGAGCGGCATGATCATGGCCGTGGCGTCGCTGCTGAACGAGAAGCCGAAGCCGACCGACGCCGATATCGACGCGGCCATCACCAATATCTGCCGCTGCGGCACCTTCCAGCAGGTGCGCGAGGCGATCCACACGATCGCAAGCGCCTAAGGAGCGGCCACATGAACAAGCACGTTTCTCCCAGAATGAACCGCCGAGCCTTCGTCATCGGAAGCGCTGCGCTCGGCACAGGCCTCGCAATCGGCCTCGACATCCCCTTCGGCGGACCGACCGTGGTTCGCGCCGCCGACGGCTCGCCCGAGGTCAATGCCTGGGTCGTGATTCGGCCCGACGACACCGTGGTGATCCGCGTCGCCCGCTCCGAGATGGGTCAGGGCTCGCTCACCGGCCTCGCCCAGCTCGTCGCCGAGGAGCTCGAATGCGACTGGTCGAAGGTCACGACCGAGTACCCGACCCCCGGCCAGAGCGTCGCCCGCAAGCGCGTCTGGGGCGACTTCTCGACCGGCGGCAGCCGCGGCATCCGCACCTCGCAGGAGTATGTCCGCAAGGGCGGCGCCACCGCGCGCCTGATGCTGATCCAGGCCGCCGCCGACGAGTGGAAGGTGCCGGCCTCCGAGTGCACCGTCGCCAACGGCGTCATCACCCACAAGGCCTCGGGCCGGACCACGACTTACGGCAAGGTCGCCGAGGCCGCGGCAAAGCTGACGCCGCCGGCTGAGGTCAAGCTCAAGGACCCGAAGGATTGGACCATCGCAGGCAAAGGCCTGCTACGGCTCGACACCGCCGACAAGACCACCGGCGCGATGGTGTACGGCATCGACGTCAAGCTGCCGGGCATGCTGAACGCCGCGATCAAGGACTGCCCGGTGTTCGGCGGCAAGGTGAAGAGCTTTGACGAAGCCAAAGTCGCCGGCATGAAAGGCGTCAAGAAAGTCGTCAAGGTCGGAGATTCCGCGGTCGCGGTCGTTGCCGACACCTGGTGGCACGCCAAGACCGCGCTGGAAGCGCTGCCGATCGTCTGGGACGAGGGCGACAACGCCAAGGTCTCGAGCGAATCGATCGCGAAGTGGCTGACCGAGGGCCTCGACAACGAGCAACCGGCCTATGTCGGCAACAAGAACGGCGACGCCAAGGCGGCGATTGCCGGCGCCGCCAAGAAGATCGAGGCCGTCTACAACTATCCTTACCAGAACCACGCCACGATGGAGCCGATGAACGCCACCGCGCTCTACACGGCGGACAAATGCGAGGTCTGGTGCGGCACACAGAATGGCGAGGCTGCGTTCGCGGCGGTGCTGGAAGCCTCGGGCCTGTCGGCGGACAAGTGCGACGTGCACAAGTTGATGCTCGGCGGCGGCTTCGGCCGGCGCGGCATGACGGACTATGTCCGCCAGGCCGTCGAGATCGCCAAGCAGATGCCGGGCACGCCGGTCAAGCTGTTGTGGTCTCGCGAAGAGGACATGACGCACGGCAAATATCACCCGGTCACCCAGTGCAAGCTGACCGGCGCGTTCGATGCCAACAACAACCTGGTCGCGCTGCACTACCGCCTGTCCGGGCAGTCGATCCTGTTCTCGCTCCGCCCCGAAGCGCTGCAGAACGGCATGGATCCGGCCGCATTCCAGGGCGTCGCCCAATCCGGCGAGGCCGTGTTCGGCTACTCGGTGCCGAACCTCCTGATCGAGCACTCGATGCGCAACCCGCACGTTCCGCCCGGCTTCTGGCGCGGCGTGAATGTCAATCACAACGCGATCTACATGGAATGCTTCATGGACGAGCTGGCCCATGCCGCAGGCCAGGACCCGCTCGAATTCCGCCGCAAGCTGATGGGCAATCACCCCAAGCATCTGGCGGTGCTCAATGCCGTCGCCGAGAAGATCGGCTGGAGCAAGCCGGCGCCGCAGGGCGTCTATCGCGGCATCGCGCAGGTGATGGGCTATGCCAGCTATGTCGCCGGCGCCGCCGAAATCTCGGTGATCGACGGCACCAAGATCAAGGTGCATCGCATCGTCGCCTCCACCGATCCCGGCTACATCGTCAATCCGGCGCAGGTGGAACGGCAGATCGCGGGCTCCTTCGTCTATGGCCTCTCGGCGCTGTTCTACGGCGGCTGCACCGTCAAGGACGGCCGCATCGAGCAAACCAACTTCGACACCTACAACTCGATGCGCATCAACGAGATGCCGAAGGTGGAGGCGGTGATGGTGCCGAGCGGCGGATTCTGGGGCGGCGTCGGCGAGCCGACCATCGGCGTCGCAGCCCCCGCGGTGCTCAACGCCTATTTCGCGGCGACCGGCAAACGCATCCGCTCGGTGCCGCTGCGCGACCAGAACATCACCTTCGCCTAAGAAACGCCGCGGCGGCCACAACGGCCGCCGCGGCACTTTCCGGATGAAGTTCATGAATGCGCCGGTGACACGGCGGAATGCCGTCCTCGGCATCACCGCCGCGGCCACATCGTTAGCCGTTCCTTCGATCCTGCGTGCGCAATCGGCAGGCCGCGTTGTCGTGATCGGCGGCGGGTTCGGGGGCGCGGCCTGTGCTCGCGCGCTCAAACGTGCGCAAGCGAGCTTGCAGGTCGCCCTCATCGAACCCAACAAGGTGTTCACCGCCTGCCCCTTCAGCAATGAAGTGATCGCCGGCATGCGCGAGATCGAGGCGCAACAGTTCGGCCATGACAAGCTCGCCGCCGAGGGTGTCACCGTCGTCGCCCAGGCTGCGACGACCATCGACACGCAAAAGCGCATCGTGACGACGGCGGATGGCACCGCGCTTGCCTATGACCGCCTCGTTCTCTCACCCGGCATCGACTTTCATATCGAAGCCCTGCCCGGCTACGATGACGCCGCGGCGGAGAAGATGCCGCACGCCTGGAAGGCCGGCGCGCAGACGCTTCTCTTGCGGAAGCAACTGGAGGCAATGGACGATGGCGGCCTCTTTGCGATCGCGATCCCCGCCAATCCCTCGCGCTGCCCGCCCGCGCCTTACGAGCGCGCCAGCCTGATCGCGCACTACCTGAAGACGAAGAAGCCGCGCTCGAAAGTGCTGATCCTCGATGCCAAGGACAATTTTTCCCAGCAGCGGCTGTTCGAGAAGGCGTGGAAGGAGCTTTACGGCGACATGATCGAGCGCATCGCCCTGTCGCAAGGCGGCCGTGTGACCTCGGTCGATCCCGCGACCAGAACCATCGTCACCGAATTCGGCAACTACACGCCTGACGTCGCCAATGTCATCCCGCCGCAGCGCGCCGGGCGCATCGCTGCGACCGCGGGCGTCGCGGATGCGACCGGCTGGTGCCCGATCGATCCCGCCACCTTCGAGTCGAAGCTCGTCAAAGACATCCATGTCATCGGCGACGCCTGCCTCGGCGGCGGCATCCCCAAATCGGCATCCGCTGCAAGCGCCCAGGGCAAGGCCTGCGCCGCCGCCATCGTCAGCCTGCTCTCGGGTCGTGCGCCTGAGGCGCCACGGCTGACCGGCGTCTGCTACAACACCGTCGCGCCCGGTTACGGCATTTCGCTCACCGGCAACTACCAGCCCAGGGGCGACATCTTTGCCGAGGTCGAGGGCGGCGCCACGAGCCCGGTCGATGCGCCGCGCGAGCTGCGCGCCCGCGAGGCGACTGATGCCGAGCGCTGGTTTCAAACCATCACGGCGGACACCTTTGGCTAGATCATCCGTCCATATCGCAGCGCTGATCGCCGCCAGTCTCGCCTTCGCCTGCGCTGCGAGCGCTGACGAGCTTGCGTCCTACAAGATCGTCGGCGACGGCATTCCGGAACCACTCACGGGCTCGCCCGGCGACGGCGTGCGTGGCCGCGCGCTTGTGCTTGCGCGCACCACCACCTGCATCCTCTGCCATTCCGGCCCGTTCCCGGAAACGCGGTTCCAGGGCGACCTGGCCCCTGACCTCACCGGCGCCGGGAACCGCTCGACGACGAGCCAGTTGCGGCTTCGACTGGTCGATGCGTCGCGCTTCAACCCGGAGACCATCATGCCGTCCTTTTATCGCATGGGCGGCTTGGTACGCGTCGGGCGCAATTTCGCCGGCAAGCCGATATTGTCGGCCGCGGAGATCGAGGACATCGTGGCTTTTCTTGCAACGCTTCGGGACTAGGCCTGTTCATGCAAACCACGCGACGACAATTCCTGAGCCTTGCCGGAGGCGTCACGGCGGCCGGCACGATCCCGATCGTCACGCTGCGGCCGCTCGAGGCGACACCGGCGATGCTCAACACGGCAATCCGCAACGTCGTCGGTGAGGCACCAATTCGCACCGGAAAGGTGAAGCTCGACATTCCGCCGCTGGTCGAGAACGGCAACACGGTGCCGATGACAGTGAGCGTCGCAAGCCCGATGACGGCGGACGACTACGTCAAGAGCATCCACGTCTTCAACGAGAAGAACCCGCAGCCGAACATCGGCAATTTCCATCTCGGCCCCTCCTCCGGCCGCGCCCAGGTCTCGACCCGGATCCGGCTCGCTGATACCCAGAAGGTGGTCGCGATCGCCCGCCTCTCCGACGACACGTTCTGGCAGGTCGCAGCCGACATCGTCGTGACGCTGGCCGCCTGTACCGAGGAGGTGAACTGATGGCCGCCCTCATCAACGTTCCAGCTAAAGCCAAACGCGGCGCCATCATCGAGATCCGGACGCTGACCTCGCACATCATGGAGACCGGCTTCCGCCACACCGCTGCCGGCGACGTCGTGCCGCGCGACATCATCACGAGCTTCACCTGCCGCTACAACGGCGCCGAGATCTTTCGCGCCGATCTCTTTCCGGCGATCGCCGCCAATCCATATTTGTCTTTCTTCACGGTCGCCAAGGAGAGCGGCAAGTTCGAGTTCGAGTGGATTGGCGACAACGGCTATTCGTCCACCGCGTCGGCATCGATCACGGTCGAATGATCTTTTGGCGGGCCATAGCGGCGGCAACTCTGTTTGCCACGACCCCGGCCTTGCTCGCCGGCGAAATCCCGCCCGACGCGCGCCGCTCGGGCTACGCCTTCATGGGGCCGGACACGCAGGCGATGCAGGATGACGACACCATCAATCCAGGCATGCTGTTCGTGCTCGATGGCGAGGCGCTGTGGGGAAGGAAGAGCGGCAGTGCGAACAAAGCCTGCGCGGATTGCCATGGCGATGCACGCAGCAGCATGAAGGGCGTCGCGGCACGCTACCCCGCCTTCGACAAGGCGAGCGGGCGCCCCGTCACGCTCGACCAGCGCATCAACCTCTGCCGTGCCAATCACCAGCAGGCGACGCCGCTGCCCTATGAGAGCCGCGACCTGCTGGCACTGTCCGCTTTCGTCGCCCACCAATCGCGCGGCGTCGCAATCACGGCCGGCGATGATCCGCAACTGAAGCCCTTCATCGAACAGGGACGCGACCTCTTCATGCAGCGCGAGGGACAGCTCAACCTCGCCTGCACCAATTGCCACGACGACAACTTCAACAAGCGTCTTGCCGGCGCGCCGATCACGCAGGGGCAGCCAACCGGCTATCCGCTCTACCGCCTGGAGTGGCAGACGCTGGGATCCCTGGAGCGGCGGCTGCGCAGTTGCATGAGCGGCGTCCGCGCCCAGGCCTATGATTATGGCTCGCCCGAGCTGGTCGCGCTCGAACTCTACCTGATGTCACGGGCGCGCGGCCTGCCAATGGAGACACCGGCCGTGCGTCCCTGATCCGGAGATTAGGACTAGGCAGGCGCGACATGGTCGCTAGTATCCTTCCCAAAGAAAATGAGCCAAAGGGAGGGACTTGAAGTGACCAACCACAACATCTCGCGCCGTACGCTGTTGACTGGCACTGCCGCGGCTGGCGCGCTCAGCCTGACCGGAATGCCGGCGCGCGCCGAGGTCAACTGGAAGAAGTACGCCGGGACCAAGCTGGAGGTGATCCTCGCCAAGGGCCCCCGCGGCGACAACCTGCAGAAATACGTCAAGGAGTTCACCGACCTCACCGGCATCCAGGTTGAATCCGAACAGATTCCCGAGCAGCAACAACGCCAGAAATGCGTCATCGAGCTCACCTCGGGCCGGCCGAGCTTCGACGTCGTCCATCTCAGCTATCACGTGCAGAAGCGGCAGTTCGAGAAGGCCGGCTGGCTCGCCGACATGACGCCCTATATGAAGGACCCGACGCTGACCGCGCCCGACCTCGTCGAGAGCGACTTCTCGGCGGCCGGCCTGCAATACGCCAAGAACGACAAGGGCCAGATGCTGTCGCTGCCCTGGTCGGTCGACTATTTCATCCTCTACTACAACAAGGAGCTGTTCCAGAAGAAGGGTGTCCCCGTGCCCAAGACGCTGGACGAGATGGTCACGGCTGCCGAAAAACTCACCGATACCAAGGAAGGCACCTACGGCTTCGTCGGGCGCGGCTTGCGTAACGCCAACATGACGTTGTGGACCAACTTCTTCCTCAACTATGGCGGCGAATTCCTCGACGCCAAGGGCAACATCCTCACGGACGGTCCGGAAGCGATCGCGGCGACAAAACTCTATCAGACGCTGCTGACGAAAGTCGCTCCGCCCGGCGTCGCCGGCTTCAACTGGATGGAGTCGATGGCCTCGTTCACACAAGGACGTTCGGCGATGTGGATCGACGGTGTCGGTTGGGCGCCACCGCTGGAAGATCCGGCCGCCTCACGCGTCGTCGGCAAGGTCGGCTACACCGTCGTGCCGGCCGGACCGAAGGGCCAGTATTCGGCCACCTATGGCGACGGCATCGGCATTGCCGCAGCGAGCAAGAACAAGGAAGCCGCTTATCTGCTTTGCCAGTGGGTCGTCTCGAAGACGCAAGGAGCACGGCTGCTGCAGGCCGGCGGCGGCGTGCCGTTCCGCAACTCGATCCTGAACGATGCGGAGGTCCAGAAGGGCGTCAAGATGCCCAAGGAGTGGCTGCAGTCCGTGATCGATTCCGGCAAGATCAGCAAGCTCGGCCTTCCCGTGGTCATTCCGGTCGCCGAGTTCCGCGATATCGTCGGCGCGGCGCTCACCGCGACCCTGTCCGGCGCCGATCCTGCGACTGAACTGAAGAAGGCCAACGATCAGTACCGGCCGATCCTGGAGCGCAGCGAAAAGGCGTGAGTGCGTTGACACAATCGTCTCCGGCCGCGGCACAGTCAGGTGCCGCGCCGGAGAAGGAGTTGCGGCCACCGTCCTACTGGCCGTTCGTGGTGCCGGCGCTGGTCGTCGTGCTCGCCATCATCATTTTCCCATGGGTGTTCACGATCTGGATGAGCCTGAATGAGTGGAAGGTCGGCTCGCCGACCACCTTCGTTGGGCTCTCCAACTATCTGCGGCTGACGGGCGATCCCCGCTTCATCGAGGCCATCGGACATACACTGGTTTACACCGTGCTGTCCGTGCTGCTGCCACTCGTGCTTGGCACGCTCGCAGCCGTCGTGTTTCACCAGAAATTCGCCGGCCGCGGCTTCCTGCGCGGCATCTTCATCATGCCGATGATGGCAACGCCCGTCGCGATTGCGCTGGTCTGGACCATGATGTTCCACCCGCAGCTCGGGGTGCTGAACTACCTGCTGTCGCTGGTCGGTATCTCGCCGCAGCTCTGGGTCTTTCATCCCGCAACCGTCATCCCGTCGCTGGTGCTGGTCGAAACCTGGCAATGGACGCCGCTCGTGATGCTGATCGTGCTCGGCGGCCTCGCCGCGATCCCGACCGAGCCCTATGAGAGCGCACAGATCGACGGTGCGAACTTCTGGCAGGTGTTCCGCTTCATCACCCTGCCGCTGATCATGCCATTCCTGTTCATCGCCGGCATGATCCGCATGATAGACGCGGTGAAGAGTTTTGACATCATCTTCGCGATCACGCAGGGCGGACCCGGCTCGGCGTCGGAGACGATAAACATCTATCTCTACAGCGTCGCCTTCACCTATTACGACCTCGGCTACGGCTCGGCGATCGCCGTGGTGTTCTTCCTGCTGATAGTCCTGCTTGCGGCCGTGATGCTCTACGCCCGCCAGCGCATGCTGTGGACCGAAATCGCGAGCGGCGCATGACCCCACGTCAGATCATCGGCAGGATCGGCTTGTGGTTCGCGGTGTTCGTCATCGTGTCCCCGGCGATCCTGTTCTTCCTCTGGATGGCGTCGCTGTCACTCAAGTTCGAGGTCGACAATGCCGCCTACCCGCCGGTGTTCATCCCCGAGCATTTCGCGTGGAAGAACTATGCCGACGTGCTCGCCTCCAACCGCTTCCTGACCTATTTCATCAACAGCCTGATCGTCACCGGTAGCGCGACCGCGCTGGCGCTGCTCGTCGGCGTCCCCGCCGGCTATGGCATCGCGCGCATGGCCGCGCATAAATCCGCGATCGTGATCCTGATCGCTCGTATCACGCCCGGCCTGTCCTATCTGATCCCGCTCTTCCTGCTGTTTCAGTGGCTCGGATTACTCGGCACGCTGGTGCCGCAAATCATCATCCACCTCGTGGTGACGGTGCCGATCGTGATCTGGATCATGATCGGCTATTTCGAGACCACGCCGATGGAGCTGGAAGAAGCCGCATTGATCGACGGCGCCACGCGCTGGCAGGTGTTCCGCCACGTCGCTCTTCCGATCGCCCGGCCCGGCATCGCGGTCGCCTTCATCCTGGCCGTGATCTTCTCCTGGAACAACTTTGTGTTCGGCATCGTGCTGGCGGGACGCGAGACACGCACCCTGCCCGTTGCCGTCTACAACATGATCTCGTTCGACCAGCTGAGCTGGGGGCCGCTCGCCGCTGCCGCTCTGATCGTCACCTTCCCGGTGCTGCTGCTGACGGTGCTGGCCCAGCGGCAGATCGTCGCCGGGCTCACTGCGGGCGCGGTGAAAGGCGGATAAGCACACCTCATCGTCAGCCGGCCAAGCCGAACGAGCGATGAGGCCAGCCGCCGCGCATGCAGAACGATCCCAAGGAAGACAAGGCCTGGTTCTTTGCGCGGGCCTGTTGTCCGTAAGCGGCCGATCAACGAGAGGCTCGTGCCCCGCTCCAGTATCCCATGGTTAACGGCCGCCCAGACTAGCTGTCATTCTCCTTAGACATGCATCAACGCTTTTGGCTTAGACCGCCCATCTTCGCCGCGTAGCCGGATCCTTGGCTCGCGGCTTGCACACTTCGTCGCATCGTTGTTCTCAGGGAAGAGAGTGGTCTGAAATGACACAGTTAGTCTCCCGCTTCGAGACAGGCGGGGCGGCGGCCGCCCGAGCGCAGCTCGTTTCCATCCAATATCTGCGGGCGCTGGCCGCGCTGATGGTCCTCGTCACCCACGCGCTGTACTGGCCACTCGAGAGCCGCAATGAGGCCCTGCTCATCACCGGCCGGCTCGGCGTGGAGATCTTCTTCGTGCTCAGCGGCTTCATCATCACGGTGATCGGAGGAGAAGCGCGCTTCGAGCCGGTCGCCTTCGCCCGCAACCGGATCATGCGCATCGTGCCGATGTACTGGCTTGCGACCTTCCTGGTGGTCGGTCTCGCAACCGCCAGTCCGAGCAGCTTTCTCACCACTGTGCCGACGACCGAGGGCATCATCAAGTCGCTCCTGTTCATTCCATCCGATGTGCCGAAGGCGCCGCTCTTGCGTCTCGGCTGGACGCTGGACTACGAGGCCTTCTTCTATTTGGTATTCGGGAGCCTGTTCTTCGTGAGGTCGGCGAGCCGTACCGCGCTGCTTGCTGTCCTCTTTGTCGGTCTGATCGTCATTGGGCGGGTGATCGACCACCCGTCCCATCTCCAGGATTTTTATACGAGCCCCAGCCTGCTCGGCTTCCTCGTCGGCGCCGGCGTCGGCCGGCTCTATCAACTCGGCTTGCTGCAGCGGCTTGGTCGTACCCATGTCCTCGGTCTGCTCGCCGCCGGCGCGCTGTCGCTTGTCATCCTGTACCGGACCGATCCGGAGATGCATCTGCTGTTGTTCCATATGTCGATGTCGTTTGGCGCCATGACCATCGTCACCGCCGTGATCTGGGCCGAAGAAGCTGGGCGCCTGCCGGTCGTTCCGGTCTTCCGCTTCCTCGGCGACGCATCCTATTCGCTGTACCTCTTCCACTTCTTCGCCATGGCTGCGACCTGGGCGATCGGACGGAAGCTGTTTGGCCCGGTCAGCGCATTGAACTATGCGCCCTTGGCCATTGCAGCGATCGCCGCCGGCCTCATCGTCGGATGCCTTGCCTACTGGTATCTGGAGCGGCCGATCCTTAACTGGACACGGCAGCGGCGCCGCCCGGCAGCCGTGACGCAAGGAAGCGCGCCGTGATCGTCCGTCGGCGCGATCTGCTGCTCGGCGGCAGCATCGCCGCGGGCGCCGCGCTGTTGCCCACCTCCCTTCTCGCCCTCGCTGCACCGAATGCCGAGATGGTTGCGCGCAGCGTCGTCTCGCCGGGCAACACCACGCGCCTGAAGCGGGTATTTGCCAAGGCGGCACGAGGCGAGCCGGTCACGCTCGGTTTCATCGGCGGCTCGATCACCCAGGGATCGCTGGCGTCCGAGCCGTCGCGAAACTATGCATCGCAAATTGCAGCCTGGTGGGGCCAACGCTTCCCCAATGCGTCCCTCTCCGTGGTCAATGCCGGACTTGCGGGCACCGGTTCGCTGCTGGGCGCGTTTCGCGTCGGCGCCGATCTGTTGTCCAAGGACCCGGATCTCGTGATCGTCGAATTCAGTGTCAACGATGCCTCCGCCGATGCGGACGCCTACGAGGGATTGTTGCGGCAGATCCTTGACCACCGCACTGCGCCGGCCGCGCTGCTGCTGTTCATGATGTGGGAGAAGGGCGGCAACATGCAATCGATGCAGGCGCCGATCGGCCGGCACTACGACCTGCCGATGATCAGCTTCCGCGACGCGCTGTGGCCGGAGATGGAGGCCGGACGGCTCGCCTGGCGCGACGTGATCGTGGACGTGGTTCATCCCAATGATCTTGGCCATCGCTATGCTGCCAGCTTCTGCACGAATTTCTTCGAGAAGGTGTTGCGGCAGCAGGCGGCGACGCGCGGCGCATTCACCCTCGACCAGTTGCCGGCGCCGCTTGGATCGTCGCTCTATGAGCATGTCGGGTTGATGCCGGCGACCGACTTCGCTCCCATCGATCGCGACGGGTGGGAATTGACCCGCTCGCAGATCTGGGGGCCGATCTGGGCCATCACACAAAGCACCGCTCGCTTCGAGCTCGACTGCAAGGCGTGTGGCATTGCGCTCATCGTCAGCGGCCGCGCCTCTACGCTGCTCGAGAGATCGATGCTCACGATCGACGGCGTCGCGGTCCGGCCTATGGAGGCGCCCAATTTCCTCGACCGGGACACCATCGTCCTCGCAACCGAGCTGCCGAACAGCCATCACAGCTTGCGGCTGGAGACGACGGATTTCCCCTCATCCGCATTCGGCAACAGCGGACTGCGCGCACTCGGTCTGTTCGACGACCCTAGGGCGGACTGACCGACCTGCAGAAACAGCGAAATCTATCGACCGACCGTTAACCTTCGACGCCATGACGAAGCGGCCGGGTCGCTTGCATCACCGGCCGCAATTGCAGATCTCGGCTGTCTATTCCGCCGGCGCGACGTGCATCTCCGGATGCGCGGCATAGTGCTCGCTGGCGCCGAGCTTGCTCGCCGCGAACAGGCCGGCAGCCATCGCGGCATAGGCGAGCGCCACGGCTGGCGTCACACCAAAACCGCCGCCGATGCCGACGGCTTCGCCGTGCATGAAGCCGAAGTAAGTCAGGACGGCACCGGCCAGCGCGAAGCTTGATGCCTTCTCGAAGTCGCGTTCGATGATGAAGACACCGATCGCGCCCAGGATGAGGCCGCCGAGGATGGAGCCACCGCCCATCACTTCGAGCCCGTGATAGAACACGCCCTGCTGCGGCAGCGCGGCCACCGCCGCGGCCTTGACCGCATCGGCCTTGTCGGCGGCCATGCCGCCGACCGTCGCTGCCGCCGTCATGGTCGAGGCCAGCATCGTGTCGATCTGGAGCTTCGCCCAGGCCGCCAGATGCGGCGTCAACGCCAGCACGATTGCAGGCGCGTGCTTGACCGGCGTGGTCTGGAACGCCTGCGCACCGATGAGCATGCCGATGTAGAGCAGGATCGGCGAGATCGCGACAACAGGCACGAGCGCGAGCAGCACCGAGATGATGCCGAACCATGCAAGCACGACCACCATGATGCCGGTCGCAGCCGAATAACCGATGCGGCCGCCCATCGCCTTCCAGCCGGGATGGCCGATATAGACCGCGTTGATGAAGGGATTGCCCATCAGGCAGCCGATCAGGCTGACGACACCGTCGGCGGTGAGCACCCGCGTGGTCGGATATTCGTCGCCGGCCGCTTCCGCGCTCTCCACATTGTCCATGGCCTCGACGAGATCGTAGATACCGAACGGGATGGCGGTGACGAGGATGATGCCGAGGTATTCGAAGCCGGAGAACATGTAGCCCACGGCAGGAAGCGGCACCGAGAAGCCGAAATTGGCGAACGCCGCACCGACGCCCGCGATGCTCAAGCCACCGAGACCGAGCCCAAACAGGTTCGAGCCCCAAGCGATGATCATGCCTACGGCAATGGCGACGAGGCCGGCGGGAATGCCCCTCGGATATTTCACGCCGCCAAACCAGCTCACAAGGATGATGGCGAAGCAGACGAGACCGATCTGCGGCGTCATGTACATCTCGAGCGCGGGGCGCATCGCGATGAAAGTCACGGAGACACCGGCGAGCGTGCCGAGCAGCGCCGCGCGCGGCGTGATCTTCCGAATGAACGGCGCAATGAAGCCGCCGATCATGAGGATGAAGCTTTGGAAGAACACCCAGACGAGGCCGGCCGACCAACCCTTGAGCGGATCACCGGTCCTGAGCGTGATCGGCAGCATGATCACGAAGGTGACGATGAACATATGTGGCACGCTGACACCGGATGGCAGCGCACAGACGTCGTTGCGACCGGTCTTCTGCGCGAGGCGATAGGCGAGGAACGCGTAGTAGAAGGTCGACAGGCACATCATCAGCCCGAGCGCGGGCAGGATGCGGCCGAACACGAGACTGTCCGGCATCTTCAGGACGAAGCGCAACAGCCCCGTGAGCACCAGCATGTTGACGAGGATGTTGGTGCCGAAGCCGAAAAACGCGTTCCAGTCGCCCGATGTCCATAGTGCCGGCTTGAACTCGGACATGTTCATCTCGGATTTGCCGGCCGTCCCCGTCAATGTGCTCATGATATTACCCCTGTGTGTTCGAAATCTTCATTGCCTCCAGGACCGCGGCTGAGCTGGCGACCCAGCCGAAGATGCCGCCTTGGGCCTTGATCATCTTCAGGCCCATTTCGTGAAATTCGGGGAAGTAGGACGCGCAGCCGTCCGAGATGACGACGGAGCGATAGCCGCGGTCATTGGCCTCGCGCACGGTGGTGTTGACGCACACTTCGGTGGTGACGCCGCACACCAGCAGGTTCTCGATGCCGTATTTCTCCAGCACGTCCGTGAGCTCGGTTGCGTAGAACGCGCCCTTGCCCGGCTTGTCGATCACGACCTCGCTGTCGAGCGGATAGAGTTCCGGGATGATGTCGTGGCCTGCCTCGCCGCGAATGAGAATGCGGCCCATCGGTCCGGGATCGCCAATGCGCAAGGATGGCGCGCCGCGCTCGACTTTCGCGGGCGGCGCGTCGGAGAGATCCGGCAGATGCCCCTCGCGCGTGTGGATCACCAGCATGCCGGTGTCGCGCGCAGCTTTCAGCACCGCGCCGATCGGCTTCACCGCGCGCGCGAGCTGGCTGACGTCATTGCCGAGCGTCTCGCCGAAGCCGCCGGGCTCCATGAAATCGCGCTGCATGTCGATGATGAGAAGCGCGGTGCTCGACCAGTCGAGCTTGATCGGCTCGGGCTCGGCGCTGATGACGCCCAGTGTCGGCTTGGTTGAGTTCAACATGACTCAAGGCCCCCGCGAGAACTACTTTTGCCAGGAGTTCTGCAAGTGCCGTGCCATTGTGTACAATTGCGACGGCGAGCGGGCCGGAAGGGAATTCGCTGTCCAGTCAGGAGGTTATACGCCGAACTGACGGCTGCTCATTCGCTGTGCGACGACTTTGCGAGGGGCATTTGCTTAAAGGATGAGCGGCGGCGACGCTCTCTTCGCCGTCATTCCGGGGCGACGCGCAAGCGTCGAGCCCGGAATCCATCGGGCTACACTGTATGAGGTGGAATGGATTCCGGGTTCGCGCTGCGCGCGCCCCGGAATGATGAGCAAGACTACCGCCCCGCCACATACAGCCGCCGATACTCTTACCTCATACGCCGCATACGAATCCCTCACCGTCGCCATGTTCAGCAGCATGGTCGCGACCATCGCGTTGGTCTTGTCGAACACGCATGTCGCGATCCAGACACTCTCGGTGTCGAATGCGTTTGCAGCCATGGTGTCCTCCACAGGCAGCCATGACCAGCAGGAGCGCCACGGATGCGGCCAGCGATATTGACTTCGCTGGCCCATGCTTTTGACTGTCACAATTCGCGTCGCGCAGCCGCAATCCCTCCCGCAGCGCAAAATCCCTCGCCGGACCACGACAACAAGGACTTCTGAAATGGCGCTGATGCAGGTCGAGCTGGACGACAAATACCGGCTCGAATCGAAGCGGATCTTCCTGTCCGGCACGCAGGCCCTGGTTCGATTGCCCATGTTGCAGCGCGAACGCGACCGGCTGCAGGGGCTCAACACCGGCGGCTTCATCTCGGGCTATCGCGGTTCCCCACTGGGCATGTACGACCACGCGCTGTGGCGCGCGAAGTCGCACCTCCAGCAGCACGATATCGCCTTCGTCCCCGGCCTGAACGAGGACCTTGCGGCGACCGCGGTCTGGGGCAGCCAGCAGGTCGGCCTGTTTCCCGGCGCCAAGGTCGATGGCGTGTTCGGCATCTGGTACGGCAAGGGCCCCGGCGTCGACCGCTCCGTCGATGCGCTCAAGCATGCCAATGCGGCCGGCACCTCGCTCAATGGCGGCGTGCTTGCGCTAGCCGGCGACGATCACGGCTGCCAGTCCTCGACACTGGCGCACCAGAGCGAACAGGTGTTCGCGGCGGCGCTGATCCCCGTGATCAATCCCGCAGCGCTGCAGGACTATCTCGACCTCGGCCTCTACGGTTTCGCGCTGTCGCGCTTCTCGGGTTGCTGGGTCGGCTTCAAGGCAATCAGCGAGACCGTGGAGAGCTCGGCCTCGATCTACAGCGATCCGGAACGCGTCCAGATCAAGCTTCCCGATGATTTCGAGATGCCGCCAGGCGGCCTCAACATCCGCTGGCCCGATCCGCCGCTGGAAGCGGAGAGGCGCCTGTTCGGCCCGAAGATGGCCGCGGTACAGGCCTTTGCTCGCGCCAACCAGCTCGACCGCATCGTGCTCGATTCAAAGCCGGCTCGGCTCGGCATCATCGCGACCGGCAAGGCCTATCTCGATCTGCGCCAGGCGCTCGCCGATCTCGGTGTCACCGACAAGGACGCGCAGGATCTTGGCCTTCGGATCTACAAGGTCGCGTTGACCTGGCCGCTGGAAGAAAGCGGCGCCAGGCGCTTTGCCGAAGGTCTTCAGGAGGTCCTGGTCGTCGAGGAGAAGCGCGGCTTCATCGAGGACCAGCTGATGCGCATCCTCTACAACATCGATGCGTCGAAGCGTCCCGCCATCACGGGAAAGCGTGACGAAAGCGGCGCGCCGCTGCTCCCGAGCGAAGGCGAGCTGACGCCGACCATCGTCGCGTCCGCGCTCGTGTCCCGGCTGCGCAAGCTCGGCCACCACAGCCCGGTGCTGGAGCAGCGCCTCGCGCGGCTCGAGGCCTTCGACAAGCCCGTCACCACCAGCGCGCCGATCAAGCTCGCGCGCACGCCGTTCTTCTGCTCGGGCTGCCCGCACAACTCCTCGACGCGGGTACCGGAGGGAAGCCGCGCCATGGCCGGCATCGGCTGCCACGGCATGGCCTTGAGCATGCCGACCCGCCGCACCGACCTGATCTCGCATATGGGCGCCGAGGGCGTGAACTGGATCGGCCAGTCGCCCTTCACCACCGAGAAGCACATCTTCCAGAATCTCGGTGACGGCACCTACACCCATTCCGGCTTGCTGGCGCTGCGCGCCGCCTCCGCCGCCGGCATCAACATCACCTACAAGATCCTCTACAACGACGCCGTGGCGATGACCGGCGGCCAGCCGGCCGAAGGCAGCTTCAACGTCGCGCAGATCGCGCACCAGGTCTGGGCCGAGGGCGTCAAGCGCCTCGCGATCGTCTCGGACGATCCAAGCAAATACCCCGAAGGCAATTACTTCCCGCAAGGCGCGACCATCCATCACCGCCGCGAGCTCGATGCCGTGCAGCGCGAACTGCGCGACATCCAGGGCCTCACGGTCGTGATCTATGATCAGACCTGCGCCGCGGAAAAGCGCCGCCGCCGCAAGCGCGGGCTCTATCCCGATCCCGCAAAACGCGCCTTCATCAACGAGCTCGTCTGCGAAGGTTGCGGCGACTGCTCGCAGGCCTCCAACTGCGTCTCGGTGCAGCCGCTGGAGACCGAGTTCGGCCGCAAGCGCCAGATCGACCAATCGAACTGCAACAAGGACTTCTCTTGCGTCGAGGGCTTTTGCCCGAGCTTTGTCACCGTCCACGGCGGCACGCTGAAGCGCATCAAGACCACGGCGGTCGATTCCGGTCAGTTGTTCGCCGACCTGCCGCTGCCGCCCGCGCGTGAGCACGACGGCCCCTACAACATCCTCGTCACCGGCATCGGTGGCACCGGCGTCATCACCATCGGCGCGCTGCTCGGCATGGCCGCTCATGTCGACGGCCGCGGTTGCTCGGCGCTGGACTTCACCGGCCTGTCGCAGAAGAACGGCGCGGTGATGAGCCATGTTCGCATCGCGCCGAAGCCTGAGGACATCTCGGCAGTCCGCATCACCACCGGCGGCGCCGACGTCATCCTCGGCTGCGACATGATCGTCTCCGCCGGCCCCTCCGCGCTCAGCCGCGCCGAGCGCGGGGTGACCAAGGCCTATATCAACGCCGACCTGCAGCCGACCGCGAGCTTCGTGCAAAACCCCGATCTCGATTTCGAGATGGGCACGATGCAGACCGTGCTGCGCGATGCGGTCGGTGACAAGAACCTCGACATTATCGACGCGACCGGTATCGCCGCGGCGCTGATGGGCGACTCCATCGCAACCAATCCCTTCATGCTCGGTTTCGCCTTCCAGAAGGGCGCGATCCCGCTGTCGCTGGAGGCCCTGCTCCGCGCCATCGAGATCAACGGCGCCGCGATCGAGATGAACAAGCTCGCCTTCACCTGGGGACGCCTTGCCGCCCACGACATGTCGCGGGTGCGCAGCGTGCTGCAGTTCAAGAGCCGGGCTTCCGCCCCGACGAAGTCGCTTGACGATGTCATCGCGACGCGCGCGGAGTTTCTGACCGGCTATCAGGAAAAGGCGTATGCGGACCGTTATCTCGCCGCCGTTGCCAAGGTGCACAAGGCGGAAACGGCCGCCTCGCCCGCGTCCACGGAGCTGACCGAGGCCGTCGCGAAGAACCTGTTCAAGCTGATGTCCTACAAGGACGAGTATGAGGTCGCGCGTCTCTATACCGACGGCAGCTTTGCGAAGAAAGTGTCGGAGAAGTTCGACGGCGACTTCACGCTGAAGTACTACCTCGCCCCGCCGATCTTCGCGAAGCGCGACAAGGCGACTGGCCGCCTTCAGAAGCAGGAGTTCGGCGGCTGGATGATCCACGCCTTCCGTGTTCTGGCCAAGCTCAAGTTCCTGCGCGGCGGCGCGTTCGATCCGTTCGGCCGCACCGATGAGCGCCGGAGCGAGCGGAAGCTGATCGAGGACTATGTCGCCATGATCGATCAGCGGATGACCGGACTGAAGGCGGAGCAGATCCCGCTGCTGGCGCGCCTCGCGCGCGTGCCCGAAACGATCCGCGGCTTCGGCCACGTCAAGGAAGCCAACATCAAGCAGGCGGCGGCCGAACAGGCGCGGCTCGAAGCCGAACTCGAGAACAGCCGCTTTGCGGCCGCGGCGGAGTAAGAGCGAGCCGGCGCCACATTCTCAGTGTCATCGCCCGCGAAGGCGGGCGATCCAGTACTCCGAGACGACTGAGGTTGAATCGATAGACCACGGAGTACTGGATGCCCCGCTTCCGCGGGGCGTGACAGTGGTGGGGATGGCTAGAGCGACGTCATGGCGATGCTTGGCGTGGTCATCACACTGCCTCCGCCAGATGCCGTCCCGCAATGTACCCGAACGTCAACGCCGGCCCGAGCGTGATCCCTGGCCCCGGATAGTTGCCGTTCATGATCGAGGCCATGTCGTTGCCGCAGGCGTAGAGGCCCGCAATCGGTGCGCCGTCCTCGCGCAGCACGCGCGCCTGTGCGTCCACCTTCATGCCGATGGCGGTACCGAGATCAGCCGGATGGATGCGCACCGCGAAGAACGGCGCTGCGACGATCGGCGCGACGCAAGGGTTGGGCTTGTGGGCGGCGTCGCCGAGATGCCGCTGATAAATCGTGCTGCCGCGGCCGAATTCGGGATCGCGGCCGTCCTTTGCGTCGGCGTTGTAATCTGCGACCGTCGCGGCGAGCGCGGGCGGCTTGATACCGATCTTCGCGGCGAGCTGCGGGATGTCGGGAGCCTCGATCAATTCGCCGCTGGACACATAGCGCCGGATGTTGCGCGTGAACGGCTTGATGCGGCCGAGGCCATAGCTCCACAGGAACTGGCGGTCGCAGATCAGGTAGAACGGCCGGTCCGGTTCGCCATTGCCGTCGCGCAGCATGGCGAGCACGAACTCGTGGTAGGACAGCGCTTCGTTGACGAAGCGTCGGCCGGCGGCATTGACGGCGATCACGCCGGGCTTGGCGCGGTCGGTCACCGTATGCGGGAAAACGCCGCGGCTTCCGTCCGCGCGGCGGAACAGCGAGGCCGGTACCCAGTAGGCCGGGCTCGTTGCATCCGTGTTGAGCGCGGCGCCGATTGCGGTCGCAAGACGGAGCCCGTCGCCGGTGCCGGATGTGTTGGTCGCCGAGACCAGTCCAGCCGCTGCCGGGAAGAAGCGTTTGCGCAAAATAGCGTCGTGCGAAAAGCCGCCGGTCGCGAGCACCACGCCGCGGCGCGCCGCGATCGAGCGGTCGCGGGAGCCATGGCGGATGATCACGCCGCTGACGCGATCGCCCTGCATCGACAGATCCTCGACATCGGCGCTGAAGAGGATTTCGACCTGCCGCGCCAACAGCGAGGCATAGAGGCGTGCCGCGAGCGCATTGCCCAGATGCAGTGTCGTACCGCGCGGGCTACGCAGCCGCTGCAACGCGTAGTCGAAGACCAGCCGTGCCGCGCGCATGGTGGAGCGCAGCGATTTTCCGACCCGGCGCAGATGAGGGATATCGAGACGATTGACCATCATCCCGCCGAACAGCGTGAACTCAGGAAGTGGCGCGCGCAGCCGCGCGAAATTCGCGCCGAGCCGCGTGCCGTCGAAAGCGACCGGCTCCAGCACACGCCCGCCGGGCCTCGCACCCAGCCGCTCCGGATAATAGTCGGGATAGGCTTTGACCGGCTGAAGGCGCACCTCGGTGTTGGCCTCGAGATAAGCGACCGCCTCCGGTCCGCGCGCGAGGAAGGCGGCGCGCAGACCAGCATTGAAGGGCTCGGGGACCGTGCTCGACAGATACTGGACGGCATCCGTGATGCTGTCGGAGAGCCCCGCGTCTCCCATCTTGGCATTGGCGGGGATCCAGACCATGCCGCCGGACCAGGCCGTCGTGCCGCCGACAAGGGCGGTCTTCTCGATGATCAGCACACGCAGGCCTTCGGCAGCGGCCACCGCCGCCGCTGTCATGCCACCGGCGCCAGCGCCGATGACAATGACATCGTAGGTCTCATGCGCCGGCATCATGCGGCGGGTTTCCCAAGAGAAAGCATGACACCGTCATACCCCGCCCGGAGGGACCAGCGCTAGCGTGCCTTCTTGCGCTCGATCGGGTCGATATCGATCGCCCGCAGGCGGCCGAGCCGCAGCACGTCCATGGCGAGCCGCCGGCCGATCCGGTCGCGGTCGAGCACGCGGATCAGGTCGTCGACGCCGTTGATCTCGACGCCGTCGAGCTTGATCACGACGTCGCCGGGCAAGATGCCGGCTTTCGCGGCCGGGCCGTCCGGCTCGATCTGCATCAACAGCGCGCCCATCTTGTTCTCGACGCCGGCCAGCACCGCATGCCGCCGCGGGACCGGCGCGGTCTGTCCGGCGACGCCGATATAGGCGCGGCGGACATAGCCGTGACGGATGATCTCCGACAGCACGAATTGCGCGGTATTGCTGGCGACCGCGAAGCAGATGCCTTGCGCGCCGTTGATGATGGCGGTGTTGATGCCGATCACCTCGGCACTCGACGACACCAGCGGCCCGCCGGAATTGCCGGGATTGAGCGCGGCATCGGTCTGGATCACGTCCTCGATGGTGCGTCCGCTCACCGAGCGGATCGAGCGCCCGAGCGCCGAGACCACGCCGGCGGTCACGGTCGATTCGAAGCCGAGCGGATTGCCGATCGCGATCACGAGCTGGCCGCGCCGCAATGTCTTGGAATTGCCGAGCGCGGCATAGGGCAGGTCACGCACGCCGTTGGCGCGCAGCAGCGCGATGTCGGTGTCGGGGTCGACGCCGAGCACCTGGGCGTCGCCGACATGGCCTTCGACGTCCCGCAGCCGGATCTCCCTGGAGGAGCCGACCACGTGGCTGTTGGTGAGGACGAGCCCATCCGGCGAGATCACAATGCCGGAACCGAGCCCGCCGCGCTCGCGGCCGTTCGGAACCTTTGGCCCGGTCTCGACGCGCACGACCGCGGGGCCGACGCGGTCGGTCACATCGATCACAGCATTGGAATAGGCGTCCAGAAGAGCGCGGTCATCGACCGGAGCAGACGCCGTCGTTCGCGATGACGATGCGTCATCGACGATATCTGAGGTAAGATCCAACATGGCAGAAGTCCTTGAGGCTCACACAGATGGTGGCCTGTTCCCTCCAGCGCAAGTGGCCCACCTGGGCTCCAAGGCTGGGCTGCCAGGGGTCGGACTGCCAGCGGCGACTACCAAGGGGGCTGTTACGGCGCCCGCCGCAGCGTACCCCCTCTTGCCCTGACCGGATCGAGCAGCGACCAGTCGCCATCCGGGAGTACGTAGCCCTTGGGGAACGGCGCCCTCAGCTCGAGCCCGAGCGAACGGAGCACGCGGTCGTCGCGATAGTAGCATTGCAGGACGACGCGGACGAGGGTTGCCGCGGCCGCTCCGCCGGAGCTGCGAAACTCCTGCGCCACCGCATCGCGCTTCGCGGCATCGAGCTCCGCGAGCGATTGACCGGCCAGCCGCGCCAGATGGTCCAGCGCCGCCGCCACCAATTTCGTGTCGCGGCCGAGAGTCGCGAGCATGTCGGCCTGGATTGCGGGATCGTCGGCGCCGGGCACCTTGTACTCGTCACTGGCGGGAATGATCATTGCGGCGACGGTGCGGAGGTCGTCGCGCTGCGTGCGTGTCAGTTGATTGTCTGCGGACATGACGGCCTCAGTCGAACAAGTTGGTGAGACGCTGCTTCATCTGATCGGCGACGTAGAGCGCGATGGCCTGGATGGTGGAGGTCGGGTTGACCCCGCCCGAGGTGACGAAGACGCTGCCGTCGACGATGAAGAGATTCTTCACGTCGTGCGTACGGCCCCATTCGTTGACGACGGATCTCTTGGGGTCGGTGCCCATCCGCGCGGTGCCCAGCAGGTGCCAGCCGCCCCACGGGATCGGAGAGTTGATGCAGAGGTCGGTGGCGCCGGCCGCTTCGAGCACCTCGCGGCCGCGGGCGAGCGCATGGTCCATCATCTTCTGGCTGTTCTCACTGATGGTGTAGTTGATCTTCGGCGCGGGAATGCCGTGGCTGTCCTTCAGGACAGGATCGAGCGTGACGCAATTGTGCTCTTCTGGCAGGTCCTCGCAGATCGCCGAAAACCCAAGCCGATGTCCATTGAGCTTGCGGAAGACACGGTGATGATCCTCGCCCCAAGGCAGAATCCCCCTCTGCTCGCTGACGACAGCCTCGAACACCGGCCCTGCCCCGCGTACGAACTGGACGCCATAGCCGCGGACGAAACCACGCGACAGGTCTGTGTCATACCACTCCTTGCTCCACAGGCAGGTCGGCGGCGCGCGGTTACTATCGGTCGGCTCCTTCACGTAGCCGTAGATCTGCGCATAGGGGTGGAACATCAGGTTCTTGCCGACGAGGCCGGACGAATTGGCAAGACCGTTCGGGAAGCGCGCGGACGCCGAGTTCAGCAAGAGCCGCGGTGTGCCGACGCCATTGCAGGCGATGATGACGACATGCGCCGGCTGGAACTGCTCAACGCCGTCCTTGTCGTAATAGACCACGCCCGAGGCCATGCCGTTCTCGTCGGTCGTGATCTCGCGCACCCGGCAATGGGTGCGCAGCTCGACGCCGGCGCGGACCGCGTGCGGCCAATAGGTGATGTCGGTCGAGGACTTTGCGCCTTGCGCGCAAGCCGGCGTGCAATGGCCGAGATTGATGCAGCGGGCCCTGCCCTCATAGTCCATCGTCGCGACCGTCGTGTCGGACGGCCACCAATGCCAGCCGAGCTTGTTCATGGCCTTGCCGAAGATCGCCCCGGATAATCCGAGCGGCTGTTGCGGCATCGGCGGATGCGTCAGCGGCGAGAGCGGATCGCCCGAGAGGCCGGACGTGCCCATCATCCGGTCGTTCTCTTCGAAGAATGGTGTCAACACGTCGTAGTCGATCGGCCAGTCATCGGCGACGCCGTCGAGCGTCTTCACCTTGAAATCGGAGGGATGCAGCCGCGGCCAGTGCGCGGTGTACATCACTGTCGAGCCGCCGACCGCATTGTAGTTGACGACCTTGATCGGCGAATTGGTATCGTTGATCGGATAGTCCTCGCGCCGGCCGCGGACGTTGGGGCTCGACGACCACTCGCCGTAGAATTTGGCCTCCCAGTCCCGACCTGTGCTGGGATATTCCGCCGGGTTCATCCAACCGCCCTGCTCCAGGCAGAGAATGTGCATCTTGGTCTCGGCCAGCGACCACGCCACCGCCGCGCCTGAAGCGCCGGCGCCAATGATCAGGACGTCCACGGGGTCTTTCATCGAAGCATTTTCCTCCCGCCCTCGCCGCTTCACGGGCGATTCGGCCTTTGCGGCCTTATCTATAGCGCCGAACGATAGGGTCAGACCGGCCGGTGAGTAAAGGCTGGTGGGCGAATGTCGCACTTCGCACAGCGCAGACCATTGGTATCGCGACTTCTGGATGCTAGGAACGAGGCGCAAGAGCAATCGATAGCGAGACGTTATGTCCGAGAATTCATTTGCCGCCGCCCGCGCATTTGCGCTGGTTTTATTTCTCGCTCTGTCCGGATTTCTGGGCAGCTCCAGCCCCGCCTCTGCGGTGACCGGCGCTGCGATCGTCCGGGACGCCAATTCGATCCAGCTCGGCGACGTGACCTACCGGCTGGACGGCGTCGACGCGCCCGAACTGGACCAGGTCTGCATCGACGATCACGCCGATCCCTGGACCTGCGGCATCGAGGCCCGCGACCAGTTGGCGAAGCTGATCAACAAGCGCCCGGTGCGCTGTGACGATGTCGGCCCCGAGAAGAGTTTCGGCAAGCGCCACCGTGCCATCTGCACGGCCGAAGGCGACAAGACGAGCTTGAACGAACAGCTGGTCAGGCTCGGCTTCGCCGTCGCGCGCGAGCCGATCAAGGCGAACGTCAAGCCCGCCGCGGCGGAAGCCAAGACCGCCTCAGCCGGCATTTGGAAGGGCTGCTTTGTTGCGCCGCAAGAATTCCGCACGGGCAAGAAGGATGGTGCACTGCTGGGCGCCGCCTGCCGCCCGGACCGCGAAAAGGAAATCCGCGCGGTGCTGTTCCCGGAAGACCTGACGATGCCGCCGAACTGCAGCATCAAGGGCAAGCTCGCGGTGCGCGCGCGCGTCACCGGCAATATTGGCATTTATCATCTGCGGGGCTGTCCGAGCTATCCCGCGACGACCAAGCCGGACCGCTGGTTCTGCTCGGAGGAGGACGCGCAGGCCGCCGGCTTCCGCAAGGCCTATAATTGCCGTCGGCCAAAGTGAACAAGTCATTCACGCAGGCGTGAGTGGTAGCCGGAGACAGTATTGATCCGGAATTGAACTCTACCGGGAGTTGACGCATTTCTATCAACGTGCGGTAGCGCCTTGCGCTATCGCCTCCTTCAGCAATCCGGCTTCGGCCGATTGTCTTTGCTTGGGCGTTTCCTCCCTAGACTTGGGCCGCTTGTCACGACGAGCGGCTCTTCTTTTCGTGCAGCGCTAGCTGTGCATCTGGATGAACTGATCCATCGGCGGCATATTCTGGTTGAGATGCCCCATGATCCAGACGGTACCGCCGACCACCAGGAAGACGATCAGAAGCCCGAAGGCGAGCGCCAGCACGTTGTTGGTGTTGTCCGGTCCTGTGGTGATGTGCAGGAAGAACACCAGATGCACGCCCATCTGCGCGATCGCAAGCACGATCAGCGCGACTGGAATGGAGGGCTGCCAGACCAGATCGGTTCCGGCGATGAAGAACGAGGTTGCCGTGAGCAGCAGCGCGAGCACGAGACCGACGACGTAGCCGATCACCCGCTCGCCGACGCTGTGTTGCTCTTCCTCGCCCGGTGCGAGGTCATGTTCGATCCGCGCGTGTGTCTGATCGCTCATACGCCACTCCCTAGCAGGTAGACGACGGAGAAGATCGCGACCCAGATGATGTCGAGCGCATGCCAGAACAGCGCAAAGCACATCATCCGGCGCAGGATGTCGGCACGAAAGCCCTTTGCAAAGACCTGGGCCATCATCGTTAGAAGCCACAACTCGCCGGCCGAGACATGCAGGCCGTGGCAACCGACCAGCGAGAAGAAGGAGGTCAGGAAGGCGCTACGCGACGGCCCATAGCCGCGGGACACCAGATCGGCGAATTCGCGGAACTCGAGGGTGAGGAATATGAGTCCCAGCACGCAAGTCACGGCCATGCCGAGATAGAACCAGAGACGGTTGCGCACGTCGGCGGCGATGCTGGCCATGCCGCAGGTGAAGCTCGACAACAGCAGGCAGACCGTCTCGATCACCACGTTCCTCTGCTCGAAAATCTCCGAGCCTTTGGGGCCATCCGCGGTCTGGTGAACCAGCACCGCATAGGCCGCGAAAAAGCAGGAGAACATCACGATGTCGGAGAGCAGGAAGACCCAGAAGCCATAGGCGGTCACGATGCGCTTCGACGCCGGGCCTGGATGCTCCACAACGATGCCGATGTGATGGGGATCGGCATGCGCGTGGCCGACGGTTGCGGTCATCGACATCAGGCTGCCCCCGCCATGCTGACGAGGCTGCGACGCTCCTCGATGTTGATGCGATCGATCCGTTCGACCTCGGCGGCCGGGATGACGTATTCGTCATGGTCGCGCCAGGCGAACACGACGAAGGTTGCGAACGCGCCAAGGCCACCAAGGATCACCATCCACCAGATGTGCCAGATCAGCGCAAAGCCCATGACGGTGGCGAAGAACGCGCAGACGAATCCGGTCGGCGAGTTCCTGGGCATCTCGATGTCCTGGTATTCGGGCCCAGGATGATCCTCGAGCTGCTGCACCTTGGCGCGCCACTTCATGGCCCAATAGGCATCCTCGCCGCGCACGTCGGGGGAGAATGCAAAATTGAACACCGGTGGCGGCGACGATGTCGCCCATTCCAGCGAGCGGCCGTCCCAGGGATCGCCTGTGCGGTCGCGCAACGCCTCGCGGTTGCGGATGCTGACCACGAGCTGCATAACCTGCGCGAGGACGCCGATTGACAGCAGCAGCATTCCGATCGCTGCAACCATCATCCACGGCCGCCAGGCAGCGACGTCATAGTGCTGCAGGCGCCGGGTCATGCCTAGCATGCCCACGACATAGAGCGGCATGAAGGTGACGTAGAAGCCGATGAAGGTGAACCAGAACGCCACCTTGCCCCAGCGTTCGTCGAGACGGAATCCAAACGCTTTCGGAAACCAGTATTCGAAACCCGCGAAGGCGCCGAACAGCACACCACCGATGATGACGTTGTGGAAATGCGCGACCAGGAACATGCTGTTGTGGAGCATGAAGTCCGCCGGCGGCACTGCGACGAGCACGCCGGTCAGGCCACCGATGATGAACGTCACCATGAATCCGACTGACCATAGCATCGGCGTCGCAAAGCGGATCCGGCCGCCATACATCGTGAACAGCCAGTTGTAGATCTTCACGCCCGTGGGCACCGCGATAATCATGCTGGCGATGCCGAAGATGGCGTTGACGTCAGGGCCCGCCCCCATCGTGAAGAAGTGATGCAGCCAGACCATGAAGGAGATCACGCAGATCGCCATGGTGGCGAGCACCATGGAGCGATAGCCGAACAGCGGCTTGCCGGAGAACGTCGATACCACCTCGGAGTAGATGCCGAAGGCCGGCAGCACGAGGATGTAGACCTCAGGATGTCCCCAGGCCCAGATCAGGTTCATGAACATCATGACGTTGCCGCCGGCCTCATTGGTGAAGAAGTGGAAGCCGAGATAGCGATCGAGCAGCAGCATCGCGAGCGTGGCCGTGAGGATCGGGAACGCCGCGACGATGAGGAGGTTCGAGGCAAGTGTGGTCCAGCAGAACATTGGCATGCGCAAATAGTTCATGCCCTTGGTGCGTAGCTTCAGCACCGTTGTCACGAGGTTGATGCCGGCCACCAGCGTGCCGACACCGGAAATCTGAAGCGACCAGGCGTAGTAGTCGACGCCGACGCCCGGTGAGTACGTCAGCCCCGACAGCGGAGGAAAGGCGAGCCAGCCGGTGCGTGCGAATTCGCCGACCACGAGCGATACATTGACCAGCAGCGCGCCGGTCGAGGTCAGCCAGAAGCCGACCGAATTGAGCGTCGGAAAAGCGACGTCGCGCACGCCGAGCTGTAGCGGCACGACGAGGTTCATCAGCCCGATCACGAACGGCATCGCCACGAAGAAGATCATGATGGTGCCGTGGGCCGAGAATATCTGGTTGTAGTGCTCCGGCGGCAGATAGCCCTGCGACTGGTAGGCAACCGCCTGCTGGATCCGCATCATGATGGCGTCGCTACCGCCGCGCAGCAGCATCACTGAGGCAAGCAGGATGTACATGACGCCGATGCGCTTGTGGTCGACGCTGGTGATCCATTCGTGCCAGAGATAGGGCAGATGGTCCTTGACCACGACCCAGGTCAGCACGGCGAGGATTCCCACCAGCACCATCGCGCCGGCGATGAGCGGAATCGGCTGATCGAACGGAATGGCCGACCAATCGAGCTTACCGAGCATCATGGCCTCCACTGTGCGGCCGGCCGGCATTGGAGATCAGCTCCGGCCCGGGCCCTGGCGGAATGTGCTGGGTCGCGATCAGGTCGAACAGCCGGGGATCGTCCAGCCGATAGGTCGGCCTGCCCCTCTCGACGCCTTGCTGCATCAGCTTCTTGTAGCTATCCTCGTTCAGCACGGCATCCGACTTGGCCGTAGTCGCAACCCAGTCCGGAAAGGCGAGCGGCGAGATCACGTTGACGTCGAACATCATTTCGGGAAAGCCGTCGCCGGAGAAATGCGCGGACAGGCCCTGCAGCTTGCCCTCATTGTCGGCGCGCAGGTTCAGCCGCGTCACCATGCCGTTCATGGTGTAGATCATGCTGCCGAGCTGCGGGATGAAGAACACGTTCATCACGCTCGACGATGTCAGCTGGAAGTTCAGCTCTGCGCCGGCCGGCACCGTCAGCGAATTGACGGTGGCGATGCGCTGGTCCGGATAGATGAAGAGCCACTTCCAGTCGAGCGACACGGCCTGAATCCTCACCGGGCTGCCGGTGCCAGGCACGGGCGCGGTAGGGTCGAGCTGATGCGAGCCAATCCAGGCGACGCCCCCGAGCAGGATGACGGTGAGCGCCGGGATCGCCCACACCACCATTTCGACACGGCCGGAATAGACGAAGCCGGGATCGTAATGCGCTCGCGGATTCGATGCCCGAAACCAGAAGGCGAACGCCAGGATCGCGATGATGGTCGGCACCACGATCGTGAGCATGATGAAGACGGAATCGACCAAGATGGTGCTGTTGGCCAGAGCCACGGGCCCTTGTGGGTCAAGCAGATTCATCGGCAAGCCACTGGTGGTTGGGAAGCCCCGGGACAGAGCCTAACGCGGGAAAGGCTCCGCAACAAACGCGATCGCGTGCGTTCGGTTCCTTCGAACGCTCAGTCGGCCCCTGCGCAATCTCGCGCGGCGGCATGCAATTCGATGCGATGTCAATGACATGAGCGCGGAGCGACCGGCCTTCTCACGCCCGTCCCCCCGTTGCTATCGTCAACAAAAGAAGCAGCGGGATGGAAACGACATGCAGGGCCCTGAGGACGATGCCGGCCTCACCGGCAAGGTTGCGCTGATCAGTGGCGGCGGCGCCGCGGGCGACGGGATCGGCAACGGCCGCGCCGCAGCAATCCTGCTGGCCCGTGCCGGAGCCAAGGTGCTGGTGGCCGATCGCGACCTCAAGCTCGCCGAACGCACGGTGGAGATGATCGTCGCCGAAGGCGGCACGGCCGCTGCCCACGGCGGTGACGTCACCAGCGAGGCTGACTGCGAGAGGTTGGTCCAGGCCGCACTCGACCGCTGGGGCCGGCTCGATTTCCTCGACAACAATGTCGGCATCGGCAGCCGCGGTAGCGTCGTCGACGAGGCGCCCGAGCAGTATCGCCGCGTCATGCAGGTCAATGTCGAGACTATGTTCCTGCTGTCGAAGCACGCGATCCCCGCCATGATCAAGACCGCCAAGGGCGGCGCGATCGTCAACATCTCCTCGATCTCGGCGCTGCGGCCGCGTGGACTAACGACCTACTCGACCTCGAAGGCCGCGATCATCGGCCTCACGCGCGCCATGGCGGTCGATCACGGCCGCGACAACATCCGCGTCAACTGCATCTGCCCAGGACCGATGTACACGCCGATGGTCCATGCCCGCGGCATGAGCGAGCAGGCGCGCGCCAACCGCGCTAAAGCTTC
This sequence comes from Bradyrhizobium sp. NAS80.1, assembly GCF_001908205.1. Lineage (GTDB taxonomy): Bacteria > Pseudomonadota > Alphaproteobacteria > Rhizobiales > Xanthobacteraceae > Bradyrhizobium. The sequence goes on from NZ_LGHL01000026.1 coordinate 97,247, forward strand.
GCTGCTGAAGACAGAAGGCACCGGCTGGGACGTCGGCCATGCCGTCAAATTCCTGCTCAGCAATTTTGCGCGCTACATCACCGGCCAGGTGCTGGTGGTCGACGGCGGCGTGACGCTGCAGGCACCGGAACGCGAGTCACAAGAACACTAGCAGAAGGAAACACGGGGATGGCCCGCCTGCCCTATCTCGAGGCCGACCAGGTCGCGCCCGAATATCGCGAGATGCTCAAGCGCAACACCAACCTGCACAAGCTCCTGGTCAACTCACCGGAGATGGCGCGCGCCTTCAACGGCATCGGCGGCTACATCCGCTTCAAGAGCAAGCTCGACCCGCGCCTGCGGGAGCTCGCGATCCTCCAGGTCGGCTGGATGGAGAAGTCGGAATACGAGTTCACCCATCATGTGAAGATCGGCAAGGAGTTCGGTGTCACCGACGAGGACATTGCGGGCCTGATGGCGGAGACCGAAGGCAAGCCGTCGAAGCTTGAGCCATTGGCCAGAGCGATCCTGAAAGGCGCCCGCGAGATGGTCCGCGAGCTTGCGATGTCCGATGCGACCTTCGCCGAGATCAAGCAGCACCTCTCCGACGAGCACATGGTCGACCTCGTCCTGACCATTGCCTTCTATTGCGGCGTGGTGCGCGTGCTCGCCACCATGACGATCGACAACGAGTCTTATTACAAAGAGGTACTCCAGCAGTACCCGATCCCGGGAGTGAACTGACATGCGCTTGAAGGACAAGGTTGCTATCGTCGTCGGCGCCGGCCAGAGCCCCGGCGAAGGCATGGGCAATGGCCGCGCCACGGCGCTGACCTTCGCGCGCGAGGGCGCAAAGGTGCTGTGCGTGGACCATCACCTGGAGTCGGCGCAGGAGACCGTCGCGATGATCGCGGCGAAGCAAGGCACCGCCGCAGCCTTCAAGGCCGACGTGACCAGTTCAGCCGACATCAAGGCGATGGTGGCGGATGCCAGGGCGCGCTGGGGCCGGATCGACGTGCTGCACAACAATGTCGGCGTCAGCCTGTCCGGCGGCGATGCCGAGCTGCTTCAGCTCACCGAAGAAGCGTTCGACCGCGTCGTCGCCATCAATCTGAAGAGCTGCATCATGGCGGCGAAAGAGGTGATCCCGATCATGCGCGCGCAGAAAAGCGGCGCCATCATCAACATCTCCTCGATGGCGGCAATCACCACCTATCCCTACGTCGGCTACAAGGCGACGAAATCGGCGATGATCGCCTTCACCGAACAGCTCGCCTACCAGAACGCTGAATACGGCATCCGCGCCAACGTCATCCTGCCCGGCCTGATGAACACGCCGATGGCCGTCGATACCCGCGCCCGCGAATGGCACAAGACCCGCGCCGAAGTCGAAGCCGAACGCGACAGCAAGGTGCCGCTGCGCAAGAAGATGGGCACCGGATGGGACGTCGCGAATGCCGCCCTGTTCCTGGCCTCGGATGAAGCGAATTTCATCACGGGCGTGACGCTGCCGGTGGATGGCGGAGCGAGCGTGCGACGGGGGTAAGTCCTCTCCCTCTCCCAGTTCTTACGGGGAGAGGCGAAGGCGGCGACAACCGTCACTGATGCGTCACCCGCCAGATCGTGCCGTTGCCATCTTCCGACACCAGCAGCGATCCGTCTTTCGCCACCGCTACTCCAACCGGCCGCCCCCCACACCTCCGCGTCGCTCACGACGAAGCCCGTGACGAAATCCTCGTACTCGCCCGTCGGCTTGCCGTCCTTCATCCGGATGCGGATCACCTTGTAGCCGGTGCGCTTCGACCGGTTCCAGGAACCGTGCTCGGCGGCGAAGGCGTCGCCCTGGTACTCCGACGGAAACTGCGTGCCCTGATAGAAGGTCATGCCGAGCGACGCCGAGTGCGGCTGCACCAGCACGTCCGGCACCGTCACCTTGTCCTTCAGATCCGGCCGCGCGCCGGCATGGCGCGGGTCCTCGTTGCCGCCGATATAGAACCACGGCCAGCCGTAGAACGCGCCTTCCCTCACGCTCGTCACGTAGTCGGGCACGAGATCGTCGCCAAGGCCGTCGCGTTCGTTGGTCGAGCACCAGGGCAGGCCCGTCTGCGGCTGGATCGCGAGGCCGACGCAGTTGCGGATGCCGGTAGCATAGATCTTCCGCTCCTTGCCATCAGGGTTGAAGGCCAGCACGGTGGCGCGCTCGCTCTCGCTGGCCCAGGCTGCGCCAAGCGGCTGCTTCTTTGACCAGGCCTCCTGTCCGCCCGGGGGCGTGCCTATGCCTTCGGCGACGTTGCTCAGCGAGCCGACCGAGACCAGCATGCGCTTGTTGTCCGGCGTGAAGACGATGTCGCGGGTGGAATGGCCGCCGTCATGCGGCAGGCTTGCCACGATCGTCTCGGCCTTGCCGCGCGCCTTCAGATCGCCGGCCTGGTAGGGAAAGCGGACGACGCTGTCGGTGTTGGCGACGTACACCCATTGCGGATTGTCACCGGTCGGAAAGAAGGCGATGCCGAACGGCTGCCTCAGGCCGCTGGCAAACACCTCATTGGTCGCGACCTTGCCGCCCTCGCCGGCGCGAAGCACGCGGATGGTGCCAGCCCGCGTCTCCGCAACGAAGACGTCGCCGTTCGGCGCACCCCTCACGATGCGCGGCGCGTGCAAACCCTGCGCGAACAGCTCGATCTTGAATCCTGTCGGCACCTGAAGCGCGGCCTCCGGCGGACGCGGCACCACACGCGGGAATCTTGCAACCGATGGCGTGGCATTGGGTCTGGCGAGATCCTGCGGTCGGATCAGCCTGACCGTGCCCGGCTTGTCGGCTCGCCAATCACCGTAGGCGTCCTTGCCCTGCAGCACCGGCTCGGCCTGCGCACAGGTCGCAACCGCGGCGAACAATCCCGCGGCCATCATCACGGACGAAATCCTGTTCTTCACGTCGTCCTTCCTCCGGCCTCCACGTGTCGCTCGTCAACGCCGATCGACCCGCAAACGTTCTGCGACAGGCCAAACGCCTGCCGAGTCCCACGTCATCTCATGCCCGCACGATGTGCATCAGGCGCGGTCCATCGTACTGGAAAATGCGGCTGATCGGTGCGACACATTGTAAGGGCACGGCCGCCGCTTGCGGTCATCAAAGCTGCGGCATTGGCGTCGCAATTGATGGAGTGATTATGTGGGGATCCATCATTTCGGAATGGGCGAGCCTGCTGCTCCGCTGGCTGCATGTGGTAGCCGCGATCGCCTGGATCGGCAGTTCCTTCTACTTCATCCATCTCGATCTCAGCCTGCAACCGAAAGCTGACCTGCCGAATGGCGTGCAGGGCGAGGCCTGGCAGGTCCATGGTGGCGGCTTCTACCGGATCATGAAATATCTGGTCGCGCCGAGCCAGATGCCGGAGGAGCTCACCTGGTTCAAATCAGAGGCCTACACCACCTGGCTGTCCGGCTTCGCGCTTATGGTGGTTGTGTACTATCTCGACGCCGATCTATTCCTGGTCGACAAGTCGATCCTCGATCTGACGCCGGTCCAGGCGGGGCTGTTCAGCTTCTGCAGTTTGGCGCTGGCGTGGCTGCTCTACGAGGCCGCCTGCCGCACCGGGCTTGCACAGCGCGAGCTGCCCTTCGCCATCGGCGGCTATCTGTTCCTGGTCGCGCTGACCTACGCCTTCACCCATGTGCTGAGCGGACGCGGCGCCTTCAACCAGATCGGGGCGATCATCGGCACCATCATGGTCGCCAACGTTTTTGCCGTGATCATTCCGAACCAGAAGAAGATCGTCGCTAGCCTGATCGCGGGACAGGCACCCGAGCCGAAACTCGGCAAGACCAGCAAGGAGCGCTCGGTCCACAACAACTACCTGACACTCCCCGTGGTCGTGCTGATGATCAGCAACCACTATCCCCTGCTCTACGCCACCCGCTTCAACTGGATCATCGTCGCGATCGTGCTGGCGATGGGGCCGGTGATCCGCCATTTCTTCAACGAGCGCCATGCCGGGCGCAAGTCGCCGTGGTGGGTGTGGGGCGTCGCCGCCGTGGGAGCGATCGCGATCTGCCTGCTCTCCGCGGCGGGCCCGCGCGAGGTGACGACAAGCGCGCTGTCGGCGCCGCCGACGCTCGCCAATGTCGAGGAAATCGTGATGTCCCGCTGTAGCATGTGCCATGCGGCCGAGCCAGTCTGGGCCGGCATCGTGACTGCGCCGAAGGGCATTCTGCTCGATGCGCCCGCGCATATCCAACGCAACATCCGCCTGATCGGCCGCGTCGCCGCCTGGTCCGCTGCAATGCCGCCGGGCAACATCACCGAGATGACCAGCAAGGAGCGCGCCATCCTCGCCGCCTATATCGAGCAGACTCGCTAACGCCATCACGCGTCGACGCCGCGTTTCGCGGAATGAAATTCCGCATTTCCCGCTGATTTGAAAATGACTTGATCGCCTATCCGTCGTAGACAGGACCAGCGGCCGCTGCCGCGCTCCAGTCAGTTTGAATTCGGGGAAAGAACAGTGGCCCTCAAGAACGTCATCGGTATCGACCACGCCGTGGTCATGGTTCAGGACCTCGACAAGGCCGCCGAGAATTATCGGCAACTCGGCTTCACCGTCTCGCCGCGCGGCACCCACAGCGCGCATATGGGCTCCGGCAACTATACCATCATGTTCGACCCGGACTACATGGAGCTGCTCGGCGTGCTCTCCCCGACCGAGCACAATGCGCCGGCGCGCGCCTTCCTCGACAAGCGCGGCGAAGGCATCGAGCGGATCGCCTTCACCGCTGTCGATTCCGCCGCCGGTGCTGAGGAGATCCGTGCGCGGGGCCTCACGCCGATCGGCCCGACCGATTTCGAACGGCCCGTCACGTTGCCGAACGGCTCGGTCTCGGCGGCAAAGTTCCGCACCTTCATGTGGCCGACCGCGGAGGCGCCAGGCGGCGTACGCATCTTCGCTTGCCAACACAAAACGCGCGAAACGGTTTGGATTCCCGAGCTCATGAAGCACGCCAATGCGGCGAAGCGGATCAAGCAGGCGCTGATCGCAACGCCCGAGCCTACGAAGGAAGCTGCGCATCTGAGCCGGCTGATCGACCGCGAGCCGAAGACCGACGCCGACGGCGCGGTCGCCGTGCCCTCCGGCGGCGATCGCGCCGACTTCGTCTATCTGACGCTGGACCAGCTCGGCAAACGTTATCCCGGTGTGCCGCTCGCAGGTCTGTCCGAGCGCGGTGGTGCGGCGCTGGTGCTCGTGAGCGGCGATCTGACGGCGACCGAGAAGGCGCTCGGCCCCACCGCCATCCGCAGCGGGACCGCCATCTGCGTACCGCCGGCCAAGGCCAACGGCACCCTGCTCGCCTTCGTTACCGGCTGATTTTAACTAATTCTTTAACAGGCGTTTACCCGGCGGCTCTAGGATTTACGGCTGTTCACGCCGCCTTGGGGCCAAGCGCATGTTTAAAGAGGGGTCGCCGATCGCCTATGACGCGCCGGCCGAACTGAAGAAGTGGCCGTCGCTAAAGGGCCAGAGGCAAAAGGACAGAGGTCCGCCCTATCTCGTCTACAACGGCACGCTCGCCGACTGCGTCCGCGAGCTCATGGGCAAGCCCATCAAAGGCATCTCGCTCTACGACATCATGACGAGGCCGCAACCGGCCTCGACCAGACCGTGCTCTCGCCCGGCGATGCCGCCGAGATCGCGATGCGCAAGGATTTTCCCAAGGATTGAAGCGGAATAGCTTTCGTTGAAACCGATGCGAGCCAGAGCGCCTTTCCCGTAGGGGATGGTGGACCCCAACCGGCGCCCGCGCGCGGCTGGAAAAAGCGCAAAGGCACGCGCCGTCCACGTCGCATCGAGCGAGCGCTAACCGGTCACACCGGCTTCTCGTCGTCGGTCACCGGCGACGTCACCACCAGGAACACGAGATCGGTCAGGCCGGAATTCGAGATCGCGTGCTCGACGCCGGGCGGCAAGAAGATCACGTCGTGCTTCCGCACCACGTGGCTCTTGCCGGCGATCTCCATCAGGCCTTCGCCGTCGAGCACGTGATAGACCTGCTCCTGCACCTTGTGGTGGTGCCGCGCGACATAGGCCATCGGCTGGTACATCGAGATCCGGTAGTCGATGTGGCGCGAGCCCGCCGTCTCCGGCATCACCAGCGGCTTCGACAGCGCGCCGCCGAAATGATTGGGAAATTCGCGCCAGGGCACCTCGGCGATGTTGCGGATGAAGGCGCCGTTGCTCTCCTCGACCATGATCGTGCTCCCTAATTCACCAGCGCGCCGCCGTCGATATAGACGATCGAGCCCGTGGCAAAGCCGTTCGCCATGAAGCTGAGGATCTGCTGGGCGATGTCGTCGGCCATGCCGACACGGCCGACCGGCAGCGCGGCCGCTGTCTTCCCCAGCATCTCCTTCCGCGCCGCTTCCGGCATCGCCGCCCGGATCGGCGTATCGATCACGCCGGGCGACACCGCATTCACGCGTACCGGCGCAAGCTCGAGCGCGAGCGCACGGGCCAGCGATTCCAGCGCCCCGTTTGCCGCACTCACGATCGCCGAATTCGGCCGCGGCCTGATGCTGAGAAAGCCGGTGACGAGCGTCAGCGAGCCGCCCGGACGGATCTCGGCCTCGTGCGCGACGCGCCAGGCGCCCCAGAATTTGCCTTCCATGGTGCCGCGAACGTCCTCCATCGCAACCGTCTTGAACGGTCCGGTGCGAAGCTGCGCAGCGGTGAGCACGACGTGATCGACGGCACCGGTGCGGCGGAACAGATCAGCGACGCTCTGGTCGCTGCGGACATCGGTGGGAATAGCCGTGACTTTCAGACGCTCGGCGACGGGATCGAGCTTCGCGGCGTTGCGCGAGGCGATGATGACGTCCGCGCCCTGGCTCTTGGCGAGTTCTGCCGTAGCAAGCCCGATGCCTGAGGAGCCGCCGACCACGACGACCTTTTTGCCTGCGAGCGTCATTTCCATCTCCCCGATCTTGTCTTGTTTGGTGATTTGCGGGCTTCGGTCAGCCCGGCTGGAAGCGCGTGCCGATGCCGGCCTTGCTCTGGCCGAGGCCCGGCAATTCCCAGACGCCGGCACCGGCCGGATTGACGTCGGCAGCAATGTCGACGTCGATCAGATAGGGCCTGTTGGCGGCGATGCCCTTGCGGATCGCCTCGCCAATGTCGCCGGCGCGATCGACCCGCACGCCCTCGACGCCGCAGGATCGCGCCATCGCGGCGAAATCCGGATTGTAGCGCTCGCCCGTCTCCGGATGCTTGAAGTCGGTCGCAAGTTCGCGCCCGCCGAGATAGCCGCGCTGAAGCCCGCGGATCGAGGCATAGGCGTAATTGTTCCAGACCACCCAGACCACGGGCAGATTGTATTCGACCGCCGTGCCCAGCACGTTGGCATGCATGAAGAAGGCGCCGTCGCCGCACACCGACACGCAAGGGCGATCGGGGGCCGCGAATTTCGCGCCCATCACACCAGCCACGCCAAAGCCCATCGGGCCAAATCCCATCGAGCCGATCAGCGAGTCCGGCCGCTTCGGCTTGCAGAAGCCGAGCAGCCAATTGTGATGCACGCCGATGTCGGAGACGAGGATGGCGTCCTCCGGCAGCGCCTTATCGATCTCGGCCGCCGCACGCTGCGGATTGATCGGTGTGGTGTCGTCGGAGAAGCCGGGTGCGACGAACTTGTCCCACTCCTTGCGATAGCCGTCGATCTGCGCCAGCCACTTCTTGCGGGCGTCGGACTTCTTGAAGAGGTTGTCACGGCGGTCGAGCTCCGCATGCACCTGGCGCAGGAAGGTGCGAACGTCGGCCATCAGTCCGAGTGCGACGGGATAGTTGCGGCCGATCTCCTCTGGATCGATGTCGACATGGATCAGCTTCGTCGGCGGGATCGTGAAGGAGTAGCCGGGAATCCACGAGCTCGAGGTGCGGTCGTCGAAGCGGACGCCGAGCGCGAGCAGCACGTCGGCCTGGCGCGCGGCGTGATTGGCCTGGTAATGTCCGGCGCGCGCGACGAGGCCGAGTGCGAGCGGATGATTGACGTCGAGCGCGCCGAGCCCGCTCGCGGACGACGCAACCGGGATCTGGAGCCGCTCGGCAAGCTTGCGCAATTCGTCAGCCGCGCCGCCATAGCGCACGCCCTGCCCGACCAGCATGACCGGCCGCTCCGCCGAGAGCAGCATGTCGACCGCCTTCACGACGCCATCAGGATCTGCGCCGCAGCGGCTCGAGATGTTGGCATTCCACTCGATCGCCTTCGGCGCCTCTTCGGCGGCCGATTCCATGAAGACGTCGAAGGGCACGTCGACCACCACTGGTCCGGGCCGCCCCGTGATCATGGTCTTCCAGGCCTGCCGCACCGCGAGCGGCACCATCTCGCCTCGCGTCGGCTGAAACACCTTCTTGCACATGGTGCGCACGGTTGATGGAAAGTCTGCTTGATAGTGCCGGTACATTTCCTGGAACGCGCCGCGATTGAACTGGCTGGTCGGCACGTTGCCGGTGATCGCCATGAACGGCACGGAATCGAGGAAGGCGTTGGCGAGCGAGATCGGCAAGTTCGCCGAGCCCGGTCCACAGGAGGTGAAGGTCGCTGTCGGCCTACCCGAGACGCGGTAATAGACGTCGGCCATAAAGCCCGCGACGCTCTCGTGATGCACGGAGATCGTCTTGATCTCCTGGGAACGCTCGTACAGCGCGTCGATGAACTGGATATTGCCGTGGCCGCACAGCCCGAACACCTGCGGCACCTTCTCCTGGATCAGATAATCGACAATGACCTGGGCGCCATTGAGCATGTTTCGCGACATCAACCGTCTCCCTGCGGCCCGCGACTTCTTATGGACCGCGGCAGAGAACATTGGCGCCGTCGTCGCTGAGCCGCGGCACCCTATTTCTCATAATGCTGTACGTCAATTTATATTGTGATAGGCTGTTAATCTGAGGAAACGCAGGCTGAGCTCCGACGGTCGTGTGGTTGCGTGCTACTGTCGATGCATCGAGTCACGACGGATTTGCCAGAGGGGGCCTTGTCCTTGAGATCGCGTACCAAGCCGACGACCGGTGAAAAGCCAGCAGGCCAGCGCAAGGCCGCGATTGCCAAACTGGTCCCTGCCCCCAGAGCCGATGGAGACGAAGAAGCCGACGACAAGCAGCGCGGCGGCGGCGTTCAGTCACTCGGCCGCGCCTTCTCGATCCTCGAAGAGGTGGCGCGTCATCGCGAAGGGATCGGACTTGCGGAGTTGAGCAAGCTGGTCGGCCTGCACAACTCGACCACCTTTCATCTCGCAAAGACGCTAGTCTCGCTCGGCTACCTCCGGCAGGAGAAGGACAACAAGCGCTACCGCATCGGCCGCCCGTTGTTTGCGCTTGCGGCATCCGCGCTCGACGAGATCGAGATGGTCAATGTCGCGACGCCCGTGCTGGAGGAACTGTCGCGCCAGACCAGCGAAAGCAGCCATTTTGCCGTACGCATGGGCGACGCCGTGATCGTCATCGCGCGCACCAGCGGCCCCGGCGCGTTCCAGCTGACCGACCGCGTCGGCGTTGTGCGCCCCGCCCATTGCACCGCGCTCGGCAAGATCATTCTGGCATCGCTGCGGCCCGAACAGCTCAAGCGGTTCCTCGATCGCGCGGAACTGAAGCCGTCGACGCCAAAATCCATCACCGACGCCGGCATGCTCATGCGCGAGATCGCCGAGGTGCAGCGCACCGGTGTTGCCTTCGATGACGGCGAGTTCAATCCGGAAGTGCGTTGCGTCGCCGTACCTGTGACCGATTTCACCGGGCAAGTGATCGGCGCCCTCGGCATTTCCGGGCCGATCTGGCGGCTCTCCAACCAGGCGCTTCACGCCGGCGCGCAAGTCGTGCAGGCCGCCGCCGACCGCCTGTCGGTTGAATTCGGCGCCAAGGACCGGGCGCACAAGGCGCTCACGCAGAAGGCCTGAGCCGCAACTCAAGCGGCGATCTTGCCGGTTGACACCCGCGACGGCGTTCGAGATTATCCTCCAGCATTAGAAAAACGTCTCTCACAATCCCGGATATCCGGTTTTGAAAGGGAGACACACGATGCACCCGGGGAGGAGACAAGGATGATCCGCACCAGCCGACGGACGTTGTTACGGACAGGCGCTGCCTTCGCTGGCGCGTCCGCACTTGGGTTTCCGGCAATCGTGAGGGCGCAAGCCGAGAAGATCCGGATCGGGCACCTGACGCCGCTCACGGGCTTTCTCGGCGTGATCGGCAGCTACGCCCAGCTCGGTGTGAGGCTCGCAGCGGAAGAGATCAACCAGTCCGGCGGCATCCTCGGCAAGCAGATCGACCTGCTCTCCGAAGACTCGATCAACCCGGCGACGGCGGCGACAAAGGCGCAGCGCATGCTCGAGCAGGACGGCGCTGTGGTGCTGCTCGGCGAAATCTCGTCGGCGTCCGCGCTCACCATCATGCAGGTCGCCGAGCGCAACAAGAAGGTGTTCTTCTCCACCGGCGCGCGGTCGGACGCGCTGCGCGGCAAGAATTGCAACAAGTACTCGTTCCACTGCGACATCCCGAACACCGTGATGGTCAACGCGGTCGGCACCGCACTGTCGCAGAAGGGTATGGTGAAGGGCAAGAAGTTCTTCACGCTCACCGCCGACTACATCTTCGGCCATGATCTGCTGAAGGCCGCCAAAGGGTTCTTCGGCGCGCACGATGCGAACCTCATCGGTGACGAATTGATCGCGACCGACGTCACCGATTTCAGCCCGTATCTACTGAAGGTGCGGCAGGCCAAGCCCGATGTGGTCTGCTGCAACCTCGCCGGCAACCAGGTGACCAACCTCGTCAAGCAATATGCCGAGTTCGGCTTCCCCTACCCGCTGGTCGGCTTCAACCTCAACACCGGCGATGCCTGGGCCGCGGGCGCCGGCAATCTCAGCGGCACCTGGCCGACGGTCTGGTATCACACGCTGAACAATCCGACGTCACAGGCTTTCGTCGCGGCCTTCACGAAGAAGCACGGCAAGCCGCCGGAGAACCATGCCTGGATCGACTACATCACGCTGAAGCTGCTCGCCGAGGCGATCAACACGACCAAGTCGACCGATAGCAATGAGCTGATCGCCTATTTCGATAAGCAGACCCAGTTCGACATCGGCAAGGCGCGCAAGGCCTATTTCCGCTCCTGGGATCATCAGCTGGTGCAGGAGGCCTATCCGTTCACGGTGAAGCCGAAGGACCAGATGAAGGACCAGTGGGACATGCTGGTGCTGGGCGATGTGGTGCCGGCGGCGAGCGATCCGCTGGAGTCGATCTATCCGACGAGGGAACAGAATCCCTGCGAGATGAAGGCCTGACCCACGGCGTACGCGTAGCGAAGCCGATTGGCGTCAACGGCGCCGGCCCTGCCGGCGCCGTTCTTTTCAAGGCGATGGACGCAACATGCAGCTCGAGTTCTTGCTGGAACAGGTGATCAATGGCCTCGTGCTCGGAGGCTATTACCTGCTCATCGCGCTCGGGCTGTCGCTGATCTTCTCCGTCGGCGGCATCGTCAACCTCGCGCACGGCGCCTTCTACGCGCTCGGCGCCTATGTCTGCGTCGAGCTGACGACGCGGCTCGGCTTCGGCGCCTCCGTTGCGATCTCGCCGTTCGCGGTCGCCCTGCTCGGCATCCTCTTCGAGCGCTTCATCCTGCGTCGCTTCTACGCCGCTGACCCGATCCTGAGCCTGCTCGTGACCTTCGGCCTTGCGATGGTCGCAGAACAGGCGATCCGCATGATCTGGGGCGCAGCTCCCGTCTCGACCGAGATCCCACAGAGCTTTCGCGGCTCGGTCATCGTCGGCGACTTCCTGTTCTCGCGCTATCGCCTCCTGATCCTGGCCGTCGTCGCTGTGGTGCTGCTCGGAATCTGGCTCTTGCTGCAAAAGACCTCGTTCGGACGCGTGGTGCGCGCCGGCATCCAGCGGCCCGACATGGTTGCCGCCCTCGGCATCCGCCTCCAGCCCTACATGACCGCGATCGTGATGCTGGGCGTCGGCATGGCCGCGCTCGGCGGCGCCTTCTTCGCGCCGATCACCACCGTGCATCCGGCGATGGGCGCCGAGATCATGACGGTGGCTTTCGTCGTCGTCGTGATCGGCGGCCTCGGCAGCTTCTGGGGCGTCGTCATCGCCGCCCTCCTCGTCGGCGTGGTGCGCGGCATCGCCATCCATTTCGAGCCGGCAGCGGGTGAAGCCTCGATCTACATCCTGATGTTCCTGGTGCTGCTGGTGCGCCCGCGCGGCCTGCTCGGCGAACGCATCGAGAAGTTCGAATGAGAAGCGCTTCCGCCATCGACAGACTGAAGCCGCTGCTGATCGCGACCATCGCGATCATCGCGCTCCCCTTCCTGCTGAAGGCGTTCGGCCTGTCGCTCAACACCGGCACCTGGATCGTCGGGCTTGCGGTCGCGACGATGGGGCTCAACCTCTGCATCGGCTATACCGGCCTCGTCTCGTTCGGCCACAGCGCCTGGTTCGGCATCGGCGCCTATGCCGCCGGCCTGATCCAGCTGCGATTCTTCCCCGGCCAGATCTGGCTGCCGTTGCTCGGATCGATGGTCGTCGTCGCGATCGCATCGACCGTGATCGGCATGCTGATCCTGCGCCGGCGCGGCGTGTACTTCTCGCTGCTGACGCTGGCTCTCGCCGCGCTCGTCTACACCACCGCTTTCCGCTGGACGAGCCTCACCGGCGGCGAGGACGGACTCGGCGGGCTGAAGCGCGGCGACATCGGACCGATCAGCCTCGACAACGCACTCAACTATTACGTGGTGGTCGCGGCGATCGGGCTCGCCGTGCTCTATGTGCTGATGCGCCTCGTGCGCTCGCCCTTCGGGCGCGTGCTGGTCGCGATCCGCGAGAACCAGCTGCGCGCGAGCTTTCAGGGCTATCCGGTCGAGCGCTACAAGCTCGCGGTATTCGTGATCTCAGCCATCATCACGGGCCTCGCCGGCGCGCTGATCGCGTTCCTGAACTATCTCGTCTCGGCTGAAGCCGTCTCGGTGCCGTTCGCCGGCGAGCTGCTGGCGATGGTGGTCATCGGCGGCATGCGCAGCCTGCTCGGGCCCGCGCTTGGCGCGCTGTTCTTCATCCTCTTCCGCGAGCTGTTCTCGATCTGGACGTCGGACTGGCTGTTCTGGTTCGGCCTCACCTTCGTGGCCTTCGTGATGTATTCGCCCGGCGGCCTTGTCGGCATCGGTTCGCTGATCATGCGCCGTCTCCGCCCTCCCGCGGAGGAAACGGCTGCGATGAGCCGCCGCAAGATCTATGACGACCTGCCGCTGCCTGACTTCCTGCGGCCGGAAGCGCGACAAGGCACCGTGCTCGAGGTCAACGGCGTCTCGCGAAAGTTCGGCGGCATCCGCGCGGTCGAGAATGCCAGCATCACCGTCGCAGCCGGCGAGATCCACGCGCTGATCGGGCCGAACGGCGCCGGCAAGACCACGTTGTTCAACCTGGTCTCCGGCCTCTACGCGCCGGACCGCGGCACGATCCGCCTGCAGGGACGCGACATTGCCGGCGTGCCGGCGAATTTGATTTGCCACCAGGGGCTGGCGCGCTCCTTCCAGATCACCAATCTGTTTCGCGGGCTCACGATCTACGAGAATTTGCGTCTGTCGCTGCAGGCGCGGCGGCCGATGCGCTTCAACATCTGGAACGACATCGACGCATACAAGGAGATCCACGCCGAGACCGCTGCGCTCGTCAAGTTTCTCGGCCTCGAAGGCATCGAGCAAATCGAGGGTGGCGAACTCTCCTATGGCGGGCAGCGGCTGGTCGATCTCGGCATCGCGCTCGGCTCCAAGCCGCAGGTGCTGTTGCTGGATGAGCCGCTCGCAGGGCTTGCCGCGGCGGAGCGCGAGCGCGTCTCCAACCTCGTCAAGAACATCGCGGCCAACATTCCCGTGCTGATCGTCGAGCACGACATCGACCGCGTGCTCGGCTTCTCGCAGGTCGTCACCGTGATGAATCAGGGTGCGGTGCTGATGTCCGACTGCCCTGGGGCGGTGCGGGCTGATCTGCGCGTGCAGGAGATCTACACCGGCAAGGGCATTCCCGCCGTCGAGCACCGGCGCAGCAATGATGCGTCCGGCGGACGCGAGACCGTGCTGCGTCTCGACCGCGTCAACACCTTCTACGGCAAGAGCCACATCCTCAACGACGCCGCGCTCGACGTGCGCGAAGGCGAGATCGTCGCGCTGCTCGGGCGCAACGGCGCCGGCAAATCGACGCTGCTGAAAACGATCGCCGGCCTTGTGCCGGCGGCCTCGGGAACCATCGACTATTGCGGCACGGACATCGCACGCCTTCCGGCCCCCGACATCGCGCGGCGCGGTGTCGGCTACGTGCCGCAGGGCCGCGGGCTGTTCGCCGGCATGACAGTGCGCGAAAACCTCGCGCTCGGGCGCCTGGCGCGCAAGACCGACGGCAGCGACGGCGTCGTCTGGGACGAGGAGCAGATCCTGCACTACTTCCCGCGCCTGAAGGAGCGCATGAACGTCGCGGCTGACTATCTCTCCGGCGGCGAGCAACAGATGGTCGCGGTCGCCCGCGCGATGTCGGGCAATGTGCGCCTCTTGCTGCTCGACGAGCCCTTCGAAGGCCTCGCGCCGGCCGTGACGCTCGAACTCTTCAAGGTGTTCGGCCAGCTTCGCCGCCACATGTCGATCGTCATCGTCGAGCACAATCTCGACCTCGTGCTCGCGCTCGCCGATCGCGTCTTCGCACTCGAACGGGGTGCCGTGTTCCACCAGGGGCCGGCGGCGCCGCTGCTGAACGATCTCGGCTATCGCAAGCAAATCCTGTGGCTTTGATGGAGTCTTGCCATGCGCCTCCTCATCGCGCTGGTACTTGGCTGTAGCGTGTTTGCCAGCGGCATCGCTGCCGCGGACGACGCACCGGTGATCGCCGTCTTCACCAAGAACACCACCAATCCCGCCTATGAGGCGTTTCGCATCGCCGCGGACAAGGCGGCGGGGACCGCGGGCGCGCGGACCATTCACCTCGTGCCGAAGCAGCCGGACAATGTCGACGAGCAGAAGGCGATGGTGGAGCAGGTACTGAAGGACCGCCCCAGCGTCGTCGTCTTCATTCCCGTCGACGACGTCGCGATGGTCGAGTCCGTGAAACGGCTCAACGAAGCCAGGATCCCGGTCGTGCTCGCGTCCAACCCATTGCCCGGCAGCTTCGTCACCTATGTCGGCGCGGACGATTTCGAGATCGGCTATCGCGAGGCGCGCTATCTGTTCGAGACAATTGGCGGCAAGGGCAAGATCGTGGTGATCAAGGGCACGGCGGGCGCGCCGACCAATCGCGAGCGCCTGCGCGGCTACAAGCGCGCGTTCGCGGAATATCCAGGCATCGAGGTGCTGGCCTCCGGCGTCGGCAACTATCAGCAGCCGGACGCCAGGCGCGTCATGGCGCAACTCCTGAAGGAGCATCCGTCGATCGACGCCGTGCTGTCGGCGAACGACAGCATGGCGCTTGGTGTGCTGGAGGCGCTCAAGGAGGCCGATCGCCGCGCGATCGTGATGGGCATCAACGGCATCCTGCCGGCCGTGAAGCAGATCGAGGCGGGCAACATGCTCGCCAGCGTCGACTTCAACATGTTCAAGATCGGCTGCACCGCGACGTCAGCGGCGCTGTGCTATCTCAGGCATGAGCCGCTGCCCGAGAAGATCATACTGCCCGCCGAAGTCATCGACAAATCGAACTACCAGTCCTGGCTGGTCCCGGTGCCGCAGCGGTCCTGTCCTGAGTGGAGCGAGATCGTTCGCTGAACCCGCCCCCTACTCCGACTTGATGTTCGCGGCCGCAACGACCTCGGCAAGCTCCCTGGTCTCCTTCGCGATCTTGGCCGCGTAGTCGGCCGGGCTGAGCACGGACACGACGCCCTGCGTCTCCAGCCGCTCCTGCAACACCGGATCCTTGGCGGCGGCGACGACCTCCCGGTGCAGCGTCTCGAGGATCGGCGCTGGCGTCGCCTTCGGCATGAAGAAGCCGACCCAGAACGAGAGGTCGAAGCCGGGATAGCCGGCTTCCGCGATGGTCGGCACATCCGGCAGCGACGGCAGCCGATCGGCCGACGACACCGCGAGCGCGCGCAGCTTTCCGGCCTTCACCAGCGGCACGGCGGACAAGGGATCGAACACCGCAAGCACCTCCTGCGCGAGGATGCCGACCTCGGACGCCGCGCCGCCGCGATACGGCACGTGGATCATCTTGACGCCGGCACGCTGGCTCAAGAGCTCCATGGCGAGATGGGCAAGGTTGCCATTGCCGCCCGAGCCGTAGGCCAGCGCGCCGGGCGCCGCCCTCGCCGCAGTGACGAGATCGGCGACTGTGTTGATATTCGCCGTCTTGGGATTCTCCGGATTGACGACAAGGACGAGCGGTGCCGACACGACGGTGGTGAGCGGTGCAAAGTCGCCCTGCGGGTCGTAGCGGATATCCCTGAACAGCGTCTTGTTGAGCGTAATAGTGGATGAGTTGCAGGCGAGGATGGTGTAGCCGTCACCTTCCGCATGCGCCACACCCTCGGCGGCGATCATGCCGTTGGCACCGGCGCGGTTCTCGACCACGAAGGGCTGCCCGAGCTTGTTGCTTAAGCGGTCGGCGACGATGCGCGCGACCACATCGACCGGACCACCCGCGCTGAAGCCGACCATGATCTTGGCCGGACGCGTCGGATATTTTTGCGCGACGGCCGCTGTCGACAGCGAAGCGCACAATCCGGCGATGACTGCCAGCAGGCGAGCCGTTCGGTTCATCCGTTCTCCCCCCCAGACTCAGCCCGCCTGTGCATATTGTTGGTCCGGCGCATTCGAGCATCATGATGAGCGGTCGCGCCGGATTTCGCAATCGCGTTTCCACGCGCGCAACGCTCCCCAGTTCCGCGGCACGGCAGGTGAGAGCCGCCCCGAACAAAAAACGCGAAAACAACCCCATGCAAAGTAGCAGGCAGCTGTCGGGACAAGGACTTGCGCACCGCGCAAAGCCATTTGACTCGTCGGGCAAAACACCGGCAGGATGGCACCATCGCGACAATCCGCTGGCGTCCACGCCTGCTAGCCCAGGCCGCCTCGACACGGTTGCGCGTAAGCCCTTCATCGACATCTCAAAAATCGCATCCGTGCGCAACGCGCGAGCGAACCGCCTCACGCGCAGCGAACCCACGCCTGCGCCAGCAAAGGACACACCGACATGACGACATCTCCAAAACGCGACCGCTCCTCGCCGATTGCGACAAACGACCGCAGCGGCCCCGCCACGAGCCCGCGCATAAAGCTCTACAAGCGGCGAATTGCGATCGACCACCCTGACCCGCAAGCCGGCGAACGGCTGCTCGCCGATGCGCTCGGCGCCGTCGACCGCGACGCGCTGCACGGCATCCTGAAGCAGTTGGTGAAGGTCAGCACGATCGGGCAACGGCCCGACGAAGCCAACCTCGCCTTCATGATTTCGATGATGAAGAGCATCGCGCCCAGGGATTCCATCGATCCCATGCTGGCGGCGCAGATGGTGTGCGTTCACGTCACCGCGATGCGTTGCGCCCATCATCTCGCCTGCGCCGGCGACCTCGCCGGCCAGGACAGCGCCTCGCGCGCCCTTGGCAAGCTCACGCGCATCTTTCCGGCCCAGGTCGAGGCGCTCAACCGCTACCGCAACAATGGCGAGCGGGCGATCACCGTGCAGAGCTTGTCTGTGCAGGACGGGGGTGAGGCGATCGCGGGGAGTGTCACGTCTTATGCCGGTACGACAGAGCAGAGTGCAGCGGGCGCAGCGGTGGATGTGCGGATGGAGCTGGAGCCCGAGGCCTACGGACAAGCGTCGCAGCACGCCGACGCCGGGCAAGGTGCCAACGCGTGATCGGCAACGACAACAGCAACACCGGCGCAATGCTGACGAGCCTGCGCTGCGGCGCCAAGACCCGCACTGGCTGCAGCTGCCGGGCGCCGGCAGTACGAGGCAAGTTGCGTTGCCGCATGCATGGCGGGACGTCGGGATCGGGCGCGCCTCGGGGAAATCGAAACGCACGGAAACATGGACTGTTTTCGGCACAGGCGATCCTGCAACGAAGAATGATTCGTGGAATGTTGAAGGAGACGCGACGACTGCTGCGTGAGCTGGAACGCTCTGAGTCCGCAAGGCCGGCAGTCGCTACGTGCAGACCGTGAAAGCACGCAGTTCGGGAAGCGTGACGCGTGGCGAATGGGAGCATGAGCGCCGAGGCCGTCTGTCGTTGGAAGAGCCCTTTACCCTGGCATGGGCCCCCGGCGGCTTGGCTTGGTCTGGCCGACGTGTCATTCTGTAGGTCAGATGTGCGGGGGAGCAGCCGTTTTGTACCGCCATATCGTTTTGCAGTGCTCGGTCGTAATCGCCGTCTTGAGCGGCGCGTCGGCAGCGTTCGCTGCCGACTCCGAACGGTGCCAACAGCTCGGACCTAGATTTCGAACCGCAAAACCACAGATCACTGCAATCGAGGTGTCATTGGCTCTATTCTCAGCAGCAGACGCGAATTGCATTGGCCTGGCAACTGAATTGCTGGACTATGGCGCATCGGTCGACGCGCGTGACCGGTTTGGTGCCCGACCACTTAGCCACGCCGCCAGGTTTGGCCACCTGGATATGGTCGATCTCTTGCTGGAGCACGGCGCTCCAATCGATGCACGCAATCTGGCCGGTGCCACGGCGCTATACTTTGCAGCCGAAGGCGGCCATGTGTCGGTTGCGCAGCGGCTTATGGATCGCGGTGCCGACGTCAAACTAACCGGACGCAGTGGGATTTCTCCGGTTGCCGCTGCCGCGTATGCCGGCAGCGATGCGATCGTTGAAGCGTTGCTCGCGCATGGGGCGGACGAGCGAGTGCCCGACGACACCGGCAAGCCGCCGATTGTCTATGCGGTAGCCCGCGCCCGGCTCGATATTGTGAAGCGGTTGCTGGCCCGGAATATCGATATCAACGCCCGCTACCCACATGATCTCACTCTACTGATGTGGGCTTCGGGCGCGGATGACAAGGTCCCGGAAACTGAGGCGATCAAGGTCGTTGCATATCTGCTGGACGCCGGCGCGCGTATCGATGACCGAGATGCCCGCGGCCGCACCGCTCTCATGACAGCTGCGGAAGGCGGCCGTGCGGAGGTCGCCGCTCTGCTGCTTGCGCGCGGAGCCGATCCTTCAATCAAGGACAAGGCCGGCAAGCGGGCAGCAGATCTGACCGCTTTGTCGTCGCTACGTGAGCGCCTGGCGGCGCCCTCAGCCCGATCTGAGTAGATCTCAGAGACCAGCCAGGTATTCCGCCAGTGCCGCGAGGTCGTCGGGAGGTGTGGCGAGCATCAGATCGGACATCCCGGGGTTATTGCCGCGCGCCCGGGTGCGGAAATCGGCAATTGTTTTGGTCAGGTATTCGCGGCTCTGCCCAGCCAATCGCGGTACGGTGCCAGTGCCCTGAAATTGATCAAGATGGCAGCCGGTGCAGCCGACCGAGCGCTCTGCGCGGAGAGCCCGGTCCGCAACATCCTTTGGCGAGCGCGGCTGGCCTAGGTCGGGCCACGGTTTGTTCGAGAAATATTCCGCAATCGCAAGCATGTCTTCCTTCTCGAACGATGAGGCGATCGGCTGCATGATCTCGCTCTTGCGGTCGCCCCGTTTGAAATCGCGGAGTTGGATGTAGGTGTAGCCGGATGGCTGCCCCCAGATAACGGGTATCGTTTTGTCGATCGGCTTGCCGTCCTGGCCATGGCAGCCGGCGCACACTTCGACCCTCTCGGCGATGCTTTGCGCAAGTGCCGGCCGCGGGCTTGCGCTCAATAATTCTCCGAGCGTGACTCCGCAAGGAATCAACCAACGCAACTTGCTGCTCATCGATTTCATTCCCGTGAGGCCTAACAGAAGCGGGGCCACAGTAGGCCCCGCTTCGCATTGTTGATCAGGCTCTTTCGCCGCTCGATCAATCGAGCGTGAAGGCGATAATGTTGTTGCCGCGCTTGAAGCTGACCTGGGTGTTGCCGCCCGCGCCGACCACGATGTACTGCTTGTTGCCCAGCATGTAGCTGGAGGGTGGCGCATTGACGCCCGCCCCGGCGCGAAAGCTCCACAACTCCTTGCCGTTGGAGGAGTTGTAGGCTGCGAACTTGCCATTGCCTTCACCGGTGAACACAAGACCGCCGGCGGTGGCGAGGATGCCGCCGATCATCGGCTCCGGCGTCTTCACCTGCCATTTGATCTTACCGGTGTTGTAGTTGACGGCCGTGATGTTGCCCGACTGCTGTTCACCCGGGATTGCGGTGAAGGCGCCGCCAAGCCACAACTTACCGTTCGGGTAGGGCGAGTTTTCGACCCGGTAGTGCATCGGCTGATGGAGGTTGATGGCGTAGGCGAGCTCCTGGGCCGGGTCGGTGGCGATCGGCGACCATTCGACACCGCCATTCGCACCCGGAAGCATGCGGGCCCCCTCCTTGGTCGGCAGAACCCACATGTTCTCCTGCGGGACCATGGCCTCGGAGAAGCGGATCATGCTGCAATCCTTCCGGTCGTGAACATAGACGTGACCGGTCTTGCCGGCATGGATCACGCCCGGGATGGTCTTGCCGCTCTTGTCCTTCACATCGAGCAGCACCGGTGGGCTAACCGCATCGAGATCCCAGACGTCGTGGGCGATGTACTGGAAGTGGCAGATGTATTTGCCGGTATCGAGATCAAGGGCAACCAGCGAGTCGGTATAGAGATTGTCGCCGGGGCGCGGTGAACCGTCGAGATCGGGCGAGGGATTGCCGACCACGAAATAGATCCGGTTGGTGGCGAGATCGACGGCCGGATTTTGCCAGACGCCGCCGCCCAGCCGCTTGTAGGGATCGCCGAGCTTGGCAAGCTGGTCCTTCTCGGCCTGGATGTCGCGGTGCATGTCCCGTCCGGTGGCGTCCTTTGTCGCCCAGACGCCGACCGAGTTTTCCGGAATCGTATCGAAATTCCAGACCAGTTTGCCGGTCTTCGCATCGTAGGCCCTGACGAAGCCGCGGATGCCGTATTCACCGCCGTTCGTTCCGATCAGAACCTTGTCCTTGACGACGGTTGGAGCCATCGTCTCGCTGTAGCCGAGCTCGGGATCCGCAATGTCGGTCTTCCAGACCACATCGCCCGTCTTTGCATTCAGCGCGACCAGCTTGGCGTCCAGTGTGGCGAGATAGACGAGATCGCCAAGAACCTGGACGCCGCGATTGTTGGGACCGCAGCAGTAGGTCGTTATGGGTCCCATCTTGTGATTGTAGTGCCAGAACTGTTCGCCAGTCTTGGCGTCGAGCGCATAGACGTGGCTGAACGACGTCGTCACAAACATGACGCCGTCGACCACGATCGGTGAAGTCTCCAGGGATTCCCTGACGTCGGTCTGAAAAATCCACGCGACGTGCAGGCCCTTGACATTGTCGCGATTGATCTGCTTCGCAGGGTGAAAGCGAGTCTGCGCATAGTTGACGTTGGTCAGCAGAAAGTTGGTCGCGTTCTTGTCGGCCGCGGTGAGCTGGGCCTGCGTGACCGGAGACACCTTCGCCTCGCGCGATACAGGCACGTATTCCTGCTTGACTTCTTGCTGAGCGTTACCGGGTGCTGCGAGCAAGCAGCCCAGGCCGAAAAAAGTGGCGAATGCAATAGAAGATGATCTATTCATGTTTCCGCCCCAGATTATTTGAACCGACACTTTGCACGCCGGTGCGATTCAAATTTGATCCGACGAGGGGTGTTTGACAAGGAAAAAGCTGCAAGCGACGGCTTTTGCAGAGACATCAGCCGCCACCGTTCGCAGCCGCGAGATCAGAGTGCGTCGCAATGTCGAAGTCTAACAATGTGATCCGCCGCCGGCTCATCACCAGCGTGCGCTGGTGGCTTCCCTGGACGGGCGCCGCCTAGCATTGGAAATCCACGAGCGCTCGCCATAGCCGTGTTTCAAACGGCCGGACTTTGGTGGGGTGATTTTAAGAGCTGACTTCTCGCGGCGATTATGCACTTCGGCTTCAGTTCAAGGGCGACCTCGCCGAAACGGCCGCTTGTGCGGCCAATAACGGACGTCACCGCACTTCACCACATTCACACCCGTGAGGAGTCATTGGGCAGCGGACGGCGCACTCGCGTCCGGCCGCGCGCAACAAATATACGTATCTAACGAATTGATGGACTTCGCTTCGCCCTCCCCATTCTACGACCTCGCCCCGACAATTTGCCCGGCCATTGTGAAGTACTTCACACGCTCGCTGTCGCCGGTATCGCTAGCTTGTGCACCTCAAGGCTGTGCTTGGCGCGCCGACCAGAACGAACCCCAACGGGGACGCTGAACGGACCGCCTGGGCCCATCTCAGTGAAACAGGGGGGCAGGTGTCATGGGGGCATTGAACCTTTCGCAGGTGCTTTGGGAAGAGCGACGGGCACTCGCGGGCGCCGCCCTGGAATTCGCGCCGATACGTCCGGCACCTGGCCCCTCGCCGACACCAACGCTGCCGGCATCCGGTACGCCGCCAGCGCCATCGTCGCCGCCGTCGGCAACATCGCCTCAACCTGCGCAAGCGCAGCAATCATCGCCGCCGCCGGCGGCACCGCTCCCTGGAAACCTCCTCGACATCTACCAGGCGCTCAACGCGGATGACCGGTGGGCCCTGTGCCTTTCCGGCGGCGGAATCCGCAGCGCGGCGTTTGCGCTCGGCATCCTGCAAAGGATTGCGGCCCTCGAGGTCACCTCGAAGCGCGAGGGCGAGAAGGCCGGCCCGGCTCTGACGCAGTTCGAGTATCTGTCGACCGTATCAGGGGGCGGTTATATCGGAAGCTGGCTATCAGCCTGGCTCTGTCAGGAGCGCAAGCTGCGTCCCCAGAGAGCGGCCGTTGGTGCGAGCAAGGCCAGTCAGGGCGATGCTGCACCGCCCGTGACTTCGGCACTCAACCGGCGATACAGCCTCGGTCAACTCAGGGATCACGAAGAAGCAGAGCCGGTTTCCAACCTCCGGCGCAACTCGCACTTTCTCGCTCCCAGCTTTTCAGCGATTTCTCCTGACCTGTGGAGCGACATTGCGAGCGTCCTGCGCAACCTGTTCCTGAACTGGATCCTGCTCGTCCCCCCCGATGATCCTTGCGGTGCTCATCACCAAGGCGCTCTGGTTTGCCGTGATCGATGCCCACAACATCACACGCGAGAACACGTCGGGGTGGTTCCTGGGTCTGATGTTCGTACCGACCCTCTGTTTCCTGGCTTCCTTGTCGTTCTCCGCCGCAAACCGTCCCGCACGCGGATGGATCAATGTCTCGCAACCCCGGTTTCTGGTTTGCGATCTGATGCCCTTCCTGGCAGGAGCGGCACTGCTGGTTTTCGTCTTGCACAGCCAATACGGTCTGTCGGTGCTCACGGACGTGACCAATGCCAGCGGGTTCGCATTCGTCCAGCGCCTCTATGCAACTCACCCGGACGCCGTCGTGATCTTTCGCGGCGGTATCCTTGGCGTGTTGTTCTTTCTCCTTTCCTGGCTGCTGGCGCCGGTATGGACCCTCATTTTCGGAGCATCGGCCCAGCCACAGCTCGCGGATCGTCCCAAGCATCCATGGATCGATCTTGGCGCCTGGTGCGTCGCCGGCGCGGCCTTCGGCCTGCTGGGCGCCACGGGTCTGGTTTTGCTTTGGCATTACGCACCGTCCGGCGTAGCCGCGGCAGCGGCCTTTGCCTGCGTGCTCGGGCTGCCCTGGATCGTGATGGCGCGCATCGTCGCCGACGTGATCTATATTTCGTTTGCCGAATTCCTGTCCGAGGTGGACGTGGGCCTCGAATTCCAGGCGCGGTCGAGCGGAATTTTCACGCTGGCCTATATCGGCTGGCTGCTGTGGTTCGGGCTCGTTCTTGGCGCGCCGCCGGCCGCAGACTGGGTCGCGAGCCACCTTGGCAGCGCGTTCGTCCCCTCGCTGGGAGGACTTTCAGGCCTGCTGTCTGTCGTTCTGGGAGCGAGCTCGAAGACTGGGGCCGCCGCCGAGCAGGCGTCAGGCTTTCGCCAGTACCTCTCACTCAACACGATCGCTGCGATCGCAGCCGCGATTTTCGCCGCAACCGTGGTTGCCCTGCTCTCCATCGCCTGGGACAGGGCGTTCCAATCCTTCGGGTTTGGCGCCGATCATCTGCCCTGGACCGTCGTGCTCGTGGCAGGCGGCTTGCTTGTCGCGCTGATCTACGCAGCCTCGCATGTCCTCAACATCAACCGCTACTCGCTCCACGGTCTTTACCGGAACCGTCTGGTTCGTACCTTTCTCGGCGCGTCACGCCACGAGAATGACCGTGACAAGACCAAGAATGCCTTTACGGATTTCGACAGCAGCGACAGCCCGTATCTCTACGAGCTCTGGGAGCATGGCGTTGAACCGCGAGGGACCAACTGGAAACCGTTCCATGTCATCAGCGCGGCACTCAACCTCGTGTCGTCCAAGAACCTGGCATGGCAAGAACGGATGGCGGCACCCTTCACGTTCTCGCCTCTCCATTGCGGCAGCGGCAGCGCGATATTTTCGGATGGCGCTTACCGGACGACCTATGCCACGATCGGGCAGCCGCATCCTTACGGCGGGCGACCGCTGGGCCTTACGCTTGGGACCGCCATGGCGATTTCCGGCGCTGCCGTGAGCCCGAGCATGGGCTACAACTCATCGCCGGGTGTGGCTTTCCTGATGGCGCTGTTCAATGTGCGCCTCGGCTGGTGGCTCGCCAACCCGCGCGGCGACAACCCCAAATATGCGAAGGTCAAGCCGACAAATGCACTCCGCCCGTTCTTCATGGAGATGTTCGGCCTGACGAGCGAGACCGAGCGCTGGGTCTACCTGACCGACGGCGGGCATTTCGAGAACCTCGGCCTCTACGAGATGGTTCGCCGGCGTTGCCGCGTGATCGTCGTCAGCGACGCGGGCTGCGACCCCGATTATACTTTCGAGGATCTCGGCAACGCGCTTCGCAAGATATGGATCGATCTTGGCGTGCGTATCGACCTGCATGGCCTGGACCACCTCAAGAAGCGCTTCAAGGAACGTCCGAGCCCCGCAACGGAAGCACCCTACTGGGCGATTGGCGATATTCTCTATAGCGACGCCGATGGCGACAAGTCGCAAGACGGACTGCTCCTGTACTTCAAGTCGGGGCTGCACGGCACCGAGCCCATGGGCGTATTGAGCTATGCGATTGCCCACGCGACCTTTCCGCACGAGACGACGCTGAATCAATTCTTCTCGGAATCGCAATTCGAAAGCTACCGCGCGCTCGGTTACGAGATCGCGGAACGCGCATTCGAAGCCGGCGGAGGTCTTTCGGCCGGCCCGGCCACCAAGGCGCAGCCGACATTCGTCTCGATCATCAAGAAGCTCAAAAGCCAGATCGGAGAAGAAGCGGCGGCAGATTGCGGCAATGCAGAGCAGCTCAAAGCCACGCCGCAGCATGGATTAAGGCCGCCCCCACCCGCTTGAAGGATCAAACGCAGCTCCGGTCAGCGACGCGGAGAGGTCAAGGCCCTTTTGCGAGCGCAGCCACCCGCACGGCTTTTCAACGGACTGCTATTGCTCGATCGTGGTACTTAGCACCAGCGACACCGTCCCCAGCGCGCACAGCATCCGCCGCACCCCGCGCAGCCACCGCAGCCACGCCAAGCCCCGCAACCACGGCAACCACCGCAACCCCGACAACCCCGACAACCGCGGCAGCCCCGAACAACGACGGCGGCTAGCTGCACGCCGCTGCCAACGTGTTCCCTATCGAAGAGATGGAACGTGGCGAGACTGACGTCGGCCATTTCCTCTTCGCCAAGAACGAAGCGCTGACTGGGCGAGATGTCATAAGATTGCGGGCTATCAGCCGCGGGTATCGTGGTTGCGGATGCGCTCCCCGCCAGCGGAAGACCCAGTCCCGCCAGCGCCGTCACGGCGGTGGCTTTGGCTCCGTACCTCCGCTTTGCAGTTTGATTTACCCGTTGCATGGTCGCGTCCTTCGCAAGTTGAAAGGGACAACTAGGCGTAGCAAGTGTACGTCTTCGCGAAGAATGCGATGTAAGGCATCCAGTTCCTCTTCCTGCGAGGCTTTTTTTTGATCGCTACCGAGAATCTCGGGTCGGAAGCAGGAGCGTTCCAGTCATCGCACAAGGCATGTGGAACCTGACTGCGGTACTGACCAACTGTCTGCGTTGCGCAGACACATACTTTTGTCGCCAAGGAACGCGATCGTGATCAAACGCGACGTCGGCACCGAAGATTGTGCCTGGGCGGAATGTCACCTCGTGGGCCCCTTAACAGACACTCACTCTTGCACCATCGATGTCCGCGTTTGAGGGGATTGTGTTGCAAAACTCGTTTCTGACTTGGGGCGAGCTTGGCTTTTGAGTTTCGGCGGTTTCTTTTGGTACGGGGTGCCGGCGGTTTCCGTTTTGCTTGTG
Organism: Bradyrhizobium sp. NAS80.1; assembly: GCF_001908205.1. Classification (GTDB taxonomy): domain Bacteria; phylum Pseudomonadota; class Alphaproteobacteria; order Rhizobiales; family Xanthobacteraceae; genus Bradyrhizobium. Next base: position 123,675 of record NZ_LGHL01000026.1, read on the forward strand.
CATTTCAGCACG
>NZ_LGHL01000260.1 GCF_001908205.1 Bradyrhizobium sp. NAS80.1
CCCCGATACGATCGGGAAGCGGGTTTCGTCCGGCTGTATCCGGCTGACCAATGAGGACGTCGTGGACCTTTATGAGCGGGTGAAAGTCGGAGCGAAGGTGATCGTGCTTCCGGCGACCGCTGCCCGTCGACCTTCCCAGGGCGCGCCGACCGACGCTGCTTTCCGATTGCCCGACCCGGCATCGCCGTCGAAGCGGCCCTTGGCGGCCAACGCGCAGATGCCGTCATCTGGACCGAAGATCGCCGAGGCGCAGTAACTCGGTCCTCCGTCCTCGATGCTCAGCCCTGGCCCGATCCTACTACAGATTTTCAAAGCGTTGATTTGGAGTAAACCCTGAGAGAGATTGCTCGTTGTTCAAGTGTTTTTGGGGCATTCCCATGGCTTGGCTCTTCCTGCTCATTGCTGGCCTGTGCGAAATCGCCTGGGCGATCGGCCTCAAATTCACGGAAGGCTTCGCACGCCTTTTACCAACAATCGGCACAGTCGTCGCTATGGCGGCCAGTATTGGATTCCTCGGCATCGCCCTTAAGTCGCTGCCGGTCGGTACGGCCTATGCGGTGTGGACGGGCATTGGCACTGTTGGCACCGCCGCGCTCGGCATCTATCTCTTTGACGAGCCCCTAACGTTGTTTAGGCTTGCTTGTATCGGCTTTATTCTATTGGGCATGATCGGACTGAAAATCACAACTTAGGCGGAACGGTGCGATGAGAACCTGTTGGAAGTCGGCTCAAAAATAGCTCTCCAACGTGCCGCGCCGCCGGACGTCGAGCGTGGCGCAATGGAAGGCGCCACCAAATGCCGCATAGTGTAAGAACTCGCAGGGAATCGGCTCGAATCCCCAATTCTCAAACGCACGCATCGTTGCGGTATGATGTGGATCTACGATGACGCGCTTCTCATCCACCATCAATACGTTCATGTTGAGCCATTTCCCGCATAGCGAAGTGATCCTCAGCACAGGATCGGTGATCGGGTCGGACTCGGGGGCCACGAGGATGTCCCATCCTTTCAAGACGGCCGGAAGACGGTCGACGTCTATGTACTCGGGATTGATCAGGATCTTGCCGGGCCCAAGCGGCAATATGGTGGTGTCGATGTGCATTGGATTGGGACAGCGGCTCTCGATCTCATGGATGCGATAGCCGTCGCCAAGGTGGCGACGCAGCCATTCAATACCAGACGCATTGGTGACGTTGCTGCGCGTCACGAACAGGTCGCGCCCGCAGCGAAAGAAGTCGGCAGCATCAAAGACCGGCTCGAATTCGGTGAGGATGTATGAGATCGGCTCGCCTTTCTTGGGGACGCGAAAATCCGGGTCGAACAGTTCGTCCGTCAGTTGCGGTCTGGGCGCGCTCGTCCACCGCGCGCCACGTTGGAAATAGTCCTTCAGAATCGGACGATAGGAGTGCGTCTCGAAGTAGCGACAAGGCCAAACCATTGGAGTTTCAATGATCTCGTTGCCGATCACGAGCATGCTGTCGCGCGGGCAGGAATTGCAGAAGCCGCGCGCGGACCATTCCGGCGTGCTGAAGCGCTTCCTGTGGTCGACGGCGTCCGGCCGCCTTACGACGATGCCCAGCGACTGTAGCAGCGTAACCAAGCCATCAAGCTCACGCTGAGCCGGTTCGATCATGATCTTTGGGTAACGGAAGCCTGCGAACAGCGACTGGGCACGCGCTGCCATGCCGGGAATGTTGCAGGTGACAACCGGATGATCGGACGGGATAACCGCACCCTCAAGCCTTCCGACTATCACTTCCTCCAGCGTGCCCCACTCGTTGTGTGAGTTCACTGGAGAAACTTGTCCCGCTGGGACGGCATCCGAACCGCGAGCGCGCGTGACCATGTCCATGCATGAGGCCCTCTGTGCGCTACAACAGCCTTTGATCCCAGAAGTTCCAGAGGTCCGACTCCGGTCGCCGGGTCGATCGCAAATCCTTGGTGTCGCCTATTGGGCCCCTGAGCAGACCTTCGCGTCGGCGCTCAAGGAACAGAGATATGAAAAGTCGGTACACCAACATTTTGCTGGAGCAACGTCGCCTGCGGCCGTTTCAAGCGGACGGCGTAAGCTGGAATCCGACCTAGGGCACGTTGACTGGTGGCATAGATGCGGTCGGGCGCGGCACGAAATTTGTTTGATGCTGGCCTCGTGCGGCCAGTATAAGCGAAAAAGCTACAAAGAGAATGAGAAGCCCTCGCATCGAACGACGTCAGATCAAGGCATAGCCACCATAATGGCAAGGGCAGCCTCGCCGTTTCCCGGACCGCCCGACGCAAAGTAGAGCGCAGCGAGCGCGATTGCTCCCAAGATGCCATAACCAGCGATAATCCATCCGTCGTAGTCTCGTGTCGCCTGCGCTGATGACGCGGTGTGAGTATATTCTGTGGTTGCCATGACCTAACTCCTTCGAGTTTGGCGCTCCATAGGCGCGTTGAGATGACGGCGAGTGGCCCTCACGTGGACTTCCATGTTCAGCTTAGCCTCGGTCCCGGACGTACTTCCCGCAGTTACTCATCGCTGAACGTCAGGTACGGCTGGATCGTGACGCGGTCGACAGATCTCTGATTTGCGGCCACGCGCTTTGCGGCCATCTCGCCTTCAACCGATCATTGGCGGGTGAAATGGGATTGTCCCCGCCAGCAACCAGAGAAGAAGCAGCACGACGGGACCGAGAAGCACGAATTGCACGAACGTGAAGCCGACGAGGTCGCGCGCTTTGAGGCCGACGATACCGAGGAGGGGGACCATCCAGAAGGGGTTGATCAAATTCGGCAGGGCTCCGGCGGCGTTGTAGGCCTGGACGGCCCAGCCCAGGTTCACGCGCAAATCCATCGCGGCCTGCATTACGAATGGCGCCTCGACTATCCATCGACCTCCGCCCGATGGAATGAAGATGCCCAAAATCCCGGAATAGATGCCGATGAGGAGAGGAAAAGACTCCGTCGACGCCGCGCTGACGAATGCGGTTGAAAGGCAATCACCCAGTGAATGGCCTGCCGTC
>NZ_LGHL01000261.1 GCF_001908205.1 Bradyrhizobium sp. NAS80.1
CTGATGATCGCAAAACCGTTTTGAGAGAAACGATGAGTGAGCGGACCATGCGGGGCAACCGATAGTGTTTTCGAGCGAAGTGGATCCCGGTTCGCGTGAAGAAAACGCGTCAAAATAGAGAGTCCGATGAGCAAATGGCCCGACGACGACGTGATCCTGTTCGACGGCGTCTGCATCTTCTGCTCACGCTGGGTCCGCTTCGTCGCGCAGCGCGATGCGGCGAGGCGGTTTCGCTTCACGCCGGTTCAGTCGAACTATGGCACGCGGCTCGCGCGCGCGTTCGGCATCGATCCCGATGATCCCGACACCAATGCCGTGGTCCATGGCGGTGAGGTGTTCATGAAGTCGGACGCTGCACTGACGGTGCTGTCGCAGCTTCCGGGCTGGGGCTGGACGCGCGCGTTGTTCGCGGTGCCGAGGCCGCTGCGGGACCCCGTGTACAGCCTCATCGCGCGCAACCGTTACCGCATCTTCGGCAAGTACAATGCATGTTTCGTGCCCGATGCAGATTTGCGGGCACGGGTGATTGAATAACGGGGTAACTTACAATGGCGATGATCGGCCGCTTTGTTGAGAGGCAGATGGAACGAAACTCTATCCACGACACGATTGAGGCGCGCTATTCGATCTTTGAGCGAGATGGACGAAGCTTTTTGCAGATCGATACATACGGACGTCAATCGCGCGAAATGCCCGAAAAGAAGAGCCAGTCGATACAGCTGGATCGTGAGTCCGGACTCGAATTGCTCAAGATTCTGAAGCGAGCTTTCCACGCTGATTGATCGTGTCTAACACTTCCTTCGCCGCCCGCTCACCGCTGTCGCGTGCGCCATGCGCTGTTGAGAAAAAGTTCGGCGAAGTGGCTTCTCCCGCAAAGAACAGCCGGCCATCGACCGGCGCCGCCAACACGGCGCGGTCTCCTGCATGGCCCGGCAGCGCATGCGAATAGGAGCCGCGTGCGAGAGGGTCGTGCGCCCAGCGCGACTCGCGCAGGGGTCTCAGCTTGCGTCTGATATCGTTGCCGAGGAAGCCCGCGATCTCGTCAATGCTTTGGGCGGCGAACGCGCCGTCGCCGGCATCCTCCAATTCGCGCGCGAACCGGCCCCCGAAAAAACCGTCGATACAAGGCTGGCCGAACGGGCGGATGTGGTAGGTGCCCATTGCGGTACGCATGGTCGCGCCGCGCAGATTTCCTTCGATTGGAAAGGCTTCCGCATTCTCCAGCGCCAGCGTCACCTTGTCGTCGACCCCGAGCGGCAGGCCGCGCGCGGCATCCAGCTTGGCGAGTAACGCCGGAAAAAAGCGAATGGCCTCATCGGCAATCAGATTGGTCGGTACGGTGATGATCGTCGCCTCGGCCTCGAGAGACCCCTGCGAGGTTTCGAGGCGAATGCGCTTGCCGGAATGGTCGACCAGCGTCACGTTGCAGTTCAGCGCGATCGGGCAAGGTGCGCCATACGCCGCGATCAGCGTCCCAAATCCGGCGCGAACGCGCCAATTGAAGTAGGTGTCCTCGTAGGCCTCGAAGTCGAGAATCGAGACCTGATCTAGCTCGCACCCGTTCACATAGGTCGAGACCGCGTCGATCATTGGATTCCAGCGGTTGCCCAGTTCGAGATAGTCGGCGGCAGGCGCATCCGCACCCTTTTTCGCCGCGCCCCAGATGCGCTCGTAGAACGCGTCGAGCGCACGCACGAAGTCCTTGCGCTCAGCCTCCGGAAACACATCGCCAAAGGCGCGATCGCTCCAGGGCGGCAGGTCCGTGTTGATCTCGAAATTGAGCTGCCGGGCAATCGGAACGAAGGAGTTCTTGTCCGCCGAGTGTAGCCAGCCGCAGCCGACGTCGAAGATGACCTCGGGCGAGGCCTGCACGGTCCAGGCGCGGCCGCCGAGCCGGTCGCGGGCCTCCAGCACGATCACAGAGAGGCCGGAGCCGTCCAGCGCGTGGGCGGCACCGAGACCGGCGGCGCCGGCACCGACGATCGCGACGTCAACGGAAGAGGGGAGGGAGCTCATGGGCGGGCTCTAGCACGTTCGCTGGGCGTGCTGAAGCTGGCCTATGCATGGCCGTCATTGCCCGAAGCGGGCACTGCTGCCGTGTCCCGGACGCGGTGCGGCGCGAAATGCCGCGCCGCTGAGCCGGGACCCATGTGATGTTGGGGCTAGGCCCCGGCTCAGCAGCGCATCACTTTGTGCTGCGCTGCGTCCGGGGCGCGAGAGCGCGGCTTACGCCACCGCTTCCTTGGCCTTCTCCGCGCGCTTGCGCTCGTTCGGGTCGAGATGCTTCTTGCGCAGGCGGATCGACTTCGGCGTGACCTCGACGAGCTCGTCGTCCTCGATATAGGCGAGCGCCTTTTCGAGCGTCATGCGAATCGGCGGGGTCAGGCGGACGGCTTCGTCCTTCGAGGTCGTGCGGATGTTGGTGAGCTGCTTGCCCTTGAGCACGTTGATCTCGAGATCGTTGTCGCGGGTGTGCTCGCCGACGATCATGCCGCGATAGACCTTCCAGCCCGGCTCGATCATCATCGGGCCGCGGTCTTCCAGCTTGAACATGGCGTAGGCCACGGCGTCGCCCTGGTCGTTGGAAATCAGGACGCCGTTGCGGCGGCCCTGGATCTCGCCCTTATACGGGGCATAGCCGTGGAACAGGCGGTTCATGATCGCGGTGCCACGGGTGTCGGTCAACAGTTCGCCCTGGTAGCCGATCAGGCCGCGGGTCGGCGCGTAGAACACCAGGCGCTGACGATTGCCACCCGAGGGCTTCATCTCGATCAGCTCGGCCTTGCGCTCGCTCATCTTCTGCACGACGACGCCGGAATGCTCCTCGTCGACGTCGATCACGACTTCCTCGATCGGCTCCATGGTGGCGCCGGTCGCTTCGTCCTTCTGGAACACGACGCGCGGACGCGACACCGAAAGCTCAAAGCCCTCGCGGCGCATGGTCTCGATCAGGATCGCGAGCTGCAATTCACCGCGGCCCGAGACTTCCATCGCGTCCTTGTCGGCGGACTCGACGACGCGCAGTGCGACGTTGCCTTCGGCTTCGCGCAGCAGACGGTCGCGGATCATGCGGCTCGTCACCTTGTCGCCTTCAGTGCCGGCGAGCGGGGAGTTGTTGACGATGAACGACATCGACACGGTCGGCGGGTCGATCGGCTGCGCCGTCAGCGGTACTTCGACGGTCGGATCGCAGAAGGTGTCGGCGACGGTGCCCTTGGTCAGGCCGGCAATGGCGACGATGTCGCCGGCTTCAGCTTCCTCGAGCGGCGTGCGCTCGATACCGCGGAACGCCAGGATCTTGGAGATACGGCCCTGCTCGACCAGCTTGCCGTCGGCGTTCAGCACCTTGACCTGCTGGTTCGGCTTGAGGGTGCCGGAGGAAATGCGGCCGGTGATGATGCGGCCGAGATAGGGGTTGGCCTCCAGGATGGTGCCGATCATCTTGAACGGACCTTCCTCGACCTTCGGCGGCGCGACGTGGCGCAGGATCAGGTCGAACAGCGGCTCCATGCCCTTGTCCTTAGGACCCTCGGGGCTCTCGGCCATCCAGCCCTGCTTGGCCGACCCGTAGAGGATCGGGAAGTCGAGCTGCTCCTCGCTGGCGTCGAGCGCCGCGAACAGGTCGAACACCTCGTTGATGACTTCGGTCGGACGCGCGTCGGGGCGGTCAACCTTGTTGATGACGACGATCGGCTTGAGGCCGACCTTGAGCGCTTTGGAGACCACGAATTTGGTCTGCGGCAGCGGGCCTTCGGCGGCGTCCACGAGGACCAGCGCGCCGTCCACCATGTTCAGGATGCGCTCGACCTCTCCGCCGAAATCGGCGTGGCCGGGGGTGTCGACGATGTTGACCCGGGTATCCTTCCACTGCACCGAGGCCGCCTTGGCCAGGATGGTGATGCCGCGCTCACGCTCCAGATCGTTGGAGTCCATAGCGCGTTCGGTCACCTTCTGGTTCTCGCGGAACGTGCCGGATTGCTGAAGGAGGCGGTCGACCAGGGTCGTCTTGCCGTGGTCAACGTGGGCGATAATGGCGACGTTGCGGAGGTTCATGAGTTAGCTTCTTTGCGTTCGAACAATGGGTTAAGCGCGATCTCGCCGGTCGGACCGGGACCTCTTTTCGAAACAACGCTGGAAGACAGGAAACGGGCGCTTTCCGCTAAAACGGAAGCCCGGCCAAATCGACCGGGCACCCTGCGCGTTTGCGCCGCAATATAGGCAGAAAACACCAAAAAACAATGCGTTCTTTGGGCATTGGTTGACTGAATTTTGCCCGGGAATCCCCGGGGCTTAGGGGAAATCCGGTACCAAACCGGCCCTTTGATCGAAAGCGGTCGAATGGGTCAGCCTTGTGCCGAGCTGCGATCCGCCTCCTCGGTCGGATAGACCCCGCGCAGGCTAGAGTCGCGGATCCAAGTTCTCGTCGCGGCCGCGACGGCAAAAGCCCGTGCTCGAGCGATGCGCTCGAGACGGCGCTAGGAACGCGCGGACGCTGATACTACAGCGAGCCGGCTGCGTTAAGCCTTCGATCAGAGCTCAGGCAAATTTCGGATCGAGTGTGGTCGACCACAGCGCGACGTCGGCGCGGTCGCGCAAGGTCACCGTCATCTGGCCCGAGGCGCCGTCGATCTTGACGTGACCGAAGAACTGCATGCCGGCGGAGGGCGGCAGGTTCTGGTTGTCCTTCCCCGGCGCCTTGACGAAGCGCACTTCCGGCCCAAACGTGTTGTCGAGCGCGTTCGGACCGAAGGTGCCCGCGTGCAGCGGGCCTGACACGAATTCCCAGAACGGTTCGAAATCCTGGAACTGTGCCTTGTTCGGATCGTAATAGTGCGCGGCGGCGTAGTGCACGTCCGCCGTAAGCCACACCGTGTTGCTGATCGGCGCCATCTTGATGAAGCGCAGGATGTCGGCGATCTCGAATTCGCGGCCGCGCACAGGGCCGTCGCCCTGAGCAAAAGCTTCGGAGCCGCCCTTCGGTGTGTCCGATACGACCAGGCTGAGCGGCATGTCGGAGGCGATCACCTTCCAGGTCGCGCGCGAGTTGAGCAGGCCGCGCTTGAGCCAGGCGATCTGGTCCGGGCCGAGGAAGTAGCTGGCCGGCCCGTATTCCGTTTCCAGGTTGGCGCCGTTGGGGCCGCGATAGCTGCGCTCGTCGAGCACGAACACGTCGAGATGCGGGCCGTAGGAAATCTGGCGATAGACCCGGCCGGGCTCATTGATGCTTTCGCGCATCGGATACATCTCGTGGAAGGCGCGCGCGCCGCGCGCGGCGAGCAGCGTGATGTCGCGTACCTTGTAGGCCGCCGGCAGCTCCTTCGACAGCGACCAGTTGTTGGTCACCTCGTGGTCGTCCCACTGCACGAAGATCGGCACCTCGGCATTGAAGGCGCGGACATTGTTGTCAGTGAGATTGTATTTGTGCGCGGCGCGGTACTCGTCCAGCGTCTCGGCGACCTTGGCTTTCTCGGGGATCGTGACGTTCTTCCAGATCTTGCCGTCAGCAAGCTTCACCTCGGATGGAATCCGGCCGTCGGCGTATATGGTGTCGCCGGAATGCAGGAAGAAATCCGGACGGTGCTTGCGCATGGCGGAGAAGGTGAACATGCCGCCGTCGTCGGGATTGATGCCCCAGCCCTGGCCGGCAACGTCGCCGCCCCAGACGAAGCTGACGTCGCGGCGGTCGGCCGGCGCGGTGCGAAATCGGCCGACCACCGGCTCGCCCTCGATCGCGGCGTGCGAGAGATCGCGGAAGCGGACGCGGTAGAAGATGTCCTGTCCGCCTGGCAGGTTCTCCAGCAGCATTTTTGCGGTGAAGTCGCTCTCGGGCAACGCGGCGATCGGCGGCAGCGCGCGGGCGTCCTTGAACGACTCTGTCGTCGCGACCTCGACCAGCATCTGCGCGGGCCGGTCGGTGCGCGCCCATACCACGCCGCCATCGACGGTGACGTCGCCCGACTGCACGCCATGCGTGACCGCCGGCCGGTCGGCCGCGCGCGAGAGATATGGCATAGCGATCGCGCCCACCGCGCCGACGCTGGTGGTGAGGAAACGGCGGCGGGAGAATTTGATCTTCATGGGCTGGCTCGCTGGCTAGCTGTCTTATGCGCGTCTTGCGCCGTCATTCCGGGATGGTGCGCTGGCATCAGACCGCGAAAAGGGCATCGAAAGCTATATTGAGACAGTGTGACGCAGCGATAACGCGCGCAGGCGTCTACGCGTTGCCGGCAGCCCTGAACTGCGCGCCCGCACGTTGCAGGCCCTGCGGCAGGCTGGACAGCACTGCCTTGCGGTCGGCGACGGCGACGTGGAACTGGTCGAGTGTGATGTTGAAGGCGGTCAGCGCGGGTTCCTCGATCGCTCCGTCGTCGAAGCAGCGCAGCGTGTCGCGCAGGATGTCGTCGGCCTCGGCCTGCATCTGGTCGAGCTCTTCAGCCGTCTCGCTCTTGCGCGCCGCGGAAATCATGTCGAGCAGGCGTTCGCGCAGATGGCTGTTGGTGTTGCGCTCGTCCTTCTTGAGGTAGCCCGCAAACCACGCACCGATCGAGCCCATGGCCGAAAGCGCCATCAGGCTCCACCAGATGTAGTCGCTGTATTTGTCGAGGAAGGTCTTTTCCTCGCCGTCGACGAAGGCGGCCGCGCCCGGATGCGCGGGGATCACGGCATCCTTGTCGGTGTCTGGCGTTTCGATTTTCGCCGCAAGCGGGAATTCCGTCACCAGTTGCTGCCGCACGGCGAAGAGCTGGCGTGTGAACGAAGCAATGGTGGTGTCAGACACGCCTTTGCGTGCCACGATGTGGTGCGAGAAGCTGATGGTCTTGACCTCGTCGTCGGGGCGAGGGGGCGAGCCGCCATAGGTGCCAGCGGGAATCTCCGACGCTTCATAGACCGGATGGTTCTGCGCGATGGCGTCGGCGGAATCGATGGCGAGGAAGGTCGGCGTGCCGCCGTCTTTGGCGGACGCCGCGATCGCATCGGACGTGATCTTGCTGTTGACGGGGCCGGCTGCGAGATAGGCATCGGCCTTCTGGGTGCGGATCGCCTCGGCGGCTTCGTTGGCCGGAAATTGCACGATATCGACCTTGGCCGGATCGACGCTGTATTGCTGGAGAATGACCTTGAGCAGGTTGACGTTGGCCTGGGTGCGGCCGACCACGCCGACGCGACGGCCTGCGAGCTGCGCGATCTTGGTGATCTTCGCGCCCTTCTTCTTGCCTTTGCCCGGCACGGACCACAGCACCACGACGTTCTTGCGCAGGGTCGCGACCGCCTGCGCGTTCTTCGGCACGTCAACGTCGCCGCGCACGATGGCAAGGTCGGCCTTGCCTGCCGCGAGCGCATCGGCGCTGGCGGTGGCGCCGTCGGTCTGGACCGGGCGCAGCCGCACGTGGCCCTTGGTCTGGGTGAAAGCCTGCGTCAGCGCCTGCACGACCTTGAGGTCATCACTGTTGGCGGGACCGACCGCGATCTTCAGCGTCACCGGGCGCATCGCGAAATAATAACCGCCGGCGAGCGCGCCGATGATCGCAAGCACCAACGCGAGAGACACAAGCGCCGTCTTCCGCGCCGCTGATCGCGGCGAAGGCGGAGTGGGCGCTTCGGCCAGGTCCAATCCCCCGGTCATCGATCTCCCAGACAGACGCTTGAGGCTCAGTTTCATCTCGGCCGGCGATTTACCTTTGCAATTGTAGCAAATTTCTTGTCCGGAGGGGTTACATCTCCGTCATGGTTAGCGGATGGGCCAAATCCCCGATGAACCCGGGCCGTATGCACGGTGTTAGGGTAAAGTTCCCCTGAAGGACGGAGGCGACCATGGCAGAACGGCTGGCGACAGAGGCGCGCAAGCAGGCGCTGGGCGGGATACCGGGCTGGACCGAGATCCAGGGCCGTGATGCGATCGGGAAGACCTTTGTCTTCAAGGATTTCAACGAGGCGTTCGGCTTCATGACCCGCGCGGCGCTTGTCGCCGAGAAGATGGACCACCACCCCGAATGGCGTAACGTCTACAAGACGGTGGAGGTGGTGCTGTCGACCCATGACGCCGGCGGCGTCACCAAGCTCGATGTCGAGCTCGCCAAGGCGATGAACGCTATTGCCAAGCTGACATCAGGCTGACGTCTTGCAGGGATGGGGTCCATCCCCATCTTGTGATCAGCACCGGATGTGGCGATCTGCCGCTTCTGGCTGAACGGGGAGCTTATGGAACATGGCCGCCGAATATAGCGTCGGCTTCGAGCCGGCCGATCGGCTTGCGGAAGATCGTGAGAGCGTTCGCCGCCGCTTCTGGCGCAAGCTGAAGCGCGTCGTGGCGCGACTGCCGTTCGCCGAAGATCTGCTCGCGGCTTATTACTGTGCGTTCGACCGGCAGACGCCGCGCCATGTCCAGGCTTCACTGCTGGGGGCGATCGCCTATTTCATCCTGCCGTTCGATTTCATCCCCGACGTGATGCCGGTGCTCGGCTTCAGTGATGACGCCGCCGTGCTCGCCACCGCCATCCGCATGGTCGCCAGCCACATCACATCAGAGCATCGCGAAGCCGCCCGTGCCGCGCTTAAGCGCGGCGTCGCAGAGGCGGAGGCGGCGTCGTAGCGTGATCAGCGTGCTGCCGGTTTCGCTTTCCGCCGTCATGCCCCGCGAAGGCGGGGCATCCAGTACGCCGTAGCTTCTCGATCAATTCCAACTGTCTCTGGAATACTGGATCGCCCGTTCAAGTCGGGCGATGACGGTTGAGATCGGGGATCCCGCACACCAGGGTCGCGCTGGCACGATCGCAAGCCCGGCAGTGAGCGGTCTATCCCTGTGCGTCTACTTCTTCTCCGATCGTGTCTGTGCCGCATCCCAGGCCTGAAACTGGCGGAACAGCGCCTCGCGGTCCGTGTCCGACGAGAGCTTTGCGGCCGCGGGATTTTGCCTCAGGAAGGCCTCGAAGCGCTGCCGCGTCACCGGCTCGACGCCGTGACTGTCGAGCCATTGCTGCGCGACCGGCAGCCTGTTCCAGCCGGACAGGGGCGCGGCCAGCGAGACTTCCTTCCACTTCGGATGGAACGGCGGGTGCTGAAGCGCCGGGAATTTGGTGAAGAACGCATCCACGAACTGCGCGATCTTGCGATAGCGATCGGTCTTGGGGTCCCAATTGTAGGCCGCCAGCACCGCGGGCACCGCAATCGTGTCGACCGTCTCGCCGTCCTTGATCAGGTTCGGATAGTCCTTCGAGCTCAGCGTCGCCGGCAAATAGTCGCCCTGCAGCGGCTTTGAATAGTCAACGGCCGCAAGATGGAAGCGGCCGTCATTGACGAAGGTCGAGACCGATTTGTACGGCTTGCCGCCGACCACGATCACGGCGTCGATCTCGCCGGCCTTCAGCTTCTCCATCGCGATGCGCTGCTCGATATAGACCACGTTCGCCTTGATGCCGAGCCGCTCGAACACTGTGAGCGCAGTGACGAAAGTGCCGCCATTGGGCAGGTCGACGCTGACCGTCTTGCCCTCGAGCTCCTTGAGCGTCGCGATCGACTTCGGCGCGATGACCTGCATCTCCTCGTTGTAGAGCTTGGTCACATAGGTGAACTGCTTCTTGATGTCCTTGGCGAAGCCCTTGCGCTCGAGATAGTCGAGCGTGTCGGCACGCACGATGCCGAGGTCGACGCCTTGCAGGAACAGGATGTCGGCGACGCTCTGCACCGAGCCGCGTCCCACGATCGGCAGCACGCGCAGCTTGTTGCCGTCGTCGAGCACGGAGGCGAGGTCGGCGCCGAATTGCACGTAGGTGCCGCCGATCGTGCCGGTGATGAGCGTGACCGTATTGGCGTTCAGCGCCTGCTTGGTCGACGCCGATCCGAACTGGAAGATCGCCTTCAGGCTGTCCGAGACCCTGCTCGGGTCATATTCAGTCTGCTCTGCTCGTGCCGAGAGGCCGCACACCATCATCATGGCGGCAGCCGCCATTCCCAAAACGTAACGCATGACGTCCCCGCTAACCAAAAAGTCTAGTTCTGAAGTTGTGTAAGGCGCTGTCTTGCCTCAGCCGAACCAAGCTGCGCGGCTTTCTGGTACCAATCGCGCGCGGTCGCCGGATCGGCGTTGATGCTCCGGATGTCCTGGGTGCCCAGCACGGCTGGATCGAAGGTCTGCCCCAGCAGGAAGGCCGCTGTCGCGTCCTGCGCGTTCGCGGCGCGTTCGAGCAGCAGCCGTGCGGAAGTGATGTCGCCGATGGCCATCACGCTCCGGGCGCGCGTCATCAGGCTGGCGAGCGTGGCGGCGTCGAGCGTCCTTGCGGGCAAGCTGGCGGGTTTTGCCGGCGCGGGCGCCGGCGTTGTATCGAACGGCGCTGGCATCTGCGGCAGCGGCGCTGCTGCCGGCGGCTGGGTCTGCAAGGCAGCCTGATAGGCCGATGCTATCGCCTCACGGCTGGGCACCGACGTGGAGACCTCCTTTGCCTCGGCGCTGGTCAGCACCGCGTTCGACACGCGGGCCGGATCCTTCAGCGAGATCTGGCGTGCGGGCTGCGGGCTGGCTGGTACCGTGGAGCGGTCAGCGACGAGGCTTTTGATCGAGGCCTCGGCATTCACGATCAGCAGCCGGCTGATGTCGGACTGGAATAACGTTACGGTCACCGCGACCGCTACAGCGGCCAGCACGCCGGCGACGATTTGCACGATGAGGCGGGCGCGCGGGCGCGCGCGGCGCGGCGTGAATTCCCGTGGGTCGGGCTCACCTTCCGGATCGGACAGGAAGAGCGGAACCGGATCGTGTGGCGGAAGATCGGTATGGCCGGCGCGTTCGCGAAGATAGGACGCGCCGTACGTGTGCGGATAAGTCGTAACTTCATCGAGGTCGAACGCCCTCGACTCCCTGGACGGGCGATACGCCGTCGTCTCCATGGTGATGCTCCCCAATTACTAACGCAATTACGCAACGCTTGGGGGGGTGCCCCTGACTTCGGTCTCTTATTGGTTTTGTCCAGAAACGCCCCGCAGACTGGAACCGGTAAATCGCAATTCGAATCAGCCCAAAAAGCGACAGCGGATTGCGGCGAATCTGGAGATATTGGGGTTTGATTGAGGCAGAGTGGCGAAACGCACCATAATTTTGGCGATCGTAGGGTGGAACCGAGCCTTTGATCGCGGAAGTTGCGCGTGGAAAATGGGAACCAGGGTCGCGCCAGACGGCGGCGTCGAGCTCGGTCTTGGTTCTGGGTCTTCGCGTGTTTGCCATGCGCCAGCGGCGCGTGGATAGCGGTTCCCAGTAGAGGTAGAGGTCCGCTACCCCATCTATGACGTGTGTATGGGGGCGCCGTCCAACGACGCTCTCAACGCATCACGGGTGCAGGATCACCTTGCCCATGGCCTGACGTCCGGCGAGCACTTTCAGTGCCTCTGCGGTCTGCGCCAGCGGGAAGGTGCGGTCGACATGAGATGAAATCTTGCCTTCCGCCGTCCACTTCACGAGCTTCTCGAGATTGGCGCGGTTCTTGGCCGGGTTGAGCCGGGTCCAGGCGCCCCAGAACACGCCGCGGATATCGCACCCCTTCAGCAGCGCGAGGTTCAGAGGCATCTTCGGAATGTCGCCGGCGGCAAAGCCGATGACGAGGAAGCGGCCTTCCCACGCGATGGAGCGCAACGCCTGCTCGGCATAGGCGCCGCCCACAGGATCGAAGATGATGTCGACGCCCTTGCCGCCCGTGAGCTTGCGCAGGCCTTCCTTCAAGTCTTCCTTCGCGTAGTTCAGCGTCAGCTCGGCGCCATGCGCTTTCGCGAATTCGAGCTTCTCCTCCGACGAGGCGCAGGCGATCACCTTCAGGCCCATCAGCTTGCCGAGCTCGCACGCGGCAAGACCGGTGCCGCCGGCGGCGCCAAGCACGGCGAGCGTCTCGCCCGGCTTCGGGCTCGCGCGGTCTTCCAGCGCATGCAGCGCAGTGCCGTAGATGATGATGATGCCGGCCGCGCGGTCATAATCGAGATTGTCGGGAATCTTGACGATCGATGCCGCCGGCAGCGCGATCTTTTCGCGGGCACCGTTGTGGCCGCAGGAAGCGACGACGCGATCGCCGACCTTCAGATCGGTGACGCCGGGACCGATGCTCTCGATTACGCCGGCAACTTCGGCGGCGGGCGAGAACGGGAACGGCGGCTTGATCTGGTACTTGCCCTGGATCATCAGGATGTCGAAGAAATTCAGCGCCGCCGCCTTGATCGCGATCACGGCCTCGCCGGGACCCGCCACCGGATCCGGCACGTCGGCGAGCACGAGATCGTCGGGCTGGCAATATTGCGAGCAGAGGATGGCTTTCATGGCGGTACCTTCTCGAGAAGTACTTGGTTAGAGCAGTTGGCGTTTCGGGTGGAATTATAGTTGCCCGTTTCTGCCGGATTTAGGCACGGGCGACAATCCGGTTTCTTTGCCCAAAGCGATGCGTCAACCTATCCTCACGCCATTGCGAGCGCAGCGAAGCGACTATTTCCGCCGCACGGTTTCTGGATTGCGTCGCGTCACTCGCAATGACGAAAGAAGAAGAAAAGAGAGGATTCAAACGATGTTTGAAACAAGTCTGCTCAAGGACAAGCGCATCCTCGTCACCGGTGGTGGCTCGGGCCTGGGTGCTGCGATGGGGCGCCGCTTCCTCGCGCTTGGCGCCGAGCTCGTCATTTGCGGCCGCAAACTCGACCGGCTGGAATCAACAGCGAGCGAGATGCGTTCGACCGGCGGCAAGGTCACCACCATCGCCTGCGATGTGCGCGACGGCGCTGCCGTCGATGGCATGATAGATCAGATCTGGCGCGAGGCGCCGCTCGACATCCTCGTCAACAATGCTGCCGCAACCTTCATCGCGCAGAGCGAGCATCTTTCGTTCCGCGCTGCGGACGCGATCCTCGCCCCGACGCTGCATGGCGCGATGTATTGCACCCTCGCCGCGGGCAAGCGCTGGATCGAGGGCAAGCACAACGGCGTTGTGCTCTCGATCCTCTCGACCTCGACCATCACAGGCCGCGCCTTCACCGTGCCGTCGGCGATGGCGAAATCGGCGGTGCTGGCGATGACCAAGAGCCTTGCCGTGGAGTGGGGCCCGAAAGGCATCCGCACCGTCGCGATCGCGCCGGGCCCGTTCCCGACCGCCGGCGCTTCCGGGCAGCTCCGCCCCGAGGGGCGCGATGAAGGCTGGACTGCGCGCAACCCAATGGGGCGCACCGGCGAGCATAGCGAGCTGGCCGATCTCGCCAGCTTCCTGGTCTCCGACCGTGCCGGTTACATCAACGGCGAGATGGTGGTGATCGACGGTGGCGCGCATTTGCGCAGTTCCGGCGCCGAGGATCTGTTGCGCTGGACCGACGCTCAATGGTCGGAGCAGCGCGCCGCGCGATCGAAAAGCTGACGGCGGTCGCTCCGCTAACTGCCTTCCCAAATTGGACTTTCCCGGCTATCCCTGACTCGGGGACAAAGCGCGGCCGGGCCATCTTCCAGTCACAATATTGAGGGAACCACTGCAGCATGTGGCGGGTGCTGATTTTAGCTTTGATGACCGGCGTAGCGGCCTGGGGAATCACTGATTCCGTGCAGGCGCAGACGGCGCCGAAGGCTGCACCGAAAACGGCTGCGCCCGCCGCCAAGACGGCTGCAAAACCAGAGAGCAAGCCGGTGGCTCCGCCCGCGGCGGTTGCGGGCGGCGCCGAGCCGACCCTGATCGGCCAGTTCGGCACCTGGGGTGCCTATGCGGCGGCACCCAACGGCAAGAAGGTTTGCTTTGCGCTGGCCAAGCCGTCGTCGTCGAAGACCAACCCGCCGAACCGGCCGCGCGATCCCGCCTATGCCTTCGTCTCGACCCGGCCGGCGGAGAAGGTGAACAACGAAGTCTCGGTCATGATCGGCTACGCCCTCAAGCCGGGCTCGGAATCCTCGGTCGAGGTCGGCGGCGCGGCTTTCGCGATGTACACACAGGGCGACGGCCTCTGGATCAAGAATGCGGCGGAGGAGGAGCGGATGGTCGAGGCCATGCGCAAATCCGCCGATCTCGTGGTCAAGGGCGTCTCGGCCAAAGGCACGGAGACGACCGACACCTTCTCGCTGAAAGGCCTCGCCCAGGCGCTCGACCGGATCGCCCAGGACTGCCGACGATAAGTTTGCAGCCGCTAAGGCTACGGGCGATAGGGTCGCAGGCCTAATCCTTTAAGGCAAAGCAATGGCCACGGTCGCAATCGGCAATTCCGATTGCTATATAGGGGCGGTTCCAGATTTTTCGCGTCATTCCGGGGCGATGCGGCGGGACCGCGCAAAGCGCGGCGCTTGAGCATGGAACCCGGAATCTCGAGGTTCCGGGTTCGGCTCTTCGGGCCAATCCGGAACGACCAAGCAATTAGGCCCATTCAATGCAACCGACTGCCGAGCCGCACAACGCAACACTGGTGGAGAAGACTCCGCTCGAAACCTATGTGCCGCCGGCCAGGCCGTCGCTGATCGGCCTGTCGCGCGCCGAGCTTGCCGACTGTCTCGGCGAGATCGGCGTCGCGCCGGCTCAGCGCAAGATGCGCGTGCAGCAATTGTGGCACTGGCTCTATTTTCGCGGGGCCAAGAATTTTGACGAGATGACCTCGATCTCGAAGGGCATTCGCGCCGAGCTCGCGCAACGCTTCACCGTTGATCGTCCCGAAGTCGTGGCCGAGCAGATCTCCAACGACGGCACCCGCAAATGGCTGCTTCGTTTGCCGAGCGGCGACAATGTCGAGAAGGCGCATGAGGTCGAATGCGTCTACATCCCCGAAACCGATCGCGGCACGCTCTGCGTCTCCTCGCAGGTCGGTTGCACACTGAACTGCGCCTTCTGCCACACCGGCACGCAGCGCCTGGTACGTAACCTCACCGCCGGCGAGATCGTGGGGCAGGTGATGGTCGCGCGCGATCGCCTGAATGATTGGGCCGATCGCGAGGACGGCACACGCCGCGTCACCAACATCGTGATGATGGGCATGGGCGAGCCGCTCTACAATTTCGACGCGGTGCGCGATGCGCTGCTCATCGTCGGCGACAATGAAGGCATCGGCATCTCCCGTCGCCGCATCACGCTGTCGACCTCGGGCGTGGTGCCGAACATCGTGCGCGCCGGCGACGAGATCGGCGTCATGCTCGCGATCTCGCTCCACGCCGTGCGCGACGAATTGCGCAACGAGCTCGTGCCGCTCAACCGCAAATATCCGATCGCCGAGCTGCTGCAGGCCTGCCGCGATTATCCCGGCGCGTCGAACGCGCGCCGCATCACCTTCGAATATGTGATGCTCAAGGGCGTCAACGATTCACTGGACGACGCCAGGCTGCTGGTGAAGATGCTCAAGGGCATTCCGGCCAAGATCAACCTGATCCCGTTCAATCCCTGGCCCGGCACCGCCTATGAATGTTCGGACTGGGACCAGATCGAGAAATTCTCCGAGTATATCTTCAACGCCGGCTATTCCTCGCCGGTGCGCACGCCTCGCGGCCGCGACATCCTCGCCGCCTGCGGCCAGCTCAAGTCGGAGACCGAAAAGCTTTCTGCCCGCGAACGCCAGGCGTTGCGCGCCATGGCGATGACGGACTAGCCGGTCATGTGCACGCTGTTGCAACCTCGTCATTGCGAGGAGCTTGCGACAAAGTTGCGAAAGCAATTTTGCGCTGAAGCGATGAAGCAATCCGGACTGTCTCCGCGGCGCCATCTCTGGATTGCTTCGCTCCGCTCGCAATGACGATCAGGGTCGTGTCATGGCATTGATCGGCCGCCTCATCGTCATCTTCATCGGCTTCCTCGCCGCCTGTTTTGTCGGCGGCATGATCGTGGTCATGGCGCTGCTGTTCCCGGAATTCGCCGATCTCGGCGCCGGCCCCGTCGATGAGGGCGCGTTCGACATCCTGCTCGGCTTCGGGTTCATCTTCGTCTCGGGCTTCGCGCTGGTGCCGGCGGCGGTCATCGTCGCGATCACGGAAGCGCTCTACATCCGCAGCGCGCTCGCCTATGCCGTCGGCGGCGGCCTCGTCGGGCTCGCCTGCTATCTCGGCCTCGTTCCCTTCCATCCCGATACGCTGCAGTTCGAGGGTATCGTGCGGCGTCATCTGGAGATCATGACCGGTGCCGGCATCGTCGCCGGCGTCGTCTACTGGCTGATCGCCGGCCGCAATGCCGGCGCCTGGCGCGTTCCGTCGCCGCCGCGCAAGCCGCCTCCGCCGCTGCCGTCGAATTCAAGGCCCGACGCGCGGTGATGCTTTCTGACACCCCCCTCCCGGGGAAGGGCGGGGCATCTTGTGAGGGTTTCCATCTCGTTCCCACTCCGGTAAACCGCGCGCCATGAACCGGACTGGACTCTTCATCGCCTTGGCGCTGTGGCTCGTGATCGGCGTCGTTTTCGGCCTCTATCCCGAACTCGATCTCAAGCTCGCCTCGCTGTTCTTCGACCCTGAAACGAAAACCTTTCCGCTCAAGCTGAATGGCTGGGCCGGCTTCGCGCGTGACGCGGCGATGTGGATTGCCTGGGCGTTTATGCTGCCTCCGCTGATCGCGCTTGTGGTCAAGCTGTTCCGGCCCGACCGACCCCTGATGGTGTCAGGGCGCGCGATCGTCTTCCTGCTGGTCACGATGATCATGTCGGCCGGCATTCTTACCAACCTCACCTTCAAGACCTATTGGGGCCGGCCGCGGCCGGTGGTGGTGACCGAGTTCGCCGGTGACCAGCAATTCGTGGCGTGGTGGGATCCGCGCGGCGACTGCGCGCGCAACTGCTCGTTCTTCTCGGGCGAGGGCGCGACTGCGTTCTGGACGCTGGCCCCCGCCGCGCTGGCCCCGCCGGCGTGGCGTCCGCTCGCCTACGCAGGCGCCGTAGTGTTCGGCATCGCTACCAGCGTGCTGCGCATGGCCTTCGGCGGGCATTTCTTCACCGATGTCTCGATCGCCGGCCTCGTCACTTTCGTCGTGATCTGGTTTGCCTACGCGCTGATTTACCGCTGGCCGCGAACGCGCTTTTCGGACGCGGCGGTCGATGCCGCACTGACCCGGCTAGCCTTGCCCGGCTACCTGCTCCGCCAGCGCCTGTTCGGTGGCAAGACAGGCCCGGCATCGTCGATTTGAGCCATTAAATGGGTGCCGAGCCCTGCGAAATTTGATATTCGCGCGGGTCAAACCACAACGCCATCAGCCCTTTGAGATCCGATTGGAAGCCCAATGACCACGATTCTGAAAAGCCTGCCCAAGGGTGAGAAAGTCGGCATCGCTTTTTCGGGCGGCCTCGACACCAGCGCGGCGCTGCTCTGGATGAAGCAGAAGGGTGCGCGCTGCTACGCCTATACCGCCAATCTCGGCCAGCCGGATGAAGCCGACTACAACGAGATCCCGCGCAAGGCGCAGGAGTTCGGTGCCGAGAAGGCCGTGCTCGTCGATTGCCGCACGCAGCTCGTCCACGAAGGTATCGCCGCGATCCAGTCGGGCGCCTTCCATATCTCGACCGGCGGTATCACATATTTCAACACCACGCCGCTCGGACGCGCGGTGACCGGCACGATGCTGGTCGCGGCCATGAAGGAAGACGGCGTCAACATCTGGGGCGACGGCTCGACCTTCAAGGGCAACGACATCGAGCGCTTCTATCGCTACGGCCTGCTGACCAATCCGAGCCTGCGCATCTACAAGCCCTGGCTCGACCAGCAGTTCATCGACGAGCTCGGCGGCCGCGCCGAGATGTCGGCGTTCATGACCGCGCAGGGTTTTGCGTACAAGATGAGCGCCGAGAAGGCGTATTCAACCGACAGCAACCTGCTCGGCGCCACGCACGAGGCGAAGGATCTGGAGAGCCTCGACAGCGGCATCAAGATCGTCAACCCGATCATGGGCGTGCCGTTCTGGCGCGACGACTGCAACGTCAAGGCCGAGAAGGTCGTGGTGCGCTTCGAGGAAGGCCAGCCCACCGCGCTGAACGGCCAGACTTTCGCCGATCCGGTCGCATTGTTCCTCGAAGCCAACGCGATCGGCGGTCGCCACGGCCTCGGCATGAGCGACCAGATCGAGAACCGCATCATCGAGGCCAAGAGCCGCGGCATCTATGAAGCGCCGGGCATGGCGCTGCTGCACATCGCATATGAGCGCCTCGTCACCGGCATCCACAACGAGGACACCATCGACCAGTACCGCATCAGCGGCATGCGCCTCGGTCGTCTGCTCTATCAGGGCCGCTGGTTCGACTCGCAGGCCTTGATGCTGCGCGAGACCGCGCAGCGCTGGGTCGCGCGCGCCGTCACCGGCGAGGTGACGCTCGAGCTGCGCCGTGGCAACGACTATTCGATCATGAATACGGAAAGCCCCAACCTCACCTATGCGCCGGAGCGGCTCAGCATGGAAAAGGTCGAGGACGCAGCGTTCACGCCTGCCGACCGTATCGGCCAGCTCACCATGCGCAACCTCGATATCGCGGACACGCGCACCAAGCTGAAGCTCTACAGCGACACCGGCCTGTTGTCGGGCAGCGAAGGCTCGCAGATCTTCCGGCTCGAGAGCGATAAGGGCTGAGGCCTTCGTAGCCCGGATGAGCGAAGCGATATCCGGGACTTTGTCGCCAAGCGGATAGACCCCGGATATCGCTTCGCTCATCCGGGCTACAACAGAAAACAAAAATGGCCGGGATCGCTCCCGGCCATTTTGCTTTTCTGCCTCGCCTCAGCGCGGCGGCACGGTGCCGGGCGGGGGGCGGCGGCAGCGAGGCCTGGCCACCATTGAGCAGCGGCGTAATGCGGCGGACGGTGACGCGCCGGTTGATCAGGCTCGGCCCTTGCGTCTGCTCCTTCAGATACTGCTTGCCGTAGCCCTGCGACGTCAGGTTCTCCGCCGGCACGCCGAATTGCTGGGTCAGCAATTCGGCCGCGGACTGCGCACGGCGGTCCGACAGTGACAGATTGTCGACGTCGTTGCCGACCGCGTCGGTGTGTCCCTCGATCAGGAACACCTCGCGCGGGTTACGCTGGATCGCACGGTTGAGACCGTCGGCGATGACCTGCAGCCGAGCCGCCTGGTCCGGCGGGATCGTCCACGATCCCGTCTCGAAGTTGATCGTGTTGACGTCGATGCTCGGCATCTGCATGCGAACATTGGGGCTGTAGCGGATCTCGTCGAGCGAGTAGCGTCGATCGATCCGTTGTACCGGCGGTGCCTCCATGGTCTCGTAGATCACGTCCGGCGACGCCTCCTGGGCGTCGACGATGTAGCGATCGTAGGGAATGTTGACCACCGGCGGCGGCACGTCGACATAGAAGCCGCCGACCGCCCGCGGATCGCGGTAGGTGTTGTCAATGATGATGATCTCGCGCCCGCCGGGGTCCCTGCGGATTCGCCGCAGCAGCGAACCGTCAGCACCGACCACGGTGATCACCTCGCTGCCATCAGGACGGATCACGACGGTGCGGGTTTCACCGCCGATCGTCTCGCTGCGGATGTCGCGCGCCCCATAGCGGAAGCGATAGAGATCGTTGCCGCGGACGTACTCCTGCCCGCCGGGGTCGCGGATGATGATGCGGTCCGGCTCGGTGTAGATGGTACGGCCGCCTTCGACGACTTCCTGTCGCTGGTTGCGGTAGTCGGCGATGGTCGCACCGATCACGGCGCCGGCCACCACGCCCGCACCGATCGCGAGCGGCGTCAGGTCACGCTGTGGCGGACGCGGCGGTGGCGGCAGTGGCGCTGCGACCGTCGGTGCGGCCCGGAAGGCCGGTGCAACCGTCGGCGGAGCGTATTGCGCCCTGTCCGGCGGCGGCGCTGCGGCCGGCGTGCCCGGAACGACAGTCGGCGCC
>NZ_LGHL01000262.1 GCF_001908205.1 Bradyrhizobium sp. NAS80.1
ACTCGAAGGGGAGATTTGTCTCCTCAACGGCGACAACATCCCGTTCATCGCGCGCCGTTCCAAGACTTCTTCAACAGCCTGCTAGGCGCCTTCGCAAGACGCTCGCGTTTCAGTGATGAAATATCTCGCGGCGTTTTCCGCTCTTGCATTCTGGAAGCCGAAAAGTCGGCTTCCATTTGTCACGCGGAGAAAACCAATGACCCGATTTACCCTTGTTTTAGCCGCCCTGATTGCCGCTTCCGTCTATCAAATCCAGGCCGCAGCCGCGCGCGACGTCACCCCGCGGCGCGCTGTAGCCCACGCGACAGCGGATTGCATCAGGGCTCCTGCGGAAGGCGCGTTTGCCTCTGCACCCTACAAACAGCCGCCTTGCGTGCCCAAGATGACCAACTGACGATCGACGCAAGCGAAAGCCGGGCTGGCCAGGTTCGCCAGCCCGGCGTCGCGAGCAACGTACGCGATGTAAGTCGGCGCAAGCTTGCAAACCCCATTCATGATTGCTCCGAATGCTCCGAATTTTGGGGCATGACGGACGATATCGCCGGCTTGTAGACTGCCGCGCGATGCGGCCGGTCGCGGCTGCCATGCGTAAAGGAAACCAGCGATGCAGCGCCGCTACATTACCGTCGACGTGTTCACCGACCGCGCCTTCGGCGGCAACCAGCTTGCTGTGGTGCTCGACGCCGTCGGGCTTTCCACACAGCAGATGCAGGCCATCGCGACCGAATTCAACTATTCCGAGACCACCTTCGTGCTGCCGCCGCGCGACAAGGCCAATGATGCCGAGGTGCGCATCTTCACGCCGGTCAGGGAGCTGCCCTTCGCCGGCCATCCCAATGTCGGCACCGCGTTCGTGCTGGCAACGATGGCGAAGGAGCCGAAGCCGCGCCTTCTATTCGAGGAAAAGGCCGGGCTGGTCCCGGTCGACATCCGCAGAGAGCAGGGCCGGGTGATCAGCACCGAACTCACAGCGCCGCAGCCCTTGGCGCGTTTGTCGCAATTGTCGGCAGCTGATGCTGCAAGCTGCATTTCGCTCAATGCAGAGGATGTCCAAGTCGACCGTCACACGCCGCAGATCGTCGGCGTTGGCACGCCATTTCTGGTGATGGAGCTGCATTCGCGCGATGCGCTCAAGCGGGCGAGGCCCGATGCGGCGGCCTTCGGCAAGCTATTTCCGCGCGACGGTGCCTTCTCGGCATGGTTCTATACCCGCGATGTGCCCGCGGCGGAGGCGCCTTGCGAGCGGCAGGCGCGCATGTTCATGCGCGGCACCAGCGGCTTTGCGGAGGATCCAGCCACTGGCAGCGCGACGGTTGCCGCAGCTGCCCTATTCGCCGATCTCGATCCCATGCGTGACGGCGAATTGAAGCTCACAGTCGGTCAGGGCGTCGACATGGGCCGCCCGAGCCTGCTCCTGACGCGCGTGCGCAAGCAGGATGGCAAGATCGTCTCCGCCCATGTCGGCGGCAGTTGCGTGCAGATGATGGAGGGGACGTTTCGCCTGGCGGGGGAGGGGTAGGCTCTTCGCCATTCGGGCGAACTCTCTCCACCTGTCATTCCGGGGCAGCGCGAAGCGCCGAGCCCGGAATCCATTGATCCACCAAATCTGCGGCCCGATGGATTCCGGGCTCGCGCTGTGCGCGCCCCAGAATGACGAGAGTTAGATTTGGGGCCCGACTCGCGCTCCCGGACGAAAAGCTACACCTGCCGCCCCGCCAAATTTTTCACCGCCACGCCATCCCGCTCCTCGATAATCTCCGCGATCATCTGGCGGTGGCAGTGCGTGTGGTCGCGCTCGTAGCAGAGCAGGCAGACGGGACCGGCCTTCTTCACCAGCGCCGAGAGTTCGTCCATCTCTTCCCTGGCGTGCGGCGTCTTCAGGTGCTTCGCGTAGATCTTCTCCAGCACGTCGTACTGGCCGCTGCGGGCAGCGAGGCGGCCCTCCTTGGGCGTGCCGAGCGCTGCGAGATGGACATAGGCGATGCCGCGTTCGTCGAGGCCTGCGGAAAGCTGCTTCTTGGAAAAGCCCGGCCGGCGCGAGGAGGTCACTGCGCGCACGTCGACCACGAGCTTGACGCCGGCCTGTTCCAGCTCGTCCAGCACAGCCTTGGGCGGCGTCTGCTCATAACCGATGGTAAAGAGCTTCGTCGCCTTTGCCATGAGCTACCCTCAGCTCACCCGCGCGATCAGTTCCATGGCGCCGGCTGGCGCGCGCACCTTGCCCTCGTGGATGACGTAGGCGAACACGTCGCGCGGCTCCTTCTTCGGCTTTGCCTTGTCAACCTTCGGCAAGTCGTCCGGTTCACTTCCCTCAGCCCAGGCCTGAAACCGCTTGCTCCAGGCATCGAGCTCCTTCGGCGGATAGCAGGTCTTGATCTCGTCATTGCCCTTCTGGAGCCGGGCATAGACGAAATCGCCGGCGACGTCCGCGATCGCCGGATATTTGCCGTGCTCGGCGAACACCACCGGCGTCTCGAACTCGCGGATCAGCGCGACGAAATCCGGCGTGCAGAAACTGTCGTGACGGACTTCGACGACATGACGCAGCGCCTGTCCCTCAAGCTTGCGCGGCAGCAGCTCTAGGAACTTGCCGAAATCGGCGCCGTCGAATTTTTTCGTCGGCGCAAATTGCCACAGCACGGGCCCAAGACGGTCGCCGAGCTCCAGCACGCCGGAATCATAGAACCGCTTGATGGAATCGCCGGCCTCGGCAAGCACGCGGCGGTTGGTGGCGAAGCGCGGCCCCTTCACCGAGAACACGAAACCATCGGGCACCTCGCTCGCCCATTTGCGAAAGCTCTCCGGCTTCTGCGAGCCGTAATAGGTGCCGTTGATCTCGATCGAGGTCAGCTTCGACGCAGCGTAAGACAGCTCCTTCGCCTGCGTCAGCTTCTCCGGATAGAACACGCCGCGCCAGGGCTCGAAGGTCCAGCCGCCGATACCGATGAAGATGTTGCCGGATTTTTTGGACGCAGTTTTTGCTTTGGCCACGGGAGAATCTCGCATCGACGGGAGGGAGAGGCGTCATCCTAATCAAACCAGATGTGATTGGCCAGTTTTCTGACTCGGCGGGGCATTGTCGGTGGCTGACAATCTGACAGAAAGATCGGCTTCGTGAGCGGCCTCAAGAGCGTAGCCGGATCTCGATGATCCTCGACCCCGGTGGAAACTGGATCGAGTTGTCCCGCCACGCTTCGATCGTCGGCAATCTACCTTGAGCCGCCTGGAAAGCCCGATCGCTCAGATCAGCCAACCGGTGATTCTTGGCGCCTCGCCTGGCCGCGCACGATGGCGGGCTCTTCGCGCCAGACCAAGGCGTCGACAGCAATGAAGTGGTCACGGCTCTTGCTGTGAATAGAAGCTCCTGAATTGCGGCATCCCTCACCGCGCGATCCAGATGGTCGTGCCCGGCTCGAGGTCTGCCGTCTCCCGCTTGGGGTCGAGCCGCAAACGAAGCGTGTTGCGATCGTGATCGCCGATGACTCGCTCGGCCTGCCAGGTCGCAAAGGTCCCTAATGGCCGCAGTTCGGTGACGACGGAGTTGAGCGCAGCATCGGCACCGTTCTGGCTCACGGCAACGGTTTGCCCCACCGCGAGACCATCGAGATGGTCCTCGCGGACGTTGAACGACAACCATTGCTTGCCCGCCGCCTCGACCATCAGGATCGGTTGACCGGCGCGGACGTTCTCGCCGAGCTCGGCGGCGATGACGCTGACCGTGCCGTCGACCGGTGCGTGCAAGACCATCTTGTCGAGACGGCGCTCGAGCACGGTGACGGCGGCGGCTGCGGCCTGTACCTGCGCGTCGGCGATCGCGCGTTCCTCTTGGGTCGGGCCCGCCACGGCCGCATCGTAATTCGCCTGCGCCTCCGCCACGTCGGCGCTCGCGCTGGCGACGTCGTTTTCAGCCTGGTCGAGCGCCTGCTGGGACTCGAAGCTCTGACGCGCCAGCGTGCTGGTCCGCGTGAGCTGCGCCTGCACGTAAGCGAGGCGGGCGCTCGCCTTGGCGATCGCTGCCTTCAGGGAATCGACCTGCTCACGACGGACGCCGGCATAGACGTTGTCGCGGCTTGCGATTGCGGAGGCAAGCGCGGCCCGCGCCTGGTCGACCTGCGCCGTCAACTCCACCGCGGAGAGCCGCGCCAGGACATCACCGGCATGCACATAGGCGCCTTTCCCGACCGCGATCGCAGTGAGTTGGCCATTCACTTCCGGCTCTACCCTGACTTCCGTCGTCCGTACGACGCCGACGATCGGGGCCGGCGATCCGGACCGGCGGGCGGCGTAAATGAGGGCGCCCGCGACGAGCACGAGCGGGATGATCACCAGCGCGACACGCCTAGCCTTGCGCATGTTCCCGTCCTCTCCTGGTGGCAAGAGCCGAGATCACGGCGAGCACGAAATAGGCAAGCGCCAGCCACCACAATGCGAACCAGTCATGCGCGACCTCCCAGATATTGGCCCCGAGCTGGTTGACGCGCACGAGGCCGTCGATTGCGAAGTCGGCCGGGAATAGCCGTCCGAGCGCCCGGGCCGCATCGGGGATGGCCTCGCGCGGCCATGCGAAGCCCGCGGTGAAGAACTGGGGCAGACTGGTTGCGAGCAGAAGGAGGGTCGCGTTCTCCGGCCGCGTGAACCACGCCCCGATCGCCTGTCCCATGAAACTCGTCGCCAGCAGGAAGATGGTCGCTAGCGCGAAAATCTGGGGCAGCTGGCCGAGTGTCGAGAAGCCGTAGATCCGTGGCAGCACGATGAGATAAAGCGCGAGCGCCGGAAGATAGAGGGTCAGGTGGGCGACGCCGCGGCCGAGCACGCCGGCGAACGCGCCGCCTCCCGTGGCCAGCGCCGTCCCGGTCAACATAGCCGCGCCGATCAAGAGGGTCTGTTGCAGGATCAGCACGAACGCCGCCGGAACGATATAGCTCGCATAGCCGCCGACCGGATTGAAGATCGGCTGGAGCAGAATGTCGGCCGGGCTCGAGCTCGCCAGTTTCGCCTTGATGAGGCTTCCGTCCGTGCGTGCGCCGCGCGAGATGAGTTCGGAGGCCAATGTGCCGATGGCCGTGGCGACGCCGCTAGCGGTCGATCTGAACATGAACAGGTAGGTGGCATCCGCGTAGATCGGGATGTGCGCGGTGACGCCCTTGAGCACGTCGCGCTCGGTGCCTGCCGGGATCTCGACGACGGCAAAAGCGCTCCCGCGATTGACGGCGGCATGCGCGTCAGCGAGCGTGCGCGCGCGAACCGCAACGCTCAGCGCGCCACTCGCATCCAGCGTTTCGACCATCCGGCGGCTGAGATCACTGAGATCATTGTCGACCACAGCGATGGGCAGTTTGCGAAGGATCTGGTTCAGATAGGGTTGCGGGTAGTAAATCCCGTAAACCAGCGGCGCAAGGAACAGCACGCTGAACGCGCTCCGGGTTCCCAGCACGCGCCGCCACTCCGCGGCGAAGGCGCCGCCGATACCGCGCGGTGCCGGCGCCTCGACCGGCGGCCCGGCCGGCCGCACCGACTCGAACCAGCCCTTGCGCGTCAGGCTCGCCATGCGCAGCAAGGCGAGAGCGGCAAAGAGCACGGTAAGTCCCGCGAGCGCGGCGAAGGGAACGGCGGAATCCGCAACAGGCACACCACGGGCTGCCTGTCCGAGCAGGACGGCCATGTACCAGCGCAGCGGCAGGATCGCACTCCAGACTTGCGCGAACGTGTTCATGCCGATCGTGGGAAAGCCGACGCCGGCATAGCCGAAGGCGGGAGACGCAATCAGACCCGCGAGTCCGAGCCCGGTCGCGAGATCGCCGGCCAGCAGTTGCAGCAAGGCGCCGAGTGACAGGTAAGCAATGATCAGGAGGGAGCCCGAGGCGACGATCAACGGCACGTCTCCCCTGAAGGGGATTTGCAGCACGCCCTCCAGAACGAGCGGCTCGGCCAGCATGAGCAGGACGAAGATGCCAAGCAGCGGCGCGAGCTTGCCGGCCAGCGCGACGACCGGATCGCCGCCGGCACTTGCGAGCCAGGCCCGTGCGTCGCGACGGCGGAATTCGGAGCCGACCGAATAGCCGGCAGCAAGCGTTATCACGACATGAATGATCGTGGGCAGCAGCGCGCGCAGCAGGAACTGGGCATAGTTCTTCTGCGGATTGACCAGCGCAATGGTCTCTCCCGTCATCGCACCCAGGGATGCCGGCGCGGGCGCGGCGCGCTTGGCGGGGGCAGCGACATTGGCCGCTGCGGAAAGGCTGTCGCTCAGGCCCGAGGAGGCAATGCCGGCCGCCGTCAGGAATTGCTGGTTGTAGAACCCGACGACCTGCGGACGACGCGCGGCCTTCAGGTCGCGCTCGAAATCCGGCGGAATAAAGATGGCCGAGATCGCCTTGCCGGATCGTATGTCCTGCACGGCCGTGGACAGCGTGCCGGAGCGGTCCACGATGCTCAGGCTCGGAGAGGCCGCGACGTATTCCACCAGAGCGCGCGACGCGTCCGACTTGTCCTCGTCGACGATTGTCACCCCCAGCCCGCGGATGACCGGATGGCTGAAGATGGTGGTCAGAACAACGAACGCAAAGAGCGGCACGCCAAAGATCAGAAGCAACGCGACCCGATCATGAAACAGCCAGCGGCACTCGCGCCGCGCGACCAGAAGAAATCCGGGCTTGGGAGCCGACCTCATTTCCGCGACCGCCAGTCGAGATAGGCGCTCATTCCCGGTCGCAGTTCGGGCACCGGTTGCACCGGGTAGGCGCGGATGGAGAACGTCCGCAAGTCGAAAGCGCCCGACGCACGGGTGGCGCGCCAGCTCGCATATTCGCCCTTGGTTGCGATCAGCTTGACCTCGACCGTGACACTGCGGTCATCGAGAGCCGGAATGCGGACATCAAACCGATCACCGACCTTGAGGTCCTTGACGAGATCCTCACGCAGATCGAAGTGGATCCAGACATCGGCCAGATCGATCAAGGTCACGAGCGGAACGCCCGGCGACACATACTCGCCAGGCTCGATGTTGCGTTGATAGACCTGCGCGGCGATCGGCGCATAGATGACGAGCTGGTCGATGATGGATTGAACGCTCTGGATATCGGCGTTGGCCTTCTCGACATTGGCCCGGGAAATCGCCCGCTCTTCCTTCGTGTAGCCGTTGACGGCCTGTTCGTAGGCCGACTTGGCTTGGTCGATGGCGCGTTCGCTCTCGTGCAGGGTATCGGTCACCTGGTCAAGGCGGGCCTGTGGCGCGTTTCCCTGCTCGGTCAGGATCCGCGTGCGATCGAAGGTCTTCTGCGCCAGCACCATCGCCGCCTGCGCGCGTTCCATTTCGGCCTTGCGTGCTGCGATGGTCTCCACGCGCGTTCCGACGAGGACGTTGGCGAGTTGGGCGTCCGCGACGGCCTTTGCCGATCTCATCTGCTCGAATTTGGCCAATGTCTCGGGATTATCGATCCGTACGAGGACGGCGCCCGCAGGAACGTTCTGGCCACGCTGGACAGGTATCTCCTTGACCCTCCCATCGACACGCGCAGCGATATCCAGCCGTGTGGCATCGGCTTCGCCTTGCACCAGCAGCGGCTCCGGCCGCAGCAAATAGAAGATAGATAGCGCTGCAACGACGACGGCGACGATGCCGACAATGATGGAAGGAGCACGCGTCGCGTTGTGCGGGTTCTTCGTGTGTTCGTCGCCGGCCGGGTCTGGCGCAGCTTGAACGTCCTTGTCGGAGGTCGGCATGTCCATACACTGATCCCCTTGGCTCTTGACCGGGATAGCCACGTTCCATGCTTACCAAGCTCGCCCGCATCGTTGCGCTGATCCGGACGGCGCTAGTCATCGGGGAAGAAACCTAACACGCAGTGCGACCACCGCGCTAGGATGGCGTCTCATGGTCGACCTCCGGCATGATCGCCCCGATCCGAAGAAGGAGAACAAGATGCGGATGCTGATGGTGGGAGATGACATCTGCTGCCATGGCTGACGATGACGATGCCAAGGGCGCGTAGAAGCTCGCCATGCAGGGCCGCGACGATTACTGGCGTTGCCTGGCACGGGAATATTCGCGCGGCAGCAATCAGGGCCTGTCGGAACAGGATTTTGGCCGCTCGGCCGCCGGTGCCTGTCCATCGGAGCGGCAATATTACCGGGTCGCCTTGCTCGATTATCTCACCACGCAGTATCCGGACATCGACGCGGGCGCCCATCTCGCCACCGCGAACAGGACGGTCGAGTCGGCGCAGAAAGACATCGTCACGGCCTTCGTCAAGCACAGACCGCCGCAGAAGTAGCGCCGTTAACCGATGCCGGCCGGGAGCCCTTCCGGCTGCGCGCTCATCCATGGTATCACTGGGCGCATCTGGAGCAGGGATGGACTTCCATGTCGTCTGAGTCGGTGGGTGGCATTCTGGGCGCGATCGTCGCGGCGATCGTGCTAGCGATCGCCGTCGTCTTCGGGCCCATCGGCCAGTACGGCAAGCCGCCCAAGCCGGCGAAAGTCGAGCCTGCCCCTGCCGCGGCGCCCGCAGCCCCTGCCGCGCCCGCGCCGCGAGGCCCGGTGATTCGGGAAGTGCCCAACCAATAAGGGCCCGAAAAGGCCTCTTTCGCCCTCTTGCAAAGCGGTTTTGTCGTTCCTATCTTCACTCCAACGGCGACGTCGAGCGATGAGCTCCGTCGCTGGAACGACCTTGGAATAGCTTGGGCCTGCGCCGGATGTACGCGCGGTTCGCCATTCCGGGGTCGTTGGCATTTTAGGGCCCCTTTTGGGCCGTTCCCCCGAGAACCCCGGCTTGGCAGCGCAGGACGCGGCAGATATACGCTGCCGTCATGAATGAAGCGATCAGACCGGGCCCCGGCAACCCCCCGCAGGCTCAAGAGACGCCGGTATTGTCGGTCGTCGTGCCGACCTTCAACGAGCGTGACAATGTCACGGTGCTGTACCGGCGGCTGGAGACGGTGCTGGCCGGCATCGCCTGGGAAGTCGTGTTCGTCGACGACAATTCGCCCGACGGCACGTGGGACGTCGTGCGCGCGCTGGCCCGGCGCGACAACCGCGTGCGCTGTGTCCGCCGCATCGGCCGCCGCGGCCTGTCGGGCGCCTGCATCGAAGGCATCCTTGCCTCCAGCGCGCCCTATGCGGCGGTGATCGACGCCGACCTCCAGCATGACGAGACGCAGCTGCCGAAGATGCTCTCGCTGCTCGTGAGCGGGAAGGCCGATCTCGTCGTCGGCAGCCGCTACATCGAGGGCTACAAGAGCGAAGGTTTCAACAAGCAGCGCGCCGGTGCCAGCGCGCTGGCGACCGAGGTCGCAAAGAAGATGCTGCGGGTCGAGATCGCCGATCCCATGAGCGGCTTCTTCATGGTCCGCCGCGACCGTTTCGAGCAACTCGCGCCAAAATTGTCGGTGCACGGCTTCAAGATCCTGCTCGACCTCGTCGCCACAGCGCATGGCACGTTGCGCGCAGTTGAGGTTCCCTACACCTTTGGCGCGCGCCAGCACGGCGAGAGCAAGCTTGACTCAATGGTGGCGCTCGACTTCCTTGGCCTGGTGCTGGCCAAGCTGACCAACGACATCGTCTCGCTGCGTTTCATTCTGTTCGCGATGGTCGGCGGCCTCGGCCTTGTGGTGCATCTGGCGACGCTGTTCATCGCGCTTGAGGTGATCAAGGTGCCGTTCGCGGAGGCGCAGGCCGCAGGCGCGCTCGTCGCGATGACCAGCAATTTCATCCTCAACAATTTCCTCACCTATCGCGACCAGCGCCTGAAGGGCTTTGCGCTGCTGCGCGGCCTGATCGCGTTCTACATCGTGTGCAGCGTCGGCCTGCTCGCCAATGTCGGCGTCGCCTTCTCCGTCTACGACCAGGAGCCGATCTGGTGGCTGGCCGGCATGGCCGGTGCGCTGATGGGCGTGGTGTGGAACTACGCGATGTCCGGACTGTTCGTCTGGCGCAAGAAATAGCGCGCCAAGGAATCTGTTATGGACGGGGCTGACGCGCGGATCGTCCGCAATACGGCGCTGGTGATTCTTGCGCTGGTAGGCTTGCGGCTTGTCGCGGCGGCGCTCACGCCGATTACCTTCGACGAGGCCTATTACTGGATGTGGTCGAAGAGCCTGGCGGGCGGTTATTACGACCACCCGCCGATGGTCGCCTATGTGATCCGTGCCGGCACCATGATCGCCGGCGATACCGAGCTCGGCGTCCGTCTGGTCTCGATCCTGCTCGCGCTGCCGATGAGCTATGCGATCTATCGCTCCGCCGCGATCCTGTTCGGCGGCGCGCGCGTGGCCGCGACCAGCGCCATCCTGCTCAACGTGACGATGATGGTCTCCATCGGCACGCTGATCGTGACGCCGGATGCGCCGCTGCTGGTTGCCTCCAGCTTCGTGCTGTTCTTTCTCGCAAAGGTCCTGGAAACCGGTCGCGGCGGCTGGTGGCTCGCGGTCGGCGCAGCGGTCGGCGCGGCGCTGCTGTCGAAATACACCGCGATGTTCTTTGGCGCCGCGATCCTGATCTGGCTCGCGGCGGTGCCGAAACTCAGGCGCTGGTTTCTCTCGCCCTGGCCCTATCTCGGCGGCCTCGTTGCCCTGGCGCTGTTCTCGCCGGTGATCTTCTGGAACGCGGATCATCAATGGGTCTCGTTCGCAAAGCAGCTCGGGCGCGCGAAGATCGAGGATTTCCGTCCCGTTTTCATCGCCGAGCTGATCCCGACGCAGATCGCGTTCGCAACGCCGCTCGTCTTCATCCTCGGCGCGATGGGCCTGCATGCGCTGACCTGGCGCAGGGCAGGCGCGCTGGCCTCGCGCGTGCTGATCGAGGCGATGTTCTGGACCATCGTTGCCTATTTCGTCTGGCACTCGCTGCATGCCCGCGTCGAGGCCAACTGGTTCGCGCCGGTCTATCCGCCCTTCGTCGTCGCCGCGGCCGCGGCCGCCAATCTCGTGCAGTGGAAGCCTCGTGAGCGGCGCCTGGCGGACTTCTGCCTGCGCTGGGCCGCGCCCGTTGGCATCGTGATGTTTGCAGCGCTCATCGTGCAGGCCAATACGGGCTGGCTATCCGGCTATCGCCGTGATGCAACCGTGCGCAGCGTCGGCGTCGGCTGGCGCGAGCTCGCTGCCGAGATCGAGGCCGTGCGCGCGCGCGTTGGTGCGACCTGCGTGCTTGCGTCGGACTACGGCACCACGGGCTGGCTCGCCTTCTATCTGCCGCGCGGCACCTGCGTGGCGCAGCAGAGCCAGCGCATCCGCTGGGTCAACGTGCCCGAGCCCGATCCGAAGCTGCTTGCGGGCAAGCTGCTCTATGTCGATGAGCTTCGCCCCGACGGCCACCCGTTCCTCAACGACCTCTTTGCGCAGGTGACGCGTGTCGCCGAGTTGCAGCGCAAGCGGGGGCCGCTCGTGGTCGAGACCTACGGCATCGATCTTCTGGAAGGCGCCAAGGGCGACGTGCTGGACCGCTCGCCACCGCCCGAAGCGCGGTAGAGCGTTTTCCAGCGAAGTGGATGCCGGCTCGCGTGAAGAAAACGCGTCAAAACAAGAATCGAGAGCTTCGTTCCGCTTCTATCGGAACGAAGCTCTAGTCGCCCTCAGTCGATCATCTCGGCCCTGGTGGCGGCCTGGCTGGGCCTGTCCTGGTCGCGCCAGAACCATACCGTGACGACGCCGGATCGACCGCGGACCTGTGTGAGCAGGGGGCCTGACAGGATTCCGTCGGGCGTGCCTTGGAAGTCGGCCGCCTCCAGCAGGGTATCGGTCAGCGCAAGCCGCGCATCGTTCCGGGCGGCGACCTCCATCAGACGGCTCGCGACGTTGACGGTGTCGCCCGTCGCCGTGATGTGCTGATGGCTTTCGCCGAGGCGGGAGGCCACGATCGGGCCGAAATGCGCGCCGATCTTGAACCCGAGCCGACCACCGATCGCCGGCGGGAGGGTGCCGATCCAGCGCTCGACGCCGCGATGCAGGTCGATCGCGCATTTCAGCGCGCGCGCCGCATCATCCGGCATCGCGCTCGGCAGGCCGAACAGGATCATGGCGCCGTCGCCTAGAAAGCCGGTGATCATGCCACCGCAGCCGACCGCAGCCTTGTCGATCAGCGCGTGAAACGCCTTGAGCAGATCTTGGAGTTCGTCCGGATCGATCTTTTCGCTCAGCGCCGTGAAGCCGGAGAGATCGATGAAGACGACGGCACCGTTTTGCCGGACCGGCTTCGACAGGAAATTCGGATCGCGCGCGAGCCATTCCTGCACTGCGGGTGCCTGGAATTGCGCGAGCGATTGGCTCTTGGCCGCGAGATATTGCGTGCGGCGGCCTCCCGCCCACAACTGCACGCCGGCAAAGACCGCAACCGGCGGCACTGCGGCGGCGAGCGTGGTCGCGGCGTTCAGCCAGACGCCGTGGGTGAACGCGAACAGATTGAGCCCGGCCCATGCGATCATCAGCACGGCCGCTGCGACGAGGCCGGGCGCGCTGCGCCGCCACGCGAGCAGGCCCACCAGCAGCACCGGCAGCATGATCGCGGCAAGCGCGTCGGCGATGTGAACCTTGCGGTCGCGCACGATGCTGTCGCCGGCGACGAGATGGGTAATCGCGGTGGAGACCACCTCGACGCCGGGCATCAGGGAATCGAACGGCGTCGGATAGAAGTCGCCGCCGCCGGCAACCGCGGCGCCGATCACGACGATCCGGTTCTCGATCGCCGCGCGATTGAGCGTGCCGTCGAAGATGCTTTGCGCGCTTACGGTGCGGATGGTCCGGCGCGGACCGTAGTAGGTGATTGGCAGCGCGAAGTCGGTGTCGGTCGGCACCGCGCGATCGCCGAGCAGGAGTTGGTCTGGCGCGATCGTCAGCGGCTTGTCGAGCGCACGCGCCGCGACGCGCAGGGGGAACGACAGCTCGACCCTGTCGCGCGTCCGGAACAGCATCGGCACGGAGAGCGGCGAGCCCGATTGTCCCGTCGCGACGTTGACGACGCCGATCTCGGCGTGGTCGGCGAAAGCCGGCAACGGCAGCAGGAACCGTTCGGCCTGCGGCAGGTCGGCGAGGGGGCCTTCGCTACTCGGCGCCACGGTCTCGCTGGCAGACGGGAAGATCGCCGCGGCGGCGAGGACCATGGGACCGGTGGCAAGCGTGTTCGCCAGCGTGGCGTCTCCGATCGCGGCGTTGCGGTCGACCAGCAAGAGGTCGATCGCGACGACCTTCGGCTTGAACTGCACGATGGTGTCGACGACGCGGGCGAGATCGGCGCGCGGCAGCGGATAGCTGCCGCCGCGCTTCACGACGGTATCGTCGATCGCGACGATGGTGACGAGATCGGGTGGAGATTGCACGCCGCGCACCTGGGTCCGCCAATCCGTCAGCGTCGCCTCGAGGCGATCGAGAAAACGCAGATGCCCGTTGGTGTGGGCGGCATAGATGCCCGCGCCCCACAGCGCGGTGAGGAGGAGTGCCACCAGGATCTGAACGCGTCTATTCATAACGTCGTACTGCTATCTGCTCTGTTGTCCGGGCGTTATTGAACCAACCTTATTGGCCGAGTCTTGCCATCAGCGCGTCGACGCGCGGCTGGCCCCATGTCTTGACGGTCAGCGGGCCGGTCGCTTCCACATCGACACCTTCGCCGGGGCCTAGAACGACGCCGCGTCCGCGAGTCCTGCGGCTCACGCCAACGCGGCCATCGGCGACGAAGACGGAGGTCTTGGCCTCGGCGACATCGACTGCCCATCTGGTGCCGCGCACCGCGGCGATCGCCTGCGGCGTCAGCACCTTGAAGCGATTGCCGCCGGGCTTCTTCGGCACCTCGATCAGCAGCGCCTTGCCGCTCAGCTCCACGGAGTCAATATGTCCGTCGCGGTTGGCGTCCTTAAGTTCAAATCTGGCGCCATTTTCAGCAACGATGGTGATGGCGTTGTCACAGCGCCATGCCTGTGTGCCGGCAGCGGATGGCGAGGACGTGCAGCCCGCATTGGCAGGCTGTGCGGCCGCGTATCCCATCAACAGGAGCGACCACGCCAGAGCAAAAAATCCGGCGCGCGCGAACCCTCTCATGCCAGCCTCCGTTTGCGTGCTCGGCACAGATCTAAGGCGACGTTGATACGGTACCGTATCACGTGCAGAGACTGCTGAAAAGTGCCGCTGTGGCAACTATTTTGCCGCCGCGGCCTTTTCCAGACCGGCGCGATCAACTTTCGGTCAGGGCGCGGCCCCGCGCGAGCGCCTCGGTGCGCGATGCGTGATGCGCGTGAGCGTTGCCGCAGACCGGCTTGGCTCCGCCCGTCACGCGCATCGAAAGCGAGCCAGCGCGCACCAGCTTCGCGCAACGCTTCGGCGCTATGATCAGACCAGTTTGATGATCACGAAAAGGCCTCGGTTGAGTGCGTCATGGACGCGGGCGGAGACGCCTGTTGTTCGCGCTGAACCGGCCGAGAATTATGGTTAACAGTTTCAACTAAGTCCGTAGTTCTGCGGGCTTTTTTCTCGAAATGGGACAGCGTTAACGAGTGCCCCATATCCGCCCGAACTTAATCTGCATTTAACTAAAAGTCGCCTTAATGACGCTCCGACCTCCTGCGAGATGCTGTTTCCGGATCGTGACCAGCGGCACTTTGAAGGGGGACTGAGTGACACCGTCCTGGACGCAAGGCGAATGAGTACGAGTATCGCTGCGCAGAGTAACGCGGCACGGAAGTCCAAAGAATCTTCTCGGAAGTCTTCCCGGAAAATGGCCACCACCAATTGGCTTGGCGCCGCGGCGATCGGCTGCGTCGTGCTCGGCGCCGGCTGGGCCGTCTACAGCAACATCCTCGGCGCCAGCGTCTATCCGACGGTCGGCAGCACCGGCTACGACGAGCCCGTGATCAAGCGCGCGCCCAAGGTAGCGCTGCGCGAAGCGAGCGAGGCCATCAACGAGGCCTTCGCGCTGCTGCCCGACCGGCTGCAGGTCGCCGCGCCGATCTCGCGCGAGATGTTCAACGAGCGCTTTGCCGCGGCTGCGACGCAGGGCGTGGAATCGAATGCGGCCAGCGCCGCGCCCGCCGCCCCCGCAACCAGGGTTGCCGAGGCCAAGGACACGTCGAAGGACACCCCGAAGCCCGGCGTGATCGCGAAGGTCGCGGACGTGTTGAAGCCGCAGGGCCCTGCGAAGATCGCGGATGCTGCGAAGGCCAAGCGCGGCGCTGATGCGCCGGTGCAGGTGGCCTCGGCGGATCCGGCCCAGGTCGTGCCGGCGCCTGAAGCAAAACCAAAATCCTTCGCCGATCGCGCCAAGGCGGCGGTGATGTCGATCACCGGGCCGCGCCAGTCGATGGTCGAGAAGCTCTGGGGCAAGCGTGAGTCGTCCGGCGGACTGCTGGCCTATGCCTCGGCCGATGCCAGCGTGACCGCTGCCATCGCGCCGAAGGAGCAGAATCCGATGTTCGGCGGTGCGCCGCCCTATGAGCGCGACACCGCGGTCTACGACATCACCGCGAAGACGGTTTATCTGCCCGACGGCACCAAGCTCGAGGCGCATTCCGGCCTCGGCTCCAACCTCGACGATCCGCGCTCCCAGCGCGTGCGCATGCGCGGCGTGACGCCGCCGCACATCTACACGCTGAAGCCGCGCGAAGCGCTGTTCCACGGCGTGCCGGCGCTGCGCCTGACCCCGATCGGCGGCGAGAGCGCGATCTATGGCCGCGACGGCCTGCTCGCCCACACCTTCATGCTCGGGCCGAACGGCGACTCCAACGGCTGCGTGTCGTTCAAGGACTACTACGCGTTCCTCGACGCCTACCGCAACAAGGGCATCCGCAAGCTTGCGGTGCTGGCGCGGGTGCAGTGATCCGCGGCCAATTTTGGATGGTGCAAAGGGCCGCTTGCAGCGGCCCTTTCTTTTTCCGCTTCGCGGGCGCTGTTTTCAGCCCGGCCAGCACTGTCCGCCGCCGTCGATCCTCAACACCTGGCCCGAGACGAACGCACCCATGGGACCTGCGAAGAATTCGACGACGCGCGCGACCTCGTCGACGGTCGCGATGCGATCGAGCGTGCCGGTTTCGACCATCCGGTTCGGGTCCACCGCGCGGGTGCCGAGGAAACGGCCGGTGCGGGTATCGCCGGGCGCGATGCAATTGACGGCGATGTCGTAGGGGCGGAGCTGGTCGGCCAGACATCGCGTGAAGTGGGTCACGCCTGCCTTTGACACCGCATAGATCGAGCCGTTGGTGCGCCCTTTGAAGGCGGCGACCGAGCCAAGCGTGACGATGCGGCCTCGTCGCCGCTCCATCATGCCGCGCGCGACCACCTGGCAGGTCAGGATGGTGCTGAGCAGATTGCGCTCCAGCACCGCGCGCACATCGGCCTCCTTGATGTTCACCGCGTCGTTCGGATCGGGCTTGCCGCCGGCCGCCGCGATGTCGCCGCCGGCATTGTGCACGAGGATGTCGATCGGGCCGAGCGCGTCTTCCGTCTCGGCAACCACGCGCGTGATGTCGTCGCCCTTGGTGAGATCGCCGAGCACGCGCCGGCTGCGGACACCGAATTGCTGGCCGATCTGTGCGGCGACCGCGGTGAGGGTGGTGCCCTCGCCATATTCCGCCGGCCCGTTTTCGCGCATGCCGTGGATGGCGACGTCAGCGCCGAGT
Source organism: Bradyrhizobium sp. NAS80.1 (assembly GCF_001908205.1). GTDB lineage: Bacteria > Pseudomonadota > Alphaproteobacteria > Rhizobiales > Xanthobacteraceae > Bradyrhizobium. Next base: position 16,596 of record NZ_LGHL01000262.1, read on the forward strand.
GCGGCAAGCTTCTCTGCAAACGCGCGGCCGAGCCCGCGCCCCGCACCGGTCACCAGCGCAACCTTGCCGGCTAATAGCTTCGCAGTGTCATGCGATGTCATGATCTTGTTCCCGTTGTGAAACGTCAGTCGGTCGCAAGATCTAGCCCGTCGTCATCGCCTGCACCAGACACATCGGTGCAACGCGTGAGCGCAGCGCCGGCGCGGGCCCGGCTGCCTTGTTCATCCGATCATCGCGCGACCTGTCACGCCGGGTTTGCCGCCACGGTCTTGCGCAGCGCCATCTCCGTCGCAATCGCGCCCAGGACGGCGGGGCGCGCCTGCATGCGTTCGATATAGGCTGACAACGACGGCCATTGCGCGATGTCGACGCCTGCCGGACGGAGCAGCAGCAAGGCCCAGGTGAGGTGGGCATCCGCGACGGTGAACCGGTTACCGACCAGGAATTCGCGGTCCGCAAGATGCGCTGATGGCACCGACAATGTCTGCGCGATCCTCGCTCGCGGCTTGGCAAGCGAGCCGTCATCCTTGTACCAGAAGGTCGGAAACAGGAACGCCTTGTGGATCTCGGCGCCGATGAAGCTCAGCCATTCCTGCAGGCGATAGCGATCGGGATCGCCGAACCGTGGCGCAAGGCCCGCCTCAGGCTTCAAATCGGCAATGTATTGCAGCACCGCCGCGCTTTCGGTCAGCCGTTCGCCGTTCTCCAGGACCAGGACCGGCACCGCGCCCTTCGGCGAAATGCCGCGGAAGTCGCTGCCGTCGTCCACGACCTCCTTCGTCCATATATGGGCGAGGTGATAGTGCGCCTCGATGCCGGCCTCCATCAGCGCGATGCGGCTGGCGAGCGAGCAGGCCATTGGAAAGAAATAGAGCTGCAGCATCGTTGCGCTCCGTCAGGTCAGCGCGTCGCTGCGCGCGATGATCGCGAAACGATCCGACAATTCCGCCACCGCGACCTCGTGGATGGTCCTTGCGGATAGCGCGCCGCCGTGCCCATCGGGCAGGTCGCGGGTGGCGCAGGCATCGGCCGCGATCGTGGTGCGCAGGCCGAGGTCGAGCGCGGCGCGCGCGGTCGAGCTGACGCACATGTGGGTCATGAAGCCCGCCAGCACGATGTTGGTGCGTCCGGTTGCCGCCAGCCGGGCTTGCAGGTCGGTGCCGGCAAAAGCGTTCGGCAGCGCCTTCTCGATCACGGGCTCGGTCGCGAGCGGCGTCAGACTCTTGACGATCGCGCCGCGCTCGGCCTCGCGGTCGAACAGGCCACCGGCACGTCCCTTGTGCGCGACATGGAAGATCGCAGCGCCGCTCTGTCGTGCGCGCGCGAGCAGGTTCGCGGCGATGACGATCGCGGGCTCCGCATCCGGCAATGCGAGGGGGCCGGCGCGATATTCGTTCTGGATGTCGATCAGCACGAGGCAGGAATCAGTGAGCTTTGGCGGATTGAGATCGGCGCCGGAAAGTTCGAGCAGGGTCTTTGGAGCGGTCATGCTGGTCAGGCCTTCTAAGGGAGTATCGGATGACGCAACCCTAGCGCGGCGGGAGCCTGCCATTGTGCAGGACTATTGCAGCATATGGCTGCAGATTTGCAGGGACCGGCGGTGCCTGCTAGGCTCGCGCCGATGAACTGGGACGATCTGCGCATCATCGCGGCGGTGAGGGACGAGGGCACCTATGCCGGCGCCAGCGCGCGGCTGCGCATCGACGAGACCACCGTCGGTCGCCGGCTCGCGCGCATCCAGCGCGATCTCGGCGTGCCGCTGTTCGATGCAGTCGACGGCCTGCGCCGGCCGACCCGGCATTGCGAGGCGGTGCTCGAGCATGTCAGCGCGATGGCCGCGCATGTCGCGGCGATCGATCGCATCGGTGAGAGCCAGCCGGGCCCGGTCGGCCGCCTGCGCATCGCCTCGACCAATGCGGTCGCCGAAGAGCTGCTGGCGCCACACGCCAGCGCCTTCCTGCGCGATCACCCCGGCCTCACGCTGCAATTCCTGACCTCCAGCGGCAACGTCAAGTTCTCGCGTTGGCAGGCCGACCTCGCCATCCGCCTGCGCAAGCCGGAGAAGGGCGACTTCACGATCTCGAAGCTTGGCGATGTCAGGCTGTATTTCTTCGAACCTGCCGATCGCGCAGGCAGCGAGCCGGTCGCCTGTGTCTATCCGGACGAGCTCGACGCAATTCCTGAAGCGCAATTCTTGCGTGCTAAGCGGCTGACGAATGCTCGCTGTGTCACCGACAATGTCCGCATCATCAGGACCATGATCCAGTCGCATCAGGCCGTCGGCGTGCTGCCCGAACATAGCTGCGGGGCTTTGCTGGCCGACCGCAGCCTGCGCGCGACGCTTTTGCCCAGGCGGCGCGACGTCTGGCTGCTGGTGCAGAACCACCTCAAGCGCGATCCGGCGACGCGGCTCACGATCGAATGGGTGCGCCACTGCTTCAGGGATTTTGCGCGCGACTGACGGGCGCCTGGCTGCGCATGAACGCGATCCAAGCGCGGCGCGACCAAGTCCAGAGAGTGCAGGGATTGCGCACGCGCGCAAAGGTTGCGTAATCTCGCGACGGCTACAGTCTTGATCGGGCAGGCACATGACCACTCTTCAGGAAACCATCCGGCCGTCGGCGCAATCGCGCGAATGGAAGGCCATCGTCATCCTGATCCTGCTGATCCCAGCGCTGTGGTCGCCGCCGTTCCTGTTTCGCTTCTTCCTGTTCCAGCCGTTCAACATCCCGTCCAGTTCGATGGCCCCGACGCTGGTCGTCGGCGACTATGTGTTCGTTGCCAAATACGCCTATGGCTACGGCCGCTATTCGTTTCCCTTCGCGCCGTCCTGGATCTCGGGCCGATTCCGGGCCGCCGACCCCGATTACGGCGACGTCGTCGTGTTTCGCACGACGAAGGATACGTCCGTCGACTACATCAAGCGCGTGGTCGGATTGCCCGGCGACCGCATCCAGATGCGGCAGGAGCAGCTCATCCTCAACGACAAGCCGGTGACGCGCGTCGCCCTGAAGGAGGTATTCGCCGGCTCCATTTGCGGGGGCGATGCCGGCGCAAAGGTCAAGCGCTGGCGCGAGACGCTGCCGAACGGTGCGTCCTACGTGACCTACGACTGCATCGACAACGGCTATCTCGACAATACCAACGTCTACACGGTGCCGCCGGGCCATTTCTTCGTGCTCGGCGATAACCGCGACAACTCGACCGACAGCCGCGTGATGACCGTGATGGGCTTCGTGCCGATGGACAATCTCGTCGGCCGAGCGGTGCGGATCTTCTGGTCGCTCAACGAACAGGGCGAGCCGCGCTTCGAGCGGATGGGGAAGGTGTGGTGAGGGGGGAGGTCTCTCCTCCGTCATTCCGGGGCGCGCGAAGCGCGAGCCCGGAGTCCATAACCACAGGCGGATCTTTTGGCGTACTACGTCTACATCCTAGCAAGTAAGAAGCACGGTACGCTCTACATCGGCGTGACCAACGACCTCGTTCGCCGAGTATACGAGCACAGGATGAAAACCGTTCCGGGTTTCACGACCAAATACGGCGTCGACAAGCTCGTCCTATTCGAGATTTTCGACGATCCTTCGAGCGCCATCGCCCGCGAGAAAGAGCTCAAGAAGTGGCGGCGGGACTGGAAGACACGCCTGATCGAGGAGCAGAACCCGAACTGGGATGATCTCTATCCGGGGATAGCCAATTGACGTTCGTGGATATGGATTCCGGGCTCGGCGCTTCGCGCCGCCCCGGAATGACGAAGGGAGAGACGATCCTTCGAGTGCCATCGCCCGCGAGAAAGAACTCAAGAAGTGGCGGCGGGATTGGAAGACCCGCCTGATCGAGGAGAAAAACCCGAATTGGGATGATCTCTATTCCGGGATAGCCAACTGACATTCGTGGTTATGGATTCTCGGATGCGCAATTGCGCATCGTAGCTCGCGCTTCGCGCGCCCCGGAATGACGGGTGGAGAGAGTTTGCCCCAAAATCGGGATAGGGGGGCGTCTCGCGACGCCGCCCCTCCCACACCACCGGACATACGGGTCCGTATCCGGCGGTTCAGCGGATTATGCGGGCCGCGGTGCCGCGACGGAA